>JAAWAY010000034.1 GCA_022792415.1 Eggerthellaceae bacterium | reverse complement strand
GTGGTGGACGCCGAGGGCTTCCGCTTCCTGGCGGACGCCGGGGCCGACTTCATCAAGATCGGCATCGGCGGCGGCTCCATCTGCATCACGCGCGAGACGAAGGGCATCGGCCGCGGCCAGGCCACGGCCACCATCGAGGTGGCCAAGGCCCGCGACGAGTACTTCCGCGAGACGGGCGTGTACGTGCCCATCTGCTCCGACGGCGGCATCGTCTACGACCACCACATCTCGCTGGCCCTGGCCATGGGCGCCGACTTCGTCATGCTGGGCCGCTACTTCGCCCGCTTCGACGAGAGCCCGTCGGCCAAGGTGATGGTGAACGGCACCTACATGAAGGAGTACTGGGGCGAGGGCTCGGCGCGCGCCCGCAACTGGGGTCGCTACGACCTGGGCGGCACCAAGAAGACGCTGTCGTTCGAGGAGGGCGTGGACTCGTACGTGCCCTACGCCGGCAGCCTCAAGGACAACATCGACGTCACGCTGCTCAAGCTGAAGTCCACCATGTGCAACTGCGGCGCGCTCACCATCCCCGAGTTTCAGGACAAGGCCAAGCTGACGCTGGTCAGCGCCACGTCCATCGTCGAGGGCGGCGCGCATGACGTGCTGCTCAAGGACAAGGCGCCCTTCGCCAGCAACACCCGCTAGCCGCGCGGGCGCCGCGAGCGCCCCGCCGATACGCAGCCTGCGAGGAGCCCCTTCGGGGGCTCCTCTTCGTTTTCGGCACGAGGTTAAATATGAGTTGAAGTATCAGAATATACATCCTGTGACTTTTGCTGGAGTTTGGTCACGGGAAACGGCCCGTGGCCTTGCCCTTTAGCGCCAGATGCTATACTTCCCTTTTTAGATAGATAATTGCTTCAGTCTGCTCATTTTCGCTGGGAGGTGACATGCAGAACTCTTGGATCGGCATTGCGCTGATGGCCGTCGTCGTGCTCATCGGCCTGGTCGTCGGCATAAAGCTGAGCCCTCCGGGCTCCCAGCGGCGCGCTGTCATCGGATCGCTCGGCGGCGTCAGCCTCGTGGTGATCCTGTTCTTCCTCGTCGCCATCGTGTTCTCTCAGCGGTGGGCGGCGCCGGTGTTCGCAGTTGCCTGCATCGTGGTGCCCGTCGCCATCTACGTGGGCATGACCGAGATGGCCGATGCGGCCAAGCGTCGTGAGAAGACGAAGGCCAAGCCGGCTGACGCGCCCAAGCTGCGCACGGCCAAGGCCGAGGCCCCGGCGGCGCAGGAGGCCGAGGAATCCCTGTTCAAGCCCGTCATCGAGCCTAAGAAGCCCAAGCTACGCACGCCCAGCAAGCCCGCGGCCGGCAAGACTGCGGCGAGCAAGCCCGCGCGCGGATCGCACACCCCCAAGCCTGCGAAGGTGGCCCTGCCGTTCGCGGACCTGACCACCACCAAGGTGGTGCCGGTGGGCGAGGTGAACATGATCGACCTGCGTCCTCTGGCCGAGGAGCAGGAGGAGCGCCGCAAGGCCGCCGAGGAGGCCGCCCTGGTCCAGGAGGCGCCCGCTGCCGAGGAGCCGTCCGTCGTCACGTCCCCGTTCGTGGCGGAGGACCTGCCCGAGGCCGAGCCCCTGCCGGCGGAGGAGCCCGTGGTGGAGCCCGCGCCCGGCCCGCGTCGTCCCGCGTCGTCCGCGCTGCCTGACATCACTGATGTGTGGGAGGTCATCGAGCCCGATGAGCCGCCCGCCGCGGTGGAGGCCGTGCCGGCGGTGGAGGTGTTCACCTTCGCCGAGCCCGAGCCTGTGGTGACGCCCGAGCCCGAGCCGGTCGTCGAGATCGCTCCCGAGCCTGCGGTGGTTCCTGAGCCCGAGCCCGTGTTTGAGCCCGCGCCGGCTGTCGAGGTCGCGCCCGAGCCCGAGCCGGTCGTCGAGCCTGCGCCCGAGCTGGAGCTCGTTGTCGAGCCCGCGCGCGTCGACATCACGCCTCAGATCACGCCTGTGGTCGCCGTCGAGCCGGAGCCCGAGCCGGTTGTCAAACCCGAGCCCACGCCGGTGGTTGCGCCCGCGCCCGTCGCGGAGCCTGCTCCCGCGCCCGAGCCCGAGCCGGCAGCCGAGCCCGGTCCCTACGAGGGCTACTGCGCCAAGGCCCAGTCCCTGCGCGACCGCGGGGTGTACCCCATCGCCGCCCGCCTCTTCGCGGAGGCCGCCGCCGCGGCCCCCACGGCCGAGGATGCCCGCCGCGCCCGCTTCGACGAGCTTGCCTGCTACGTCAAGGCCGGCGACGGCACGAAGGCGCGCGCCATCGCCGCCGAGCTCCGCCAGTCGAGCGTGCTCACGCGCATTGAGCGCATGAAGTTGGATGCCGTCGAGAGGATGGGGTAGGCAATGGCAGCACACGCCCGCCCCGATCAGAACGTTGACCGGCGGGCAACCGCAGCGCAACGACGTCCCAAGATGCCCCCCGCGCACCGGGCATCTCGGGCCGCTCTTCCCGTTGTGGTGCTGTGCTCGATCGCCGTGGCCTCGCTCATGGCCTTCGGCAACCCCTATCTCTGGATGACCAACGAGCAGGCCGCGGCCAGCCAGGCCCCGCAGCCTGTCGCGCCCGACGAGGCGCAGGCGCCCGTCGAGGACGAGGATCCCGACGCGCCCGAGCAGGTGATCATCGGCCAGTACCAGGCTATCTCACAGAGCGAGGACGCCGCACGTGCCGAGAACATCCGCCTGGCCGCCGATGCCATCGACGGCACGGTGGTGGAGCCGGGTGCCACGTTCTCGTTCAACGAGGTCGTGGGCGACAGCTCGGCCGAGCGCGGCTACCAGGAGGCCCCCGTCATCCGTGACGGCCAGGTGGCCCTGGGCGACGGCGGTGGCATCTGCCAGGTGTCCACGGCGCTCTACATCGCCGCCGTGAAGGCCGACCTGGAGATCGTGGAACGTCACCCCCATTCCGTCGTGTCGGACTACGCGCCTCCCGGGCTGGACGCCACCATCGTCTACGGCCAGAGCGACCTGCGCATCAAGAACGACACCGACCACGCCATCACCATCTACGCCAAGGCCGTGGGCCAGACCGTCGATGTCTCCATCATCGGCGATCCGCTGGGCGAGGGCGTCACGGTGGACGCCACGTCCCGCATCGTCGACCGCTACGAGAAGCCCAACTCCAAGGGCGAGGAGCGCCAGTACTACGTGGCCGAGTCGTTCCGCGTGTACTACCAGGACGGCGTGCGAACTACCCGCGACCTGCTGTCGTGCGACATCTACCTGGTCGACGACTCCTCCAACGTCATGCTGGTGGAGGGAAGTGTGGAGCCTAGCAAATAACGCGGGCTTCCCCCGATGTCAACGGGCGTTTCGTATACAATGGGCCCAGCACGCTAAACGCGAGCCAGCCGGCCGCAACGAGGCCGGCCCCTCGTCCGCCAACTCGGAGAAAGAGCCGCCATGGAAACTAACGAATCCATCCTCACCCGCAGCGTCGTCGGCATCGACGATCGTAAGGTGCTCGGCACGATGCGCGAGCTGCGCGTCGACTGCGACACCCTGGCCGTCGGCCACTACATCGTCTCCAGCGCCACCACCAACACCCCGCTGGCGTTGCCGTTCGACAACGTGCTCGCCGTGGGCGATACGTTCATCACCGTGCAGTCGCGCGAGGACTTCCTGCCCTCCGGCTCGCCGCAGGGCCAGGCCCTCATCGCCGACGGCTTTGCCCTCATCGGCGCTGACGTGTTCACTCGCACCGGCAACAAGCTGGGCACCGTGGCCACCTACGCGTTCGACCCCGTGTTCGGCACCGTCAACAGCATCACGCTGGCCGACGGCACCGTGTTCCCGGCTGAGACGTTCGTGTTCTTCGCCCCCGAGTTCGTCTTCGTCGACGACGGCGGCAAGACGGCCGCTGAGCTGCGCGAGACCCCGCAGGCCGAGGTCGAGGTCGCGGTTGCGCCCGTGGCCGAGGAGGTCGTCGTCGAGGAGGTGGCCGAGGAGCTGCCCCCCACGCAGGAGGAGCTGCTGGCCGACGACGTGGCCGCCGCTGCCGAGGAGGAGCTTGTCGAGGAGCTGATCGAGGAGGCCGACGACGAGGCTGACGCCGAGGTCGAGGAGGCTGTGGAGCTGTCTGAGGACGACGCCCAGCTGGTGGAGTTCCTCATCGGCACCACGCTGGTCGACGACGTGACCAGCGCTGACGGCGCGTTCGCGGCCGCCAAGGGCACCGTGCTCACCCGCGAGCTGGTGGAGGACGCCGCCGCGCACGACGCGCTGCTGCTGCTGACCATGAGCGTGGACGCGTAAGTCGCCCTGAGCAGACGCTGATCGAAGGCCCCGGCCACCACGTGTGCCGGGGCCTTCTTGCGTCTCGGGATGCGCTGGGCGGAGGGGGCTTCGGTCGCCTCCTCGCTACGAATTCATGTGGTGAGGTATACCACATGAATTCTTGCTGCGGGGGTGCTCCCTGCGCCCCCTGCGCCCAGCGCGGTCGGCCTTACAGCTGCCTTCGCTGTGACACCAGCGTCTTGAACAGCGCCTTGGTCTCGGCCTCGAACGCGCTGCCGCGCAGGCGCACGAAGGAGATGTCGTGCTGGACCGGCGGCCCGGCCAGCGGCACCTCGCGCAGCGACCCCTCGGCCACCTCGCGTTGCACCGCCGCCTCGTAGAGGAAGGAGATGCCCAGATCCTGGGCCACGAACACCTTGATGATGTCGAGGCTCTCCACGGTGAGCGTGTCGGCGAACGCGTCGAGGGACAGGTTGCGCGCGGCCAGGGCGTGGTCGAGCACGCCGCGGGTGCCCGACCCCTCCTCACGCACGATGAGGCGCTCGCCAAGCAGGTCATCCACGGTGCGCGGCGGGGCGGCGAAGCGATGCCCGGCCGCGCACACGCAGGCTAGGCGCTCGGTGCAGAACGCGTCCCATGCATACGCCGCCTTGTCGAACATCCCCTCCACGAAGGCGCAGTCGATGAGCCCGGCGTCCAGCTGCTCCAGCAGCTGGCGCGTGCCGCCCGAGCGCACCGTGGCGTGGATGTCGGGATGCTCGGCCAGGTAGGAGGCCAGGGGCGCGGCCACCACGTACTCGCCGGCCGTGAGGGTGAGCCCGATGCGCAGCTCCACGGCCTCGCCCGCGGCGAGAGCGCCGATGCGCTCGTGCAGCAGCGTCTCGTCATGGGCCATGGTGCCCAGGGCATCGCGCAGCACCTGCCCGGCCTTCGTCAGCGTCAGCCGCCGGCCCTGGTAGGTGAACAGCGGCGTGCCGTACTCGCGTTCCAAGTAGGCGATGTGCTGCGAGACCGCCGGCTGGGTGATGTTGAGCTCCTCGGCGGCACGCGTGTAGTTGAGCGTGCGGCACACGGTGAGGAACGTCCTCACGCGAAAGTCGAGCATGGCGCCTCCCTCGCTGAGTTGCGGAACGGCTGGTCGGGCAGCCTCTTGCTCGCGAGAAGACTGACAACCGCCGCCCGATCAATCAATAAGAATTATACATAGATAATAACTCATTAGGAATATTTCGTGTATCAGCTGCCATACTGGGACTCGCACAACGTTCCCGCGTGCCGCTGTGCCCTCGCCGGCGGCGCGCGGTCCGAACCCTCATCAAGAAAGGCACGTCATGCGCGAAGTTATCAAGAAGGTCCCCATCCCCACGGCAGGCGTGGCCCTGGGCCTGGCGGCTCTGGGCAACCTGCTGGTGTCCTACACCGCGGTGGCCCACGCCGTGTGCGGTGTGCTGGCCTGCGTGCTGGTGGGGCTGCTCGGCGCCAAGATCGTGCTGTTCCCTGACATGATCCGCGACGACCTGCGCAACTCCATCATGGCCAGCGTGTCGGCCACCCTGTTCATGTCCCTCATGCAGCTGGCCACGTACCTGGCGCCCCTGGCGCAGATCCCGGCGTTCGCGCTGTGGGCGTGCGCCGTGGTGGCGCACCTGTCGCTCATGGTGTGGTTCAGCCTGCGCTTCATCCGCCGCTTCAAGCTGCACGAGGTGTTCCCCACCTACTTCATCTGCTATGTCGGCATCATCGTGGCGTCGGTGACGGCGCCGGTGTTCGGCATGGAGGCCCTGGGCTACGGCCTGTTCTGGCTGGGATTCGCCTGCTACGCCGTGCTGCTGGTGCTCGTCACGTACCGCTACGTGAAGCATGAGATCCCCGAGGGCGCCCGTCCGCTGTTCTGCATCTACGCGGCGCCGATGAGCCTGTCGCTCGTGGGCTACCTGGCCTGCAGCCCCGACCCCAGCCCGCTGTTCGTCGGCGTGCTGCTGGTGCTGGCCCAGGCGCTGTTCGTCGTGGTGCTCACGCGCCTGCCGCACCTGATGGCGCTCAAGTTCTACCCCAGCTTCGCCGCCATGACGTTCCCCTTCGTCATCACGGCGACGGCCCTCACCAAGGGCGTGGCGTTTCTGGGCGAGGCCGGCGTGGCGCTGCCCGGCGCCGGGCTGCTGCCGGGCCTCATCGCGGTGGAGACGCTGTTCGCCGCCTTCATGGTGCTGTTCGTGCTGGGGCACTACGCGCGGTTCCTCCTTGAGAGCGTTGAGCATCCCAAGGCGGCCGCCGTGGTGAAGGAGACCCAGATGAACGCGCACTTCGCGGAGAACTTCGAGAACTAGCAGACGCCGCGAGATGACGAGAGGGGCGGTCCCGCCGATGCGCGGGGCCGCCCCTCGGTGCGTCTGGGGCCCTCTGCCTGGGCGCGCCCAGGCGTGGCGCGTGGGCGCGGCTAGTCGCCGACGGCCTGGGATATGAGCGCGCGCAGCTCGTCGACGCCCGTGCCCTTCTCGGCGGAGGTGACCACCATCGGCGTGCCCTTGGGCAGGTCGAGCGCGCGGCTGATGGCGGCGCGCTGCTTGGCCGCCTGCTGCTTGGACAGCTTGTCGGCCTTGGTGAGCGCGATGGCGAAGGGCAGGTCGGCCTCCTTCAGAAACGACACCATGCCGCGATCGAGCGCCGCGGGCTCATGGCGGATGTCGATGAGCGACACCACCAGCGCGAAGGCGCGCTCCTGGTTGAAGTAGCCCTCGATCAGCTCCGACCAGCGTCCCTTCTCGCTCTTGGACACCTTGGCGTAGCCGTAGCCGGGCAAGTCGACGAGGTCGGCCCCGTCCACATCGTAGAAGTTGATGGTGGCCGTCTTGCCGGGCGTGGAGGACACCTTGGCCAGGCCCTTGCGGAACATGAGCTTGTTGAGCAGCGATGACTTGCCCACGTTGGACCGGCCGGCGAAGGACACCTCGGGGCCGGTGGAGGGGGGCAGCTGCTCGGACGTGCCGTAGGCGGCCTGGAAACGGGCGTTGTGGAAGTTCATGGGCGCTCCTCGGGCGGTAGGCGGGCGCCGCGCGCCCGGTGTGCGCCATTGTATCATCGGCCGGCCCCGCCGCCGCCCCGGCCCCGTCGGCCGGTGCCGCGCGCCCGCGCGCGAGGGGGCGGCGTGGCGGGGGCGCGGGGTGTGATTTCGCGACCGGAGCCGCCCGTCCGCGCGCGCCTTCGGAGGGCTGCGCGGCTCGGGTGCCCGCCTTGGTTCGACGCGGGGTCGTTGCGCAATGTTGTCCCTGTTGTAGGGCGCATTTTCGCAGTTGATTGTTACATTCAAATCCGGTCTCGATCGCTTTTTCCCGTGCTTGGATACAATAAAGCGAACAAGACGAACGGCAGGGGAATCGGGGTCCTTGGCGTTGCGGGCGGGCGCGTCTGCGGGCGTGCTGGTCTTCTCTAGCCACAACAGGAGTACGGTACATGAATGCAGTCAACGTGTTGATCGTCGACGACGACGCAGAGCAGTCCCGGGTGCTCGAGCACCTTCTGTCGGAATACCCCACCCACAAGGAGTTCCAGGTGGAATCCTGCGCCGGCATCGCGGACCTGGAGGCGCGGCTGCGCCGGGGCGCCATCCCCGACATCGTGTTCATGGACGTGGTGTTCGATGCCGCGTCCGGCTCGTCCGAGAACGGCATCTCGGCCGTCCAGCGCCTGCTCCAGCAGTGCGCGGGCGTGCAGGTCATCTACGTCACGGGCCACGTCGAGTACTGCACGCGCGTCTACCGCACCAACCACGTGTACTTCCTGACCAAGCCCCTGCAGGCCGACGACCTGTTCGACGCGCTGGACAAGGCCGTCGACAACCTGGAGAAGCGCATCGCGCGGCCCTTCGGCGTGAAGGTGGGCGGCCGCATCATGCGGGTGCTGCCCGCCGACATCGAGTACATCGAGAGCGATCGGCGCAAGGTGCGCATCCACCTGGGCGACCAGATGATCGAGGCGTACGAGTCGCTCGGCGGCATCGCGCGCAAGCTGCCGGACTCCTTCGTGCAGTGCCACAAGAGCTTCCTCGTCAACATGGAGAAGATCGCCGAGATGCGGGGCGACCAGATCGACCTCTTGTCCGGCGCCACCATCCCCATCAGCCAGAAGCGGTCGCGCCCGACGCGCGAGGCGTTCATGGACTTCCTGAAGGAAAGGCTGTAGGCTTAGCCTCTCGCCCCCTTCAACGTCCGGACGCCGCCTATGGCCCTCACCGACATCGACATTCTCTTCGCGCTGCCCTGCCAGCTCGTGCTGGTGTACATGGCCACGCGCCTGCTCGACATCCGCCACAAGGGGTGGTTCTGGCTGGTGAGCCTGGTGCTCATCCTGCCGTTCGTGCTGCAGCTGGTGCAGGGGCAGCCGACGCGCATGATCCTGGGGACGGTGGCCATGGTGGTGCCGTGCCTGGTGTTCGCCCGCGACCCGCTGCCGCGGCGCATCTTCGTCGTCCTGCTCATCCAGCTGGTCATCGTCATCTCCGAGATCCCCTCGTCGTTTCTGTGGGGCAGCGTGGTGGGCCCCGACGCGGCGGCGCTGCCGCAGGCGGAGGACGCGCCCTTCTACTTCGTCATCGCGCACTTGCTGCACCTGGTGGTGCTGACGGGCCTGCTGGTGGTGATCGAGGCCCTGGAGCGCTGGCTCACGTCCACGCGCACGAACAGCGGGACGGCGCAGTTCTTCGGGTTCATCTTCGTGCAGTACCTGCTCATCGGCTTCAGCGTGGGCATCATGCAGGCCACGGGCAACCTCAGCCCTCCGGTCATCACGGGCAACCTGCTGGCGGCGCTGGTGTGCGTGGGCGCGGACGCGTTCTTCTTCCCGTTCATGGAGCGGTACAACCTCAAGGTGCGCGAGGACCAGCGCTCCCAGGTGCTGGCCGCCGAGCTGTCCCATTACCTGGACCGCTACCAGGAGGTGGAGCATGAGGTGAGCGCCGTCGCCCGCGTGCGGCACGACCTGCGCAACCAGGTGAACGTGGTGCTCATGCTCATCGACGAGGGAGAGGTGGACGAGGCCCGCGGCTACGTGCGCCAGCTCATCAGCCTGGTGCTGGCGGTGACCATGGACGAGGCGCGCGGCGCGGGCGGGGATGCCCCGCACGCGCTCGGCGACGACGCGGCGGATGAGGGAGGGGTACCCGACGGCGCGCCGGCCGATGGGGAGGCGCGGGCCGCGCGCCCCGGGGCCCGGTTCTTGCGCACGCCGCGCCGACGCGCGGCCGCGTCGCTGGTGTTTCCCCTGAGCCAGCTGGCGGTGCTGAGCTTCTTGGTGTGGTACATCGCGTCCTACCCGCTCCCGTCCTGGGTGATCGTCGCCGTGGCGGTGGCGGCGCTCTTGTGCGCGGTGGCGGACGCGCTGTTGTTCCGCGCGTTGGCCGCCATCGACGAGGAGGGCCTGGCCGCCGAGCGTGTGCGCCTGCTGGAGGAGCAGCGCGCGCTGCAGCAGGTGTACTTCGAGCGCCTGCGCAGCGGCCTGGCCGAGGCGCGCGCCATGCGCCGGGACATCGTGGCCATGCTCTACGAGGTGGAGCGCCTGCTGACGCGGCATCGCAGTCAGGAGGCCGCCGACCTCATCGGCCAGGCGGTGGACCTGATGGACGCGTCGGACGAGCGCTGCTGCGAGAACCGCGCCGTGGGGGCGCTCATGGCCATGAAGCTGCGCACGTGCCTGGAGGAGGGCATCGACGTGGACTGCCAGATCGTCGTGCCCGACGGCCTGGCCATCTTGGACGTGGACCTGTGCGCGGTGTTCTCCAACCTCATGGACAACGCCATCCGCAGTTGCCGGCAGGTGCGGGCGCCCTTCCGCCGCATCACGGTGAAGGCGTGCGTGGTGTCGGGCGTGCTGCTGGTGGACGTGGTGAACGGCCGCGTGGAGGACGGCGCGGCGCCCGCGCCCTCTGAGCGCGGCGGCGATGCCGGCGACGAGCGCGACGACGGGCTGCACGGGGCGCTGACCGGCCGCGCCCTGCCGGTGCCGTCTCACGGCTGGGGCCTGCAGATCCTGCGCAGCCTGGCTGATCGCTACGGCGGGTCGTTCCGCGCCGAGCCGGAGGGCCCCTGGTTCCACAGCACCATCATGCTCATCAACGAGCGGCCGGCGCAAACCTCGCTGGGGGGGGGGCGCTCAGCGAAGGCCTCGTAAGGGAGTGAGGGCGTAGCGCGTGACGGAGGGTCACATCAAACGTCACACGGCATGCCGTGTGACGTTTGATGTGACCC
>JAAWAY010000033.1 GCA_022792415.1 Eggerthellaceae bacterium | reverse complement strand
GGGCGCCAGCTTCAGGGACGAGAACGGCGTGGTACTCATCGACAAGTCGGTGTGCATCGGCTGCAAGTACTGCATGATGGCCTGCCCCTACGGCGTGCGCAACTGGAACCGCGAGCAGCAGGTGGTGGAGAAGTGCACGCTGTGCCAGCACCTGACCTCCCAGGGCAAGGAGCCCGCGTGCGTGCACAACTGCCCCGGCGAGGCGCGCTTCTACGGAGACCTGGACGACCCGACCTCCGACGCCGCCCGCGCCATCGCCGAGGCAGATCCCGAGGATGTCCACTACCTGAGGAACGTCGGCAACAACCCCTCGACGGCCTACATCCTGTCGAGCCGGTTCGCGACGTGGAGGAACGGTGATTAACATGGAGATAGCCTGGTCCCTCGTTCTGTTCACCGCCCTGACGGGCTGCGGCGGCTGGCTGTTCGCCCTGGTGGCCGTCGACGAGTTCGCCAAGCGGACCACGCGGGTCAACTTCCCCGCGGCCGTCGTGGCCCTCGTGCTCCTGGCCGTGGGCGGCCTGGCCTCGGTGACGCACCTCGCGCACCCCGAGAACATGCTGGCCGCCCTCAACCACCCCACCTCGGGCATCTTCGTGGAGGCCGTGCTCGTGGGCATCGCCGCCGCGTTCACCTTCGTCTACCTGGTGAGCTACCATCGCAGCGAGCCCGTTCGCCGCATCTGCGCGGTCGCCGGCGCCGTGTGCGGGGTCGCCCTGTCGTTCATGGCGGGCCACTCCTACCTCATGCCGGCCATCGCCACCTGGAACACCATGCTGCTGCCGCTCGCCTACCTGGGCACGGCCATGGCATCGGGCGTGGCGCTGTACTGCGCCATCGCCGGGCTGCGCAAGGACGAGGGCGACCTGCGCACCTACTTCGTCCTGCTGGCGGCCTCCGGCGCCGTGGCGGCCCTCACGAGCCTGGCCTACGTCATGGCCGCCTCCGCCCTCGCCGACATCTGGCTCATTGGGCTGGGCGGTGCGGTGGTGGTGGGCGGCGTCGCCCCGGCCGCCCTGGGCCTGGCGGGCGTCGCGCGCCCGGCGCTGCGCCCCGCCCTGGCCTGGGCGGCGTGCGCCTGCGCCCTCATCGGGGCCGTGTGCCTGCGCGTCAGCATGTGGCTCGCCTACGTGCCGCTCGAGAACTTCTTCGGGCTTCTGATCTAAGGGGGAGCCATGGACCGTGATGACAAGCGCCGGCCGCGGGGACCGGCCCTCAGCCGGCGCGGCCTCATCGTCGGGGCCGGGTGCTTCGCGGGGATGATCGCCCTGGGCGGGGTGGGCCGGGCCTTCGCCGGCGACGGCGGCCTGGTGCGCCTGCCGGGCGCCCAGGACGAGGAGCGGTTCCTCGCGGCATGCCTGAAGTGCGACAAGTGCCGCAGCGCGTGCCCGCAGGACTGCGTGTCCGTCGCGCGGCTCGAGGACGGGCTGCTCAACGCCCGCACGCCCTACCTGGACTTCCACAAGGGCGCCTGCGACTTCTGCGGCCGCTGCATCGAGGTGTGCCCCACCGGCGCGCTCGCCCCCTTCGACCCGGCGAGCGAGCGGCTGGGGGTGGCGGTCATCGACGCCGCCGAGTGCATCGCCTGGAAGCAGGGCGGCTGCGTGAGGTGCGTCGAGGCGTGCCCCTACGGGGCCGTCGTGCTCAACGAGAACGGGCGCCCCGTGGTGGAGGCCGACCTCTGCAACGGCTGCGGGGCCTGCGAGCACGCGTGTCCCTCGGCGACGCTCATGAGCTACTCGGGGTCGCGTCGGCGCGGCATCAACGTGGAGAGGGGGTAGGAGATGAAGCTGACCACCGTGCGCACGATCGTCGTGGTGGCCGTGTTCGTGGCGGTGGGCGTGTCCCTGGCCACCCACGCCGCCTCCGGCACCCTGTCGGCCTTCGGCTACGACTCCATCGCGCTGCTCTGCCCCGTGGGCGCGCTCGAGGTCATGCTGGGCGTGGGCTCGGTCATTCCCCACGTGCTCGTCCTGCTGGCCGTGGTGCTGGTCGCCGTGCTCGTCTTCGGCAAGGCGTTCTGCTCGTGGCTGTGCCCCACGCCGCTGCTCCAGTCGCTCATCCGGCGCCCGGGCGGCCGCCGCGACGCCCCCGGCGACGACGCCGTCGTCGACGAGCCCCTGGCCGCCGACGACGAGCCGGCGGGGGCCTGCAAGGCCGGCTGCGCCGGCGGCTGCGCGTCCTGCGGGGCGCTGCCCCCGGTGGGGGGGCGCCGCGACGGGTTCCACCTGGACACGCGCTTCGCCGTGCTGGGGGGCACCCTCGCCTCGGCGGCGCTGTTCGGGTTCCCCGTGTTCTGCCTCATCTGCCCGGTGGGGCTCACGTTCGCCACCTTCATCGGGCTGTGGCACCTCGTGCAGTTCAACGAGACCAGCTGGGGGCTCCTGCTGTTCCCGGCCATCCTCGTGGTGGAGTTGGTGGTGGCCCGCAAGTGGTGCCACCGCTTCTGCCCGATATCGGCCCTGCTCTCGCTCATCTCCACGGGCAACCGGCTCCTCGTTCCCCACGTGGACGAGAAGCGCTGCCTGCGCGAGCGCGGCATCGACTGCCGTGCCTGCGTGACGGCCTGCCCCGAGGAGCTCGACCCGCATGCCGACCGGCTGCCCGAGTGCTCGAAGTGCGGGCGCTGCCGGGAGGCGTGCCCCGCCGGGGCCATCAGCATCCGGCTGCTCCCGGCACGCCGCTCCCGCGACGCCGCCGACCAACCCGCCTCCTGACCGACGCCGCCCCGGCGCACCCCCTCCGCGCCGGGGCCGGCTTCCCCCTCTGATCGCCGCAGCCGGCTGGCACGCGCCCCGGCTCACCTGGAAGGAGAACCCGCCATGAACGTACCTGCCGAAGCCGTGGAGTCCGCCCGCGCCCGCGCCCAGGCCTACCGCCTGCTGGCCTCCGTCCTGTTCCGCGAGCTCGATGCCGACCAGCTCGCCTTCCTGGCCGCCAACGAGCTTCCCTGCGGGGAGGACGAGCGCATGCGCGACGGCGCGCAGCGCATTCACCGCTTCCTGCGCCTGGCGCCCCCCGACGTGCTCACCCGCCTGCGGGTCGACTACGCGCGCGTCTTCCTGGCCGCCGGGGTGTACGAGGGCGACACCGCCGTGCCCTTCGAGTCGGTGTTCACGAGCGAGGAGGGCCTGATGATGCAGGGTGCCCGCGATGACGTGCTGCGCCGCTACGCCCAGGAGGGCGTCACCATCGACGCCTCCCTCAGGACGCCCGAGGACCACCTGGCCTTCGAGTTCGAGTTCCTTGCCATCACGAGCGACCGGATCGCCGACGCCTGGGAGCGCGGCGACGGCGCCGAGGCCGAGCGCCTGGCGAGCGTGCAGCGGGACTTCCTGCGCGACCACGTCCTCAACTGGATCGACCAGCTGGCCGAGCGCGTCGAGCGCTTCGCCGAGGAGCCCTTCTACCCGGCCTTCATGGCCTACGCCGCCGGCTTCTCGGCCGAGGACGCGGCCTTCCTCGAGGAGGCGGAGGGGTAGGCGCCCCCCGCTCCTCGCCGCGCGCCGCCCGTTGCGCTATGATGTAACCGTGCCGTTTACGGCGGTCGGAACGCAGGTGCGACGGGGAGCGGTGATGATGGCGGGTTCTTCGCGCGAAGGGGCGATGGCCACCCTCGACGGGCTCATGCCCAACTTCAAGTTCATCGGCGCGTCCCTGTGGCTCGCCTGGCAGCTCGTGCTGTTCGGCTGCGAGGTGACGTTCATGGGCACGGGGCTGGCCGACACGCAGGTGTCATCGGTCTACGTCACCGTGAACCTGGCCTTCGCCGTGGCCCTGGGCGTGATGGGGGCCTTCCACCGGACGTCCTTCCGCTTGGTGTGCGACGGCGCCCTGCTCACCGGCGCGGGCGTGCTCGCCACGGTGGGCACCGCCCTCATCTTCGTGCTGCAGCCGGCCGGGGGCGCCTGGTACCTGCTCGGCGCCGCGCTGGCGGGGCTGGGCACCGCGCCTCTGGCGTGCCGCTCCATCCTTCAGTTCGCCGAGCTGGGCCCGCGCGAGCTCATCTTCATGGCCGCCCTCGTGCAGGTGGCGGCGTTCGCCATCAACTACACCGTGCTGTCGGTGTCGTCCTACGTGCACCCGTGGCTGTTCTTCCTGCTGCCCACGCTGTCCGCGCTCGCCCTCCAGGCCGAGCGGCGGGAGGACCGCCCCGCCGTCCCCGACGGCGGCTGGGAGATGCCGCGGTGGTTCTGGCGCTTCGCCGTGGGCGTGCTGTTCTTCGCCGTCCCCACGAGCATCTGCCGCGCCTGCTTCCCGCTGTTCGGCGACGAGGCCGCCGTGCTGGTGGACTACCGGCGCCTGTCGGGGGCCCTCATCATGCTCACGATGGTCGTGGTGGCCGCGGCCGCGCTGCGGATGCCGCGCCGCGCGCCCTACGGGCTCATCCTCTACCGCGTCATCCTGGCGGTGTCGTTCGTGTACGTGGTGCTCGGCGTGCTGGGGCCGCAGAGCGGCGTGGTGCTGGGTCTGAGCGGCGCGGTGAACGCCCTCATCAGCCTGTGCGTGTGGGTGCTGCTGGCGCGCGTCTCCTTCACGTCGGGCGCCTCGACCCTGCGCGTGTTCGCCTTCGGCTACGGGTCGTTCACCGTGGGCGCGGTCGCCGGCTGGGGCGTGGGGCTCGTCGCCGAGGTGGGCGCCCTTTCGCTCGACGTCGTGGTGACGGCGCTCGTCGCCTCGGCGCTCGTGGCGCTGTTCGTGGCGCTGTTCCTGTTCCGCCAGAGCGACCTGGAGCGCATGATGGAGCCCATCTGCGTGGACGAGGACGACGTCGGGGCGCCGGACGGAGGCCGTCCCGAGGAGCCCGGCGCCGACGCGGACGCCGGGCGCTACGCCTCGTGGCGGCGGGCCTGCGCGGAGGCGGCGGCGAGGGGGCAGCTCTCGGCCCGCGAGGCGGAGGTGTTCGAGCTGCTCGCGCGCGGGCTGTCCGCGCGCGCCATCTCCGACGAGCTGTGCATCTCGTACAACACGGCGCGCAACCACGTCCAGCGCATCTACGCCAAGCTCGGCGTGCACGGCCGCGACGAGCTGCGCGTCCTCGTGCGCTCGCTCGACGAGCAGGGCGGTTGAGCGCCGGGCCCGCCGTAACCAACCCGTGCCCTCGGCCCCGGGGGCCTTTTGCTACAATTGGCGCCATGGCAGATCACACGCAGATAACCCTCACGGCCCCCGCGAGCGTCCCCATGGCGGCCGTCACGGGCGCTACCGACGAGAACCTCCGCCTCATCCAGGACGCGTTCGGCGCCCGCGTCACCGTGCGGGGCGACACCATCGTGCTTGAGGGCGACGCCATCGAGGTGCAGTCGCTC
>JAAWAY010000032.1 GCA_022792415.1 Eggerthellaceae bacterium | reverse complement strand
TGGTGGTGTTGAAGCCGGGCTGGTGGTCGAAGCGCATGTCGCCCGTCTCGTACTTGCGGTACTTGAACTTGGGGTACACGAGCGTCTTCTCCTGCAGCTCGTCCCACGTCATGTCGAAAGGCATGGAGGACAGGTTCTTCATGAGGAACTCGTTCATCTCCAGCACGTTGTCCCAGAAGAACATGTCGGGGTTGAGGATCTGGCCGAGCTCGAGCATGATCTGCTCGTCGCCGCGGGCGTCGCCGGCCTGCAGGATCTTGTTGATGGCGCGCAGCGGGGTGAACCAGGCGCGGATGCCCCAGCGCTCGCAGCCCATGGCGATGGGCAGCACGATGTCGGCGCAGCCGACGGCGGTCGGGGTCATGAACAGGTCGCACACCACGACGAACGGCACCTTCTGCCACGCCTCGTAGACGCGCTTGGACTCGCCGGCCATGTTGATGAACGTGTTGGTGGAGCAGAGGAAGCCCATCTTGATCGGGTAGGGCTCGCCGGTCTCCATGGCCAGCAGGATGTCATCGCCCATGGAGTGCGGGCCGAAGCCGACCGTGCGCAGGGCGTACTTGCCGTCGCCCAGGCGACCCTCACGGACCTCCTTGCCCATGCCCTTGCAGATGTTCTCGCGGATGTCAGACTGCACGTGGCCGTACTTGACGTTGACGAAGCCACCGGGCACGTCGATGGAGCCGGTGAGGACCTCGACGGCGGCGACGGCCAGCGAGGCGCCCACGGCCCACTTGGTCTCGTCGAGCGGCAGGCCCCACTGCAGGGCCACCGTGCCGGCGTTGCCCAGGTAGCGGGCGGCCTCGACGATCTTCTCGGCGGGCACCCAGGAGATCTTCTCCACGGCCTCGGGGGTGTAGAGCGCGGCACGCTCGGCCAGGGCATCCATGCCGTAGACCCACATGTCGCAGAACTCCTTGTTGTACAGGCCCTCCTGGATCATGATGTTGCAGATGCCCAGGGCCACGGCGGCGTCGGTGCCGGGGCGCAGCTGCAGGAAGATGTCGGCGTGGGCGGCCATCCAGGTGACGCGCGGGTCGACGACCATCAGGCGCGAGCCGTGCTGCATGCAGTCGACGATCCAGTGGCCGAAGAAGCCGTCGGCGTTGGACACGACCGGGTTGCAGGCCCAGTTGAGGATGACGTCGGGGCGACGGTACTCCGGGTCGTCGAAGCGCTCGGCGGACAGCTGGGCGCAGTCGGCGATGAAGTCGGAGCCGAAGATGGCGTTCATGGCCTGCAGGCGCGGCGTGTAGCAGCAGTCGCCGGAGAGCATGCCCGCGGTGTCGTTGGGCGTCTTGAAGCCGGCGAAGGCCAGAGACGACGTCTGCCACGTGGCGTTGCGGCCGGTGCCGATGCCGGTGACGATGGACTTGGGGCCGTACTCCTCCTGCACCTCACGCGCCTTCTCGGCGATGATGGCGTAGGCCTCGTCCATGGTGATCTCTTCCCACTTGTTCTCGCCGCGCTCGCCGACGCGACGCAGGGGATGCAGGATGCGGTCGGGGTGGTTGACCGCCTCGACCATGGCCAGGCAGCGCATGCACAGGCGGCCGTCGTTCACGGGGGAACGCGGATCGCCCTCGATCTTCACCAGCTTGTTGTCCTTGGTGTAGAACAGCACGTTGCAGCCCTGATGGCAGCCAGGGCCCGACCACTGGCAGCTGCGCGTGACGGTCACGTCGCCCTCCTGCCACTGCCACTCCTCGCGGTAGAGATCTGGGTTCATTCCTTCTCTCATCCAAACGCTCCTCTCTCTGAGCTCGTGTAAGCCCGCGCACAAAGCGCGGGACGTTCCCCCTGCCGTGTACGCTGTGCGGAACCGAGGATCGGGCGTCCTTCCCCGGGCTCCGATCAAGGAGCATACGCAATGGGCGTCGCATGGAAAAAAGTCGGATTGAGGGGGTAGAAGACCATGGGCGGGCATAGGGCCGACAGCGTTCGGGCATAGCTGATGCGACCTTTATTCCATATTTCTATGGCGATCATTCCAATTTCCCAAATCGACGAGGGCGCCCCATGCGTCAAAAAGGGAGCGCGGTAGAATGGTCGAATCGGTTCGCGTAAGGGGGTTACATGAAGCTCGACTCGCTGTACGAGTACATTGTTCTGACGCACTACCTGAACTTCACAACCGCGGCCGCCAACCTGCATACCTCCCAGCCCAACCTGAGCAAGCACATCCTCGAGCTCGAGCAGGAGCTGGGCGTGGAGCTGCTCAAACGGGGCAAGCGCCTGCAGCTCACCGCCGCCGGCACGGCCTTCCTGGAGGACGCTATCCAGATCCACCACCTGTACAAGGACGCGGTGCGGCGCACGCGCGAGATCGCCACGCACGAGATCGTGGAGCTGGTCATCCAGGAGCCCTACATCATGGACTCCATGAGCGAGATCCTGTTCAAGACGGTCGTGCGCTTCAAGCGCGAGAACCCCTACGTCATGACCAAGTACTTCTCCGAGAAGGGCAAGAAGTCGGTCGAGCTGCTCGAGCAGGGCAAGATCGACGTGGCGCTCACCGTTGACTGCAACAGCATCGACTGGATCCGCCAGGTGAGCGAGAAGAAGAACCTCATCTTCTACCCCGTGGTGCAGGAGCGACTGCACGTGTGGATGTGGGAGGACCACCCGCTGGCGTCCCGCGAGCGCATCACGCTGGAGGACCTGCTGCACGTCCCCATCAACATGACGGCCACGCGCAGCTTCGACCCCATGCGCTTCGCGGTGCTCGACCTGTTCCAGAAGGAGCTCAACGCACGACCCAACCTGCAGACGTTCTCCAACGAGTCGCTCAACGAGTTCTTCATGAACACGCAGGACCGTCGCGCGGTGTTCCTGGTGTCACCTGCCGTGGCCAACTCGCACCTGCTGAAGATGCAGCAGGACATGGTGAGCCGCCCCATCGACGACGAGCGTGCGGTCATCACGTCGTACCTGCTGTTCCGCAGCGACTACCAGAAGGAGGCCATCGACCATTTGCTCGACACGCTGGAGAAGGTGGTCAACCACGAGATGGCCCGCGATCCCCAGAGCAAGTACCTGGAGGAGATCGCCGTCGGGCTGTAGGGCTGGGCGCGAGGTGCCGGGCTGGGCGCTGGGCGCGCCGGAGCTGCGGCGCGAGGTGAGCTGCGGGGTGCGGGCTCGACCCGAGTCCGAGCCGGGACTGGAGCGCGGGCCGAGCCGCAAGCAGAAGAAGGGCGAGCCGCCGCATTAGGGGGCACGGCGGCTCATGCTCAGGCGTGAGGTTCGCCCTCTCCCCGGAACGCGGGGGCCGTCTTTCCCGGCGGCAGGGGCAACGACCAGCCGCATTGCTCGCAGGTAGGGTGCTCAGGGGTAAGCACCGTCTTGCAGCGGGGGCAGCGCACCACGGAAGGCGGCAGCTGCTGGCCGCACTTACCGCAATTCACACAGGGATAGCACATGGGACCCGCCTCCTGCCCGAAGCCGTCGTTGCAAGGCCCATGGTAGCCGGCATAGACGCTATGGGAAAAATCGCGATTCCCTCGGCTTGGTATGCCGAGACGGCATAGGGCGGCGTGACGGGGGTCTCTCCCGCTGCGTAAGGCGCGGGTCGCTCGCGCGTCGGTGCGGGGCAGCCCCGCCTACCGCACGGCGGCGCGGACGGCCCTGGTCCGGTTTTCGATTCCGTTCTGGCGAGAAAAGCGACTTTTGCCACCGCAGGCCGCCGCCTTCGGGGCCGAATCCCGCGTCTGCCGCCGCCCTGCGTAGTTAGCCACGGCTTTTTCCTGCGAAAACGCCCGCGCGGTTCGAGCACCCGAGCCCGCCACCGCGCACCACCGCGCACAAGTCGCTTTTCTCGTCAGAACGGGCCGCATTCCCGCCCGAAGGGCCGCCGCGGGCGTAGGGTACGCCGAATAGCCCCCCCCCGACAGCGACGCGCGTACCCGCGAGCAGCGCGCTTCGCGCCCACGCGCCGTCACGTGCGGCAAACAGGGACGGGGCGTGCCCTACCCGCGCGCCGCGCCTGTGGCGTAGGCAGCCGCGTGCAGGCCCGCCAGCCGTCCCGAACAGTAGGCGTAGGTCCCGGCAGGACACGCGCACTCACGTGCCGTCCTGGCGCACGGCACCCACGCCGACGACCGTCCCGTCCTCGTCCAGCCGCACGTCCTGGACGCGCGTCTCGGTCATGAGCTGCGCGCCCAGGGGGATGAGGTAGCGATCGTAGAGCCGCTGGAACTTCTCCTGACCGCGGCCCAGGTCACACATGAACGCCTCGTCGTCGCGCGCCACGCCTCACCCCCGCGACGCGACGCCCGGCGCGGGCGTGCCGGCGCCCTGCCCGGGCGCGGAGAACGCCGGGGCCTTGGGCAGGCGCCACCCGCACGCGTCGCACACCCCGCGATCGGGCGCCACGGCGCCACCGCAGCGCGGGCAGCGGATGGAGCGCCCCTCCTCGGAAGACTCGCATTGGCCGCAGTTTCGGCAGGGATAGCACATGGCGCTACCGCTCCTCTCGACGGGCGCGGCTCCACGAGCGCAGCCGACCCAGGTTCAGGAACATGACGAGCGCCACCAGGATGCTCGCCGCGTTGAACAGGTACATGCCCGTGGGGCCCCACGTCTGCAGGACCGCGCCGCCGGCCACCGGGCCCAAGCCCATGGACAGGTCGGGGCCGATGAAGTAGGTGTTGGCCGACCTTCCCAGCTGATCGGGGGGCACGCCGCGCACCGACTCGGCCTGGATGGCCGCGTAGGCCGATCCCTGGCCGAGCCCCATGCACAGGCCGCCCACGGCCACGCCCACCAGCGAGTCGGCGAAGGCCAGCGCCACCATGCCCGCGATGGCCACCAGCATCATGGGGGCCGCCACGCGGCGCACGCCCCAGGCGTCGCTCGCGCGGCCGGCCAGGGGCCGCGCCCCCAGGTTGGCGATGGAGTAGAACACGAAGTAGAGCGACACGCCCTCGATGCCCTGCATCTCGCCTGCCATCAGGACGAACGACGAGGTGATGCCCTGGGCCACCATGAGCATGCCGCCCACGACCGCCAAGGGGATGATGGGCAGGTAGAACAGCGTCGACGGCGAGAACCGGCGCGCAGGCCGTCCGGCAGGCACGCCGCCGGCCGTCGCCTCGTCCGGCGCCGGGGCGCCCTCGAGGGCCTGTTCCTCAGCCTCCTGGGCCGCGGCCGCGAGCAGCGCGTCGCCCGCATCGTCACCCGCTCCCGAGGCATCCCCGGCGGCCGCCCCCTCGCCGGACAGCGCGTGCCCCGCGGCCTCGGCCGGCGCCTTGAACAGGGCCGCCAGCACGAGCGCCCCGGCCAGCACGACGCCCGACAACATGAACGTCATGGGATACCCCAGCGCCAGGCCCACGCTCGACCCGACGGCGGGCCCGAGCGCGACGGCCAGGGTGTAGGCCAGGCCCATCCAACCCACGCCGCTGCCGGTGTTGCGCGTGGGCACCACCAGCGGCACGAGTGATATGACGATGGCCGACTTGAACGCGAATGCGAAGCCCTGCAGCGCCAGGAACACGCCCATCAGGAACACGGAGTGGACGAGCGCGCAGCCGAAGGCGCCCAGCGCGAACAGCGCGCTCGCGATGACGAGCAGCGTCTTCTTGCTCAGGCGGTCGGACACCGCGCCGCTGACCGGGCGCATGGCCAGCGCCGCCGTGGCGAGCATGCCCGCAAGAAGCCCGGCGATGGGCGCCGACGCCCCCAGGTCCACGGCGTAGTTGGCGATGATGGGACGCGTCAGGAAGCCGCCCATCTGCAGCAGCGCCTCGATGGAGAGCAGCTGCACGAAGCGGCGGTTCCACAACCTGGTCGGCTCCACTACCCTCCCCTTTCTCGAATGGGGGCGCCTGCCCCCTCAGGCGGCCGCCCTCGCGACGGCCCGGCGACACGACGCCGAAGCGGCGCCCAATGCGAAGGGAACCCGGCCTCACGCAGAAGCCGGGTTCCCCGATGCGGTGCGTGCCCTCACTCAGAGCAGCAGGTCACCTGCTCCTTACGGCAGGAACACGGAGCACTGGGCGCCGCGCTCGGCCATCTTGGCGGCCAGCTCCTCGAGCGTGCCGAACTCAATGGCCTCGGCCAGGCAGTGCAGCACGCAGGCAGGCTTCTCGCCGGCCTCCACACGGTCAGCGCACAGGTCGCAGCTGGTGGTCGGCACCGGAACGTACTTGCCCTCCCAGCTGTTGTCCAGCTTGCGCCACGGGCCAAGCTCGAGCAGCTTGATGCCCCACTGGCCCATCGGCAGCTGCAGGTGGTTGCGGCACGCAACCTCGCAGCTATGGCAGCCGGTGCAGTACTCGTTGTCAAACATCAGTCCATAGGTGGCCATAATCGAACCCCCCTTCCTCTGTATCGTTAGTCGTCAGCGCGAGAGATCTTGCAGGGAAGGGCGCCATAGTGGGACCCGAGGCCCAGCTTGCCGATCTCCTTCCAGGGCATGAGCTCGTTGATGTTGGACTTCCAGACGCTGAACAGGTCCTTCGTCTTGTCCTCGGGGTACCACCAGCCGTGGTCGCAGCCGATGACGCCCTCCTTGACGATGGGGGTCACGTCGGCGCGCATCTTGCAGGTACCCCACGGGTTCTCGATCTTCACCCAGTCGCCGGTGTGGATGCCGTACTTCTCGGCGGTCACGGGATTGATCTCCACCGTGGCGTCCGTGCGGATCTCGCGCAGGCGGGCGATCTGACGATGCTCGGTGTGGAACGAGGTGGGACGGCGGGCGCCGGTGACGAAGTCCAGCGGGAACTCCTCGGCCCACTCGGGACGGGAGCGCTTGGAGAAGCGGGGCTCCTCGTAGTAGGGCAGCGGATCCTCGCCCAGGTGGTTCTTCACCGTCGACCACAGTTCGACGCGGCCGGTGGGCGACTTGAAGCCCGGCTTGCCGTCCATGCGCAGCAGGCCCTTCTCGTACTGGTAGTA
>JAAWAY010000216.1 GCA_022792415.1 Eggerthellaceae bacterium | reverse complement strand
GCCGGCCCCGTCACCCCCATGACCGTCACCGGCTGGGAGTCGGGCCTGCAGGGCGCCTACTCCGGCATGGTCTACTGGCCGACCCCCATCGAGTGGGGCGTGTGCCTGGGCGTCGTGGCGCTCGCCGTGCTGAGCTTCCTGCTGGGCGTCAAGTTCCTGCCCCTGCGCCCCTCTGACGAGAAGTAGCATCCTCTCCCCTTGGTATCGGGCTCTCCCTCCGCCCGATACGATCTGGCGGGCCGCTGACCCCCTTGGGTGGCGGCCCGCACGACGTTCGGATGGGTGGGTCGTGCTGGGAGCGGCTCACTCCACAGTCGTGGCGCGCTGGCCCCCCCCCCTTGCCTCCCCGATTTTCTACGTCGGCTCCGCTCATCGAGCAAGCTGCGCTGCTCGAGATGCCGGTTTCGAGGGGTTTGACGACGGATTTCGGCTTGTGGGAGTCGCTTCGAGGAAGCGTTTCGCGCGCTTTGCTTGAGTTTTCCCTGGTCGCGGTTGCTTACGGCTTACTTCTATGGGGTCATGCGGGCTCTTCTGCGTCGTCAAACCCCTCGAAACTGGCATCTCGAGAAATCTGGCGTGCTTGGAAAGCGCCCGGCGGGTCTAGCCGGCACCGGGCGTGCTCAGCTGGCGTGCTCGGACGACGCACGGCGCCCCTCCGCATCCGTCCGCCCCCCGTGAACGCCGCGGTTTCCGTCGCCTTACGGGCGCGTTTCATCCCCCGTCCGCGCCATCGCACGCCTGCCGGCGCCCGTATGCTTACCTTGAGCAGGCCCGTCAGCAGGTCGTGCCACCGCCCGGGGGAGGCCTGCCGCACGCTCCGGGCGCTATCGAAAGAAGGGGAGGCGTCATGGAGTCCTTCGTCAAGATGGTCCGGTCGAACATCGTCGTGCAGGCGGTGCTGTTCCTCGCATTGGGCCTGTTCCTCATCTTCATGCCCGGCGTGACGGTGACCACCGTCATCTACCTCATGGGCGCGCTGCTTGGCTTGTCCGGCGTCGCGTCCCTCGTGTCGTACTTCCGCCCCAACGGCCCGCACACCCGCGAGCCCGGCGTGCTCATGACCGGCGTGTTCCTGCTGGTGTGCGCGCTCATCGTGTTCTTGTTCCCGCAGGTGATCGCCAGCTTCTTCTCGGTGGCGCTCGGCATCGTGCTCGTGCTGTGCGGCGTGGTCAACGCCGTGCGCGCCGTCGAGCTGCGCGGGCTGGACAGCTACTCGTGGATCGTGGCGCTCGTCATCAGCGTGCTCATCGCCATCGGCGGCGTGGTCATCATCTGGAACCCCTTCGAGAGCACCGTGACGTTCATCATGGTGCTGGGCGTGCTGCTGGCGGTCAACGGCGCGGCCGACCTGCTCATCGAGTGGCGCAGCCGCGAGGAGCTCAAGCACGCCCACGCGTAGCCGCCCTCCGCGCCTGGAGCGTGTCCGTCCGTATGTTTCCACCAGGCTAAATAATCCCGCCATCCGCAAAAGGAGCCCGTGTGCGCGGGCTCCTTTGCTATCATGTCAGCCACACGAGTGGCCTGCGCGGACCGGGCGGCGAGCCCCGGCCCTTCCCGGCCCCGGCGTCGCACCGCCGGCACTGCACCGCCCTGGCGCGGCTGCCGCAGCAAGCCCGGCGCCCGCCCGTCCCAGGCCGTCTCTCGTTACCGCTTCAAGGCAGGAAGGAAAGGCGATGGCTGAAGAGAACAGCAATCTTGCCGAGATCCAGAAGCATCGTGATCAGATCGATGCCATCGACCGCGAGCTCGTCGCGCTGCTCAACAAGCGCGCGGGGCACTCGCTGGTCATCCGCGGCCTCAAGCCCGGCGCCAACATGGGCCTCTACGACGCCCGCCGCGAGGAGGAGATCTTCGAGAAGATCGAGGCGCTCAACGAGGGCCCGCTCTACAACGAGTACCTCCGCGAGATCTACTCGACCATCCTCAAGGTGAGCAAGGAGACGCCGTCCGTATGAGCGAAGTGAACATTCCCCCCATCCCCGATCTCGGCTCCCGCACGGACGAGATCACCATCTACGCCGGCCCGTGCTCCGTCGAGTCGGTGGAGCAGTTCGACGAGGTGGCCGCCTGCGTCAAGGACCTCGGCCTGCACTGGATCCGCGGCGGCGCGTTCAAGCCGCGCACCAACCCGCACTCCTTCCAGGGCCTGGGCGAGGAGGCCCTGCGCATCATGAAGGACGCCGGTGACAAGTACGGCCTCAAGACGCTCACCGAGGTGATGGACTCGGCGCACTGCCAGCTGGTGTCCGACTACGTGGACGGCCTGCAGGTGGGCGCGCGCAACTTCCAGAACTTCAGCCTGCTGAAGAAGATCGGCCAGGTCACCGCCGACACGCACCAGATGGTGCTGTACAAGCGCGGCTTCGCGGGCACCATCGCCGAGTGGCTGGCCGCCACCGATTTCATCACCGGCGTGGGGTACTACAACGTTGTGTTGTGGGTGGGAGGGATACGGTGGTTGTAGT
>JAAWAY010000031.1 GCA_022792415.1 Eggerthellaceae bacterium | reverse complement strand
CGTGCGGCGGAAGATATTGGTAGGGGCGAAGGGGTTCGAACCCTTAAGCCTTGCGGCGGCGGATTTTAAGTCCGCTGCGTATGCCAGTTCCGCCACGCCCCCGCAGCACAGCCCACCATGTTAGCACAGCCGGCACGGCATCAGGCTTACGCTCACCTTACGGAGGCCCGGGCCGAGCGGGTGGCCCAGCGGCGGGGCGGGAGGGTGAAGGGAGCACCCCCGCAGCAAGAATTCATGTGGTATACCTCACCACATGAATTCGCAGCGAGGAGGCGACCGAAGCCGGGACCGTGCCCCGCCCCGCCCGCGCGCCCGCGCCCGCCGGAACCCCTCCTACGCCGGCATGAAGATGGCGAGCGTCCCCTTCTCGACCCCGATCATCACGGGCTCTCCGGTGAGCTCGTTGGACAGGCCGAGGGAGGTGCGGTTGGTGAGCAGCGCGTCGTCCAGGCCGTAGGCCATGCCGCGCTCGAACACGCCCTCGCAGGCGTCGCTCATGGAGAACACCGACACGGTGCCCTCCTCGGCGGCGGGCATCTCGTAGACGTCCGGGCCGGTGATGAACGCGACGGCCTGGTCCACGCCCACGGCGGTGACGTACAGGCCGCGCTCCGAGAACAGCGCGAACAGCTGCAGGTTGGCCAGCGTGTGGTCGAGGCGCCGCCCCAGGGCACCGAACACGAACACCTCGTCGTAGTGCTGGGAGCGCGCGCGATCCAGGGCCAGCTCCAT
Source organism: Eggerthellaceae bacterium (assembly GCA_022792415.1). Classification (GTDB taxonomy): domain Bacteria; phylum Actinomycetota; class Coriobacteriia; order Coriobacteriales; family Eggerthellaceae; genus Enterorhabdus. The sequence continues at coordinate 4,666 of JAAWAY010000031.1, read as the reverse complement.
GTCGCTCTTGTCCTTGACGGGCGAGAAGCGGGCCACGCGCAGGCCCTTGGGGATGTAGCCGAGCGAGTCGAAGTCGCCCAGGGCCAGGTCGGGCCTCACGCCCGCGGCCTCGAGCGAGGCCAGGCCACCGTCCACGGCGATGACGTAGTCGAACGCGCCCTCGTCGCGCATCTCCAGGAAGCGCGCCTCGTTGAAGTCCGAGGCACCCACCAGAGCGCAGGTTGTCATGGCGTCGTCCCTTTCTCGTCTGTCCGGCCGGCCGATTTGCTAGAATACCACAGGCGAGCGGGCCAGGCGGCCGCGTGCGAGAGCGCGAGGAAAGTCCGGGCTCCGCAGGGCAGGATGCCAGCTAACGGCTGGGCGGGGCGACCCGACGGAAAGTGCCACAGAAAAGAAGACTCCCCCGCCAGGAACGCCTCTGCTCCGCAGGGGCGCCCGAACGGGAGAAAAGCTGAAACGGTGCGGTAAGAGCGCACCAGCGCGTCGGCAACGGCGCGGCTTGGCAAACCCCATCCGGAGCAAGCGCAAATAGGGGCGCGACACGGTGGCCCGCCGTGCGCCCGGGTTGCGTGCTAGAGGCGCCTGGTGACAGGCGCTCGAGATAAATGGCCGTCCAACGACAGAACCCGGCTTATCGACCCGCTCGCCCACTTCCCCAAACGAAGAGCGGCCCGGCTGACGCCGGGCCGCTCGCGCTCTCAGGTCGAGGCCTGGGGTTAGTCGATCTCCTCGAACTCGAAGGAGTCATCGGCGTCGCCGAAGCCCGACAGGTCCTTCTCGTAGGCCGAGGCCACGGGCGTGGCGGCGGCCACGACGGTCTCGGTGGCCTGCGGCGTGGTGTAGTCCATGGGCGAGGCCACGAACTCGTCGATCTCGAACTCGGACGTGACGTCGGCCGAGATGACCTCGGGCTGCACCACGGGCGAGGCGGTGGCGGCCACGGGCACGGCGCCGGGGGTGGCGGCCAGGTCGCCGCCGATGCTCGCCAGCTTGCGGGAGGCGTCGGCGATGATGTCGCGCAGCAGGTCGGAGTACTCCTCGCGGGCGTCCTCGCGGTCGTCCTGGAGCTTGCGGATGGAGTCGACCACGTCCTGGCGGTCGTCGTTGGCGCGGTCGAGGATGCGCTGGGCCTCCTCGCGGGCGTCCTGGATGGTCTCGGTGGCCTGCGCGTTGGCCTTGACGAGGATCTCGTCGGCCGAGCGCTGGGCGATGATGAGGGCCTGGGCGATGGCGTTGTCGTCGGCGCGCTTGTCCTCGAGCTGGCGCTCCAGCTCGGCGATGCGGGCGTCCTTGGTGATGACGGCGGCCTCGAGCTCGGCGATCTGCGGCGAGGGGGCCACCTCCTCGGCGGCGATGACCGCCGTGGCGGCCGGCGCGTCGAAGCCCTCGAACTTGGCGTCGCTCAGCTGGCGCTCCAGGCGCTCGACCTGGTCGTTCAGGTCGTCGATCTCATCGGCCACGTGCTCCAGGAAGACGTCGACCTCGTCGACATCGTAGCCCTTCCGGTCGATGGAGAAGCTCTGGTTGTGGATGTCAGCAGCGGTGATTGCCATGGTCGTTCCCTTCGCACTTCCTTGCCTGCGGCGGCTCGCCGGCCCTCCGCCGGAAAAAACGCCTGTTCCCGTCATTGTTTCACACTAGATGAGTATCAACAGCAAACGTACTCCGAATTGTAATACAAGCAGCGCGACGATGGGGGTCACGTCCACCATTCCTCCAATAGGGGGAATGAGCTTGCGGAACAGGTTGAGGTAGGGGTCGCACAGCTTGCCAAGCACCTGGTAGATGTCGGCCAGGACGCCGCGCGTGGTGGGCAGCCATGACATCATGACGTACACGAAGATGAGCATCGAGTAGACGTCCGCCAGGCTGACGATGAGACGGGTCAGCACGGGTATCTCCCCTCAGTTCGGAGGCGGGTGGACCGGGTCATGCTAGAGCACCCCCTGCGCGTGGAGCCCCACGCGCTCGGAATCGGAGAGCTCCTTGAAGCGCGTGACGGCGAACGTGCGGTCGGCCACGCACTCCACGTTGGCGTCGAGCGCCGCGGCCACGCCGAACGAGAAGTCGAGGATGCGCTTGGCCAGGGCCTCGGGCGTGGCGCCCAGGCACAGCACCGCCACGTCGCCGGCGCGCAGGGCCTTGGCCACCGCCTCGGCATCGCCGTAGTCGGTGGGACGCACCACGACGACGGAGCGCTTGGCGCTGTAGCTCGAGCCGGCCGACCCCGACAGGGCGTCGGAGGGGTCGTAGGAGCCGCGCGAGGACGACGTGCGGGCGTGCAGCCCGCTGTCGACGGACAGGCGGGCGGGCTCGTCGGTGGTGGGGCTGAACAGCGAGTCGAGGCCGTCGGAGTGGCGGCGCGACGCGGCGGCGGCCGTGGCCGCGGTGCCCTCGGGCGTCATCTCGGGCGGCAGCGAGGAGTCCACCATGGTGCGGGTGGAGCGGTAGGACGACCCCGTGGAGGCGCTGGTCGCGCGCGTCACGTGGCGCGGCGGCAGAGGGTCGCGGCTGAGGCTGGAGGGCACCTGCGTGTTGGCGCGCACGTCGTCGATGGACACGAGGCGCGGCAGGCTCGACGAGGTGGAGCGCGTGCCGGAGCGGCGCGTGGTCACCGACCCGTAGGAGTCATAGCGCGACGAGGAGCCGCCGTCCGCGTAGGACGGATCGTAGCCGTCGTCGCCGTAGTCGTCGTAGCCGCCGTCGCCGTAGTCGTCGTACCCGTCATCGTAGTACTCGTCGTAGGCGCCGGTGTCGGCCTTGCCCTTGAAGCCCAGCTTCGACTTGATGTCGCCGAACATGCGCTTGCCGTCTGATAGGTCCATGGTGGCCTCCTGGTGTTCGGCCTGCCCCGCGGGGCGGCCTAAGGTCCCTTACTCTGGCGCCCGTGCGCCTCATCCCAGCCCTCGTCAGGCGGGAGTTTCCTCGAATTCGTCGCTGAATATGGCGCGGCCGATGCGCACTATGGTAGCCCCCGCCGAAACCGCCTCCCGCCAGTCCTCGCTCATGCCCATAGAAAGTTCATCGAACGCCTCAGCGTCTCGGGGATCCAGCGTGGGGCGGATCTCGTCGGCCAGGCGCGCCAGGCCCTCGAAGCTGGCCCGGTCGGCGCCCGCGTCGCCGCGCGGGGCCATGGTCATGAGCCCGCGCACCCGCACGTGGGGCAGCGCGCACAGGGCGCGCACCAGCGCGGGGGCGTCAGTCGGCGCGACGCCCGACTTGGACGGCTCGCCGGACACGTTGACCTCCACGAGCACGTCCTGCACCTTGCCCAGGCGCGCGGCCGCGTCGCTGATGCGCTCGCCGTGGCGCAGGTCGCACAGCGAGTGGATGAGGGCCGACGACGCCACGATGTCGGGGATGCGCCGCGACTGGATGTTGCCGATGAAGTGCCAGGTGGCCTGCGGGTACGCCGCCGCCTTGGGCACGATCTGGTCGGGCCGGTTCTCGCCGAAGTCGCGGGCGCCGGCGGACAGCGCCTCGCCCACGCCCTCGGCCCCGACCGTCTTGGACACGGCCACCAGCCGCACCTCGCCGGGGTCGCGCCCGGCGTCCGCGCAGGCGGCGGCCACCTCGGCGGCCACGGCGCGGTATCGCTCTGGGATGCCCATGGGCACCTACCCTTCCTCTCGAAACGCCACCGCGCCGTGGCGCCCGCAGACGCCGCCCGAGGCGCGGTAGGAGAAGTACTCGTCCGGATGGCACCGGGTGCACACGCCCGCGTCGGCGATGCGCTCGGGGGACGCCCCCGCGGCCTCGAGGTCGGCCCGCAGCGCTGCCGCGAGGTCGACGCAGCGGCCCTGGGCGACACCCTTGCCGAAGCGACCGGCGAACAGCGCGACCACGTCATCGCCGCACTCGAAGCACTCGCGGCGGATGTGGGGCCCCAGGTAGACGTTGCACGCCCCCGGGCCGGGGGCCGCCGGACCCCCCTCGCGGCGGTCCAGCCGCGCCAGGGCGGCGAGCGCCTTGGGCGCGATGGACGCCTCGACCCCGCGCCAGCCGGCGTGCACGACGGCGAACCGCCCCGTGGGCGACACGATGATGACGGGCACGCAGTCGGCGAAGCACAGCAGCGCCGCCACGCCCGGCGCCGACACGACCAGCCCGTCGGCCCCCTCGGCCGCCAGGGCGCGCGCCTCGGCCAGCGCGGCCGCGTCCGCGGACTCCACGTCCACCAGGCGCGTTCCGTGCACCTGGTTGGGGACGACGAGGGGCATGCCGGGCGCGCCGAGCGCCGCCATGAGCAGCCGGCGGTTCTCGGCGACGGCTGCTGGGTCGTCGTCGACGTGGGAGCCCAGGTTGAGCGAGGCGTAGGCCCCCTCGCTCACGCCGCCGGGACGGCCCGTAAACGCAACGCGCACGCCCGTGTGCCGGGCGAGCGCGTCATCGGTGACTATGGGCAGCGCGCCGCGCGCCTCGAGCGAGAGGCGCGGCAGGGGGAGCTCGATCGCCGTCACGGGCGAGGCTCCTAGCGCTGGCGCTTCAGGAAGTCGGGGATGTAGTCCTCATCGGCGAAGCGGCCGTTGCTCGACGACGTGGAGAACGTCACCGGCGCGGGCTGCGAGGGGGCCGGGGCCGCCTCGGTGGACGCGAACAGGTCCTTCTTGATGGGCGTGAAGTCCATGGTGGACTGGGACGCGTTCATCTTGAAGCCCGTGGCGAT
>JAAWAY010000030.1 GCA_022792415.1 Eggerthellaceae bacterium | reverse complement strand
CTTGAGCGCCGTCTTCCAGTCGATCTCGTCGACGGTGCGCACCTTGAACAGCGCCGCCTCGGCGTCGTCGCCGTCGTCGCCCGGCCCGACGTACACGCGCTCCACCTGGCCGCCCACGCCGCGCGCGTCGAGCGCGCTCACGGGACGCGCCGCGTCGGGCAGCGACCCGGCCGGCGCGCCGGGCACCCGCGCGTGCTTGCCCCGCGGCCGTTCAGCCGCCCCGCGCGCGCCGGCGGCGGCCAGGTACGCGGCCTCGCGACGGCGGTTGTAGCGCTCGATCACGATGAACACGACGCCGTACACGATGAGCGCCACGGCCACCGTCCACGCGTTGTAGAAGTGCTCGCTGAAGAAGTCGTCCAGCGTCAGGCCGATGGCCGCCGCCGGGATGCACCCGATGACCACCATGCCCCACAGCCGCCACGTCCCGCGGCGCTCGGCCGGCGTCTTGCGCGGCGAGAACGGGTTGAGCTTGTGGAAGTACAGCACGAGCACCGCGCAGATGGCGCCGATCTGGATGACCACCAGGAACAGCTCGAGGAACTCGGGGCTCACGGCCAGCTTGACGAACTCGTCCACCAGGATCATGTGTCCCGTCGACGAGATGGGCAGCCACTCGGTGATGCCCTCCACCACGCCGATGAGCAGGGCCTTCAGAATCTCGATGAGCATATCCACGGGGGTTCCTCGCCTCCTCGCCAGCCGGGCGCGCGGGCCCAGACGCACGAACGCGGCCTCACGCCGCGTCAACATCCGCCGCATCGTATCACGCCGCGCGCGGCATCCCCTATACTTCCAGAAAGATGACACGTTTGGAAAGGCGCGCCCCGCGCGGGCGGCCGTCCGGCACGGGGCGCGGCAGCCGGCGCGCCGCGGGATCCGGCGCGATCGCCGCGCCACTGGGATCCGACGCCGGCCCGGATGCGGGGCCAGCGCCGCGGCAGCCGGGCGCGCCGCGGGACCGAGCCGCGTTGGGTATCGGGGCCGGCACCGCGGGGCCGGGGGGCGCCACGCGGCAGCCGCCCGACGCGCGGGACACGCCACCGCGGCAGCCGGGCGCGCCGCGGGACTGACGGAGGGAGGGGCCATGGCCCAGCTGTATGACCTGCACTGCCACCTGGGGTTCGCCCCCGACGCGGCCGCCACGGCCCTCGAGGCGCAGCGCCTCGGGCTGTCCGCGCTGTGCTGCACCGTCGAGCCCAACGACTACGAGCCGCTCCGCCGGCTGCTTGAGCCCACACCCGACCTGCGCCCCGCCCTGGGGCTGCACCCCTGGCAGGTGGCCGACGCGGCGCTGGCCGCGGGAACGGCCCCCGACGCGGCCGCCATAGCCACCGCCTCGGGCGCTCCGCGCGACGCTCTCCCCGCCGCCCCAAGCGTCGCGGCCCCCGCCGACCGCACCGCGTCGGCCTCGCCGGACGGACTCGGCACCATGTCGCCGGGCGCCCCTTCCGCGCACCCGGGGCACATCGCCATCCCGAGCACGCCGCACGACACCCTCCCCACCGACCTCGAGCGCCAACTCGAGCTGTTCGAGGCGCTCGCGCCCGATGCGCTCCTCATCGGCGAGGTCGGCCTCGACTTCGCGGGCCCCCGCGCCGACGCCCGCGAGGCGCAGGTGGCCGCCCTGCGCCGCATCCTGGCCGCCGCGCCCCCGCGCTCGGGTCGGCTCTACTCGCTCCACGCCGTCCGATCCGCCGACGTGCTGCTCGACCTGCTCGAGGAGGCCGGCGTTCTGCCCGCCCCGGGCGCGGGCCACGCGGGTCGCACCCCCGACGAGCCCGCGTCGGCATCACGCGGGACGAGCTCCCCCACGCCCCACGCCCCGGGCGAGCCCGCGTCCCCGTCACGCGGGACGAGCCCTGCAGGCCACGCCGTCATCTTCCACTGGTTCTCGGGTACGTCACAGGAGCTCGCCCGCGCCCGCGACCTGGGCTGCTTCTTCTCGGTGGGCCCCCGCATGCTCGCCACGCGCCGCGGGCGCGCCTACGCCCACGACCTGCCACTCGACCGCCTCGTCCTCGAGACGGACGCGCCCTCCCGCCCGGGCGAGCTGCTCTCGGCCGCCGGCTGGCTCGCCCAGCTGACGGAGGCGCTGACGGCCCTGGCCGCGGCCCGCGGCACGGAGCCCGCCGCCCTCGCCCCCGCCCTCGCCGCCACGTCCAAGCGTCTCCTCGCCCGCTGACGCCCCCCGCGAGCGGGCACGGACACTTTTCGGCGCTCCGCTGGCAGCGCAGCGAGGTTTGATACACAATTTTGTTCGCATCTGAGCCAAGAAAGCCGCCCGCCCCGTCTTCGCCCAGACAATACTCAATCGAGAATCATTCCCACCAGGCATGCGAGGAATGCACTTTCGCTTCTCCATGCGCGCGTCCCCTCGGCAGCTCGCAAGAGCGTAGCAAGCCTCGCTGCGCTGCCAACCACGTCGCGAAAAGTGTCCGGAGCCGTCGCACCCCGGAGACGCACCCCTGTCGCCTCCCAAGCCCGCCACCTGCCCACCTACTGCACCCACTGCCCCGCACGCGCCGGAAAGGCACGCGCGCCTGCCGCACCGGTCGCGCACCCGAAGTCGTCCCCACCACGGCCCACGCCCCGAGGACGCGCCTCCGCCTCAGATGCGCCTTTTTTCGAGTTTGGTACACCCCGATCCCGCGCCCGACGCTCCTTCCCCCTGACAGGGCGCGATTTTCCTGGAGTTTTGCCGCAGGAGACAGCCCCCGAGGCCGACTCGCGGCGCTGGGCGAGGGAAATCGTGTACCAAACTCGAAAAAAGGCGCATCTGCAGGGAGCTCGCTGTCCCGCGCGGCACGCCCGCGCGCGAAGCCCTCCGTCCGCGCATCGCGGTTGGCCCGGAACCCGCTCGGGGCCTCCTCGCCCGCACCCGCCCCTGCGTGTGCCGCGTATCCCGTCCGGCACCCTCGCGCCCTCGCTCCGGGCCGCCCCAGCGCCACGCCTTCGGGGCCGTCCCGCGCCTCCCCACCGCGCGTTACCCGAACGCCGGGCGGCCCTCGTCCGGCGAAAGTCCTACAATGTCCTCCAGACACACGCCCCGCGCCCGCCCTGCCGGGTGACACGCGGGAACGCGGGTCGGCCCCCGCCCCGCCCGGCAGCCTGACCCGCGGCCCAAAGTCCCGCGACCGCCCGCCGCGCCCCGCGCAGAAAGGACACCCATGCCAACGCCCGCATTCCCGCCACTGCGCCGTCGCAAGCAGGAGCTCTCGCCCGAGGAGGCCGCCCGCGTCCTGGAGGAGGCGCCCTACGGCGTGCTCGCCACCCTGGGCACCGACGGCTACCCCTACGCCGTGCCACTCAGCTTCGCCTACCTGGACGGGCGCATCGTGTTCCACTGCGCGCCCACCGGCCACAAGCTCGACGCCCTGCGCGCCAACCCGCGTGTATCGTTCACGGCCGTCAGCCACAACGAGGTGGTGCCCCACGAGTACACCAACTACTACGTGTCGGTCATCGCCTTCGGCACGGCGCGCATCGTGGAGGACGACGCCGAGAAGCGCCGGCTGTGCCGCGACTTCGCCCTGCGCTACTGCGAGGGCCTCGAGGCGGGCGTCGACGAGGAGGTCGACAAGCTCATCGGGCGCACGGCCATCGTCGTGATAGAGATCGAGCACCTGAGCGGCAAGCGCGCCATCGAGCTGGTGCCGCCGAAGGAGGAGAAGGACGCATGATCACCTATACCCCCGTGAAGGTCCGCTACGGCGAGACGGACAAGATGGGCATCGTCTACCACGCCAACTACCTGCTGTACCTCGAGGACGGGCGCACCGACTTCCTCGAGCAGGCCGGGTTCCCCTATGCCTCCATCGAGGAGCGCGGCTACCTGTGCCCGGCGTACTCGGCCGAGCTGAGCTGGCGCGCGCCCCTGCGCTACGGGGACGACGCCGTGGTGGAGACGCGCGTCATCGCCAACGGCGGCACCAAGACCACCTACCAGCAGCGCGTGTTCCGCGCCGGCGACGACCCGGCCGTCGACAAGCCGGTGGCCGAGGGCCGCGTCACGGCCTGCGCCGTCAACCGCGACACGTTCAAGCCCGTCAGCATCAAGCGCGAGCTGCCCGACCTCTACGAGCGCTACAACGCCCTGATCGAGCCCGAGGCGTAGCGCTCCGCAGCGGCCCCGGCGCCCGCCGATCGCGCCCTGTGCCCCGCGGCCTGCGCCCGGGCGCGCCGCGGCCCTAGCCGTTCTCGGGCACCAGGTTCTCGGCCAGCGAGCGCAGCTTGTCGAAGTCGACGATGACCAGGCAGTTGCGCTGGCGGTCGACGCAGCCGGCGTTGCGCAGGGCCACCACCGAGTTCGTCACCGAGTTGGGGTGCACGCCCAGCATCTCGGCCAGCTCGCCGTTCGTGAACGGGATGATGGCCGGCGCCTGCACGGAGTTGAACTCCTGGGCCAGGCGCAGCAGCAGCGCGGAGAACCGCTGCAGCACGGGGTAGATGGCCGTGTTCACGGACTCGCGCACCTCCAGCGCCAGCTGCTCGAACAGGTACTCGGCCATGGCGTAGCACACCTCGCCGTGCGCCTGCAGGTAGGAGGCGAACTCCGCGGCGTCCAGCGCGAACACGTCGCAGGCCGTGGTGGCGCGCGCGTTCAGAATGGACGGCCAGTGCTCCTGCAGCCGCTGGAACTTCTGGAACCCGATGAGCGAGCCCGCCTTGTGGAAGAACACCGTCTTCGAGTAGCCGTCGGCGCTGTCGCTGTACAGCCGCACGAGGCCCTTTGCGATGAAAAACGTGCGCCGGCTCTCCTCCCCCTCCCGGAACAGGAACTGGCCGGGCGCGAGCTTGATCGGCTCATTGGCGATGGCGTCGGTGCGGATAAGCTCCTCCACGGCGTCTCGCAGCACCGGATGCGGCTGGACGAAAAGGCTAATGGCCTCCATCTGCATCCTCCCCTCTTGAATCCCACTCGAACAGAATACCCCATGCCGGCACGCAGACGGCCACCGTAGCCGCAAGCGCCAGGTAGGCCGCGCCCACCGAGAGCCCCGCCGACAGCGCCGCCGCCGTCCCGAGGCCGCCGAACACGATGCCCAGGTCGAGGGCCGACTGCTGCGTCGAGAAGAACGACGCGCGCCGGCGCTCGCCGACCAGGCGCCCGGCCGTGGCCGAGAACGCGGCGCAGGCGCCGAAGTACCCCGCGCCCGCCACCGCCGCGCCCACGCCCAGGGCCGTCGGTCCCCACGCGCCCTGGGTCATGGCCGCCATGCCGCCGGCCATGAGAACGAGCAGCCCCGCCACGGAGCGACGCGCGCCCAGGCGGTCGAAGGCGCGCCCGGCGCCCAGGCTGCCCGCCAGGCCGCCGGCGCTGAAGAACGTGAAGACGAGCCCCTCGTTGATGCCGGCGAACGCCTCGCGGGACAGGGCCTGGCCGTAGTTGAGCACCACGCTGTAGCCCAGGCCCAGCACGAAGGGCAGCGCCAGGAGCAGCACCTGGTCACGTCTGAGGTCGCGCACCGCGGCCCCCAGGCGCCGCACGGGGCGCCCCTGCGCCTCGCGCCGTCGTCCCCCGGTCGCCGCGGGCGGCTCGGCCTCCGCGCCGCCCCGCCCCGAGGCGGCGGCCGATCCGGGGAGGGGCGCGGTCGGCAGCAGCAGCGTCAGCGCCAGGCCCGCCAGGCCCGCCAGCGCCAAGGCGCCGAAGAACACCGGGTAGCCCGCCGACGCGATGAGCGGGAACAGCGCAGCCGGCCCCACCATGGCCGCCGCCGTGGTCACGAAGCGCAGGGTGCCCAGTCGCCGGCCCAGCACGGCGGGGTCGGACACGGCGGTGAGATAGGCCGAGGCGCTGGGATGGAAGGCCGCCAGCCCGACGGCCTGGGTCAGGTGCAGGCACACCACCGCATACGGGTCATCGCACAGGGGCAGCGCGAGCGCCGGGATGCAGAAGCCCAACGCGCCCACCGCCATCGCCAGGCGCGGCCCCCGCCGGTCGGCCAGAGGTCCCAGATACAGCCGCAGCACCACGGCCAGCAGGACGAAGGCGCTGTTCTGCGCGCCGGCGAGGAACACGCCTCCACCCGATGCGCGTATATAGGCGGGCATGGCCGCCGTCTCGGTGGTGTTGAGACCGAACAGCAAAAACGCCGCCGCCATCGCCAGGACGACCGCGCCGCCTTCCCTCCTCGTCACGCGAACCCCTCCAAACGGGCGGCATGCCGCCCCGCCCTCATGCCGAACGGCCTCCCCAGCCGCTCGGCCTCCCTCTCTCGGCGGCCCGCGGGCCGCCCGTGCGACCCGCGGGCCGCCTCCCTCGCGCCCGATGATGCGCCAGACCACAAGCGGATTCACCACAAGATTGTGAGGCCCGCACATTTTTCTCGGGCACCCCCAATGTTGGCCGCCCCCTACACGCTTGGGAGGACGGGGCCGCTCGCCAAACGTAACCTGATCGTATCTTGACCGATCCGAGCAAGACGAGAACGAAGGAGGAGGACAAGATGGAGGAGAAGAGGGGCCACGCAGAGCCCGAGTACTTCATGAGGGACGGCAAGCTCACCCGCCGCACGTTCATCCAGGGCGTCGGCGCCATCACCGTGGCATCGGCGTTCGGGTTCGCCGGCGTCACCGCCACCGGCGAGAAGGCCCAGGCCGATGAGGCGCCGGCCGCATCGGGTGAGAAGTCAGTCCACGCCGTGTGCACCGTCAACTGCACGTCGCGCTGCCACCTGCACGGCACCGTGCGCGACGGCAAGCTCATCCGCGTCGAGCCAGGCAACATGCCCGGGCGTCCCGGCTACGCCAACGCGTGCCTGCGGTCCATGAGCTACATCCAGCGCCTGCAGGACGAGAACGCCCGCGTCATGTACCCCATGAAGCGCACGGGCGAGCGCGGCAGCGGCGAGTTCGAGCGCATCACCTGGGACGAGGCCATGGACCTCATCGCCGACAAGCTCAACGCCGTCGTGGCCAAGGACCCGAAGGCCGCGTCGTTCTACTCGTTCACCGGCGACCTGGGCAAGCTGTCCTGGGAGGCGCCGACGCGCTACGCCGCCTGCCTGGGCGCCACCACCTGGGACATCGAGGGCATCATGGGCGACCACGGCGCGTCCATGGGCATGACCATGGTGTTCGGCACGCACCGCGGCGCGCATGACTCGCGCGACTACCTCAACTCCAACCTGCTCATCGTGTGGGGCCGCAACGTGGCCGACACCCACACCTCCGAGCTGCGCGACTACGTGGCCGCCCGCAAGGCCGGCGCGAAGGTCGTCGTCATCGACCCGCGCCAGTGCTCCACCGCCGCCATGGCCGACGAGTGGATCCCCATCAACCCGCAGACCGACCCGGCGCTGGCCCTGGGCATGATGAACTGGATCATCTCCCACGACCGCCACGCCAAGGACAAGCTGGTCGAGGAGTCGGTGGCCCCCTACCTCATCCGCGAGGACGACGGCACCTACCTGCGCATGGCCGACGGCGTGGTCGTCGCCTCCAAGGGCGCCGACGCCATCGAGGCCGGCTCCATCGGATCGGCCCCGGCCGCCGAGGGCGACGCCGGCGCGGGCGCGGGCTCCTACGTGATCTGGGACGAGGCCACGAACGCGGCCATCGCCGCCCCTGACGCCGCCGCCATCAAGGCCGGTGCCGCCACCCCGGCGCTCAGCGGCACGTTCACCGTCGACGGCGTGGCCTGCCGCACGGCCTTCGACCACCTGTGCGACAGCTGCGCCGCCTACACCCCCGAGCGCACCGGCGAGATCTGCGGCATCGACGCGGCCGTGGTCGAGCGCCTGGCCGAGGAGTACATCGACGCGCAGCCGGCCGGCATCCGCATGGGCCAGGGCATGCAGCGCGTGTACCACTCCTACTCGCCGTTCCGCACCGTCGCCACGCTGGCCATGGTGGCGGGCTACATCGGCGTCCCGGGCGGCGGCGCCTCGCACGCCGGCGGCACGGCCACGAACAAGCCCGTGGCCGGCTACACGGGCCCGACGTACAACTACACCGACTGGTCCGACACCGGCAAGACGGCCAACCTCGTGCCCTCGTCGCTCGTCTACCAGGCGGCCGTCGACCACGACCCCGTGCCCATTGACTTCCTGTGGATCGCCAACTCCAACTTCATCAACATGAGCCCCGACTCCAACCGGATCATCAACGAGGTCATCCCCGCCATCGACTTCATCGTCACGGCTGACCCCTGGTGGACCTGGACGGCCAAGTACTCCGATGTCGTGCTGCCCGCCACCACCTACTGGGAGCACTGGGACCTCATCGACCGCAGCCCCTGGGCCATGTTCAACCAGCCGTCCATCGAGCCTCTGGGCGAGAGCAAGTCCGACGTGGAGATCATGTCGCTTCTGGCCACCAAGACCGGCGTCGAGAAGTACTGGGACAAGACCGACGAGGAGTGGATCCGCCAGTTCGTGGGCACCGACCACCCGGCGTGGGACGACCTCGACTGGGATCGCGACGTGGTGGGCCAGGGCATCTACGGCCGCTCCGACGCGCTGTACGACCCCGCCATCGTCTACGCCGACGGCACCGGCTACAAGACCGACACCGGCAAGTTCGAGTTCTACACCGAGGCCATGCTGCCCTACGACGACGAGGTGCCCACCTGGAAGCCCCCCGCCGAGGACCCGCGCGAGGGCGAGCTGGCCGCCAAGTACCCGCTCGTGTTCATCCAGTACCACGACCGCCTCAACGTCCACACCCAGCACATCCTCAACCCCGCGCTGGAGGTGGTGCAGGACGAGCCCCTGCTGCAGATGAACCCCGTCGACGCCGAGGCGCGCGGCCTGTCCCACGACGATGTCGTCCACGTGTACAACGACCGCGGCGACATGAAGATCCGCCTGTTCCTCACCGAGGGCATCATCCCCGGCACGGTGGCCACCCAGAGCGGCTGGACGCCCGACTACTTCATCGACGGCTGCTACCAGAACCTGACGCACCTGACCATCTGCGACGCCGAGGAAGACTACAGCATGACCAACAGCGCCTTCTACGACGTGCTGGTCGAGGTTGAGAAGGCCTAGAGGAGGTACCGACAATGGCTGACAACAAGCACTACGCCATGGTCATCGACACCGACCACTGCGTCGGGTGCCAGACCTGCACCGTGAGCTGCAAGATTTCGAACGAGGTGCCCGGCACCGCCCACTGGAACCACATGGAGAGCCTGGATGGCGACGTCCTCTACCAGCCCACCGGCACCTTCCCCGCCCCCAAGCTGGCCTTCCGCCCCATGCTGTGCAACCACTGCGAGGACCCCTCCTGCGTGAAGCACTGCCCCTCCGGCGCCATGCAGAAGGACGAGGAGACGGGCATCGTGTCCGTGGACCAGGACCGCTGCATCGGCTGCGGCTACTGCAGCTGGACATGCCCCTACGGCGCTCCGTCCATGGATGACGAGAACCACGTCATGAGCAAGTGCACGTTCTGCGCCGAGTCGCGCCTGGCCCGGGGCGCCGAGCCCTTCTGCGTGGCCAGCTGCCCGGCCAACGCGCGCATCTTCGGCGACCTGAACGACCCGGAGAGCGAGGTGGCCAAGCTCGTCCAGGGCAAGCACGCCACCGCCTACCAGCCCGAGCACGGCACCCGGCCGTCCGTCTACTACATCTAGAAAGGGGATACCGATGAGCATGGAGATCCTTCCCCTGCTTCTGTTCACCACCTGCGGCGGCCTCGCGGCCGGCGCCTACGCGGTGGACACCCTGTGCGTGTCGGGCCACGGCGCGCCCGCGGCCTCCAAGAGGGCGTGGCTGTTCCCGCTGACCTGTCTCGTGCTGCTGGGCGTGGGCCTGCTGGGCACGCTGGCGCACCTGGGCCAGCCGCTGCGCTTCATCAACGGCATGATGAACCCCGCGTCCATGATCTCCCAGGAGTCGTACTGGGCCATCGCCTTCGGCGTGGTGCTGGTGGCCGACCTGGTGCTGACCAAGACGAAGGGCGAGCCCAACCGCGTGCTGCGCTGGGTGGGCACCGTCACGGCATTCGGCCTGATGACGGCGATGTCGCTCGCCTACTTCGACGCCCTGGGGCTGCCCGGGTGGAACACCGCCGCCACGCTGCCCTTCTTCGTGCTGGGCGACCTGGGCGCCGGTGCTGCGCTGGCCACCCTGTTCGCCCCGGCCGATCGGGCTGGTGAGGTGTACCGCGCCTGCATCGCCGGCGCGATCGCGTGGGCCGTGTCCGTGGCCGCCTACGCCCTGTACCTGGCCGCCATCGGCATGGAGGCGACGATGGCGCTCGGCCTGGGCGCGCTGATCGGCCCCGTGGCCGTCGGCGTGGTATCGGCCCTGCATCTGGGCGGCAAGCTCGACGCCAAGGCGGCCGCCGCGGCCGTGTGCGCCCTGGCCGTCATCGGCCTGGTCATCGTGCGCGCCGTGTTCTTCATGGCCGGCATCGGCGCCTAGCCGAACCCCGCTTCTTCCTCGCCGCGCCGCGGGTCGGAGACCCTCCCCTCCGTTCGGCCCGCGGCGCCGGCAGACCGCGCCCCTTGAGCGCGCTTGAAGGCGGCGTCCCGATCGGGGCGCCGCCTTCGCCTTTCCGTGGGCCGCCGGCGGGCGGGAGGCGCATCGCCCCGCCGCGGCCCCGCGGCGAGCCCGCGGCATGTGGCGACGGGCTATACTGGGGCGATCAGGCGAGGAGGCGCCGGATCCGCGGCGAGCCCTCGTCCTCTGCCGCCCCCGACCCAGGAGCCCCCATGCCCCTCATCCGCCCCGCGTCCCACGACGACCCGCGCCTGTCCGTGTTCTCCGCCTACACCGACGCCGAGCTGCGCGACCCGCGCCAGCTGGTGGGCCTCGCCCGCTCCCTCGATGCCTCGGCCGACCCGAATCGCCTGGCCGCGGGCCTGTTCATCGCCGAGTCGGCCAACGTCATCGAGCGCGCGCTCGACGCGGGCGCCGTGCCCGTCGCGCTGCTGGCCGAGGAGCGCTGGGCTCCTTCCTGCGCCGCCCTGGCCGAGCGCGCCCGCGCCGTCGCCCCCGAGGCGCCCGCCTTCGTCGTGACCGCCGCCGAGCGGCGCGCCGTCACGGGGCTCGAGCGCACGCGCGGCCCGCTGGCCGCGTTCCTGCGCCCGACGCCGGCCGACCCCGCCGCCCTCGTGGCCGGCGCGCGGCGCATGGCGGTGCTCGAGGACATCACCAACTACACGAACGTCGGCGCCGTGTTCCGCTCGGCCGCCGCGCTGGGAATCGACGCCGTGCTGCTGACGGAGCGTTGCCACGACCCGCTGTACCGCCGGGCGGCGCGCGTGTCCATGGGCACGGTTCTCCAGGTGCCCTGGGCGCGGGTGGACGGCGCGTGGCCCGCGCTGCTGCGCGCGGCGGGCTTTGTCACCTGCGCGCTCGCCCTGGCCGACGACGCTCTGGCCATCGACGACGCGCGCCTGCGCGAGGCGGACCGGCTGGCGCTCGTCCTGGGCACCGAGGGCGACGGGCTGGCGCCGGCCACCATCGCCGCGTGCGACGTGGTGGCGCGCATCCCCATGGCGCACGGGGTGGACTCGCTCAACGTGGCCGCGGCCAGCGCCGTAGCGTTCTGGGAGACGCGCGTGCGCGAGGCGTGACGGGCGGGGGCGCGGCCTCTCGTGCACGCCCGCCGCCCGGGTCAATCGACGCGCCTGACCACCGAAACCGCTCGCGGTACACAAAACGGGACGTTTGACGCGCCGCAGCATGGCTGCACGAGCACGCTCGGCGTATCGGGACGACTTGGCAATGCCCTTTTGCCTGGTGGCGTGTTCCCGATCAGGCGCGCACGTCTGCAGGATGCGCGCGCCGATCGGTCTTCGGCGCGTCAAACGCCCCGTTTTGTGTACCGCGGACGTCTTCCGTGGCCAAGGGCCCTTCCTATCGCCCTCATCGCCAGGCGCGCGCCCGCGCATCCAGCCCACCAGCAAGAGCCCGCGCCTCGCATCCGGTCTGCCTTTGCCCGCACCCCGCTGCCCCTCCGGCGTTTCAGCCAACAACCTAAACGACACGCCCCCATCCCCGACCAACGCCTCAGCTCCCCCCCAAGCACCGCCGCTCTGGTCGACGCGAGCCCCGCTCCGTCGGCCGTCTGCGTCCCCGTGCGGCGCGGCTGCCTCGACTCGCAGAACGAGCGCGGAACCGCAGGGGCGCGGCGGTCGCCCCGCCGCGGCGCCAAATCAGACGATCGGCCGCTCCGGCGTCGCGGGGGCGACGCAGTCCGGTGTCACATCAGACGACGCGGCCTGCTACCCTCTCGCCCACCGTCGAAAGGAGCCCTATGGCCGTATACCTCACGCACCAGTCCAGCCTGGCGTTCTGGAGACGCTGGCGCGCTCAGGGCCGCCGGCCCCCAGCCGGGGCTCGGGCGAGACCCTCGCATGCCGACCGCGCCTCCGCCCTCGAGATACTCGATGGCGCGCGCCTGGTCATTCCAGGCGACGACCATGTCCACGTGTCGATGCCAGGCCCCGTGCGGGGTCGATCGGACCGCATCACCTTCCATCGCTGGCCGTCCGTTCCCAGCCGGGGATCGTTCGTGGCGCCAGCACCGGGCGTGTACGTTGCCGCCCCGGAGCTCGCTTTCGTGGAAGCAGCGTCGTTCCTCGATCTCGAGCATCTCATTCTGCTCGGATACGAGCTCTGCGGCAGGTACGCGCTGCACGAGGACAGCCCCTCGGGCTTCTGCGCCTGCGATGCGGCGACCACCACCGCGCAGCTCAACCGCTACCTCGGCCGCGTCGACGGCATGCGGGGGACGGCGCGGGCACGGCGCGCGGCATCCTATGTGCTGGACAACGCCGAATCGCCCCGGGAGTCAGCCATGGCCGTCCTCCTCACCCTCCCCTACCGCCTCGGAGGATGCGCCCTTCGCAGGCCCGTGCTCAACCAGTCCCTCGCGCTCAGCCCGCACCAGCGCCAGCGCATGGGACGCGCGGCGTTTCGCTGCGACGCGCTTTGGCCGGAGGCGTCTCTGGCCTTGGAATATGAGAGCGACCGATTCCATTCCGGCGAAGAGGCGTTCGTCAGGGACTCGAAGCGGCGCAACGACCTGAGGTCACTCGGCATCGACGTCGTGACCATGACGAACGACGAGATCCGGAGCCGCCAGAGCACCAACAGGATAGCCGACTCGCTTGCTCGCAAGATCGGACAGCGAAGGGGCGCCGTCCCCGCCGGCTACATCGCCCGCCAGGAAAGGCTCAGGCGGATGGTCTTGGGGGCAGAACGGCCCAGGGCCTAGGCTAGGGTGCGCGGGGAGGTGCACTGCCGGCATGAGCGCACGGGCGATTCAGATTGCGTATCCCGCGCATGCGATGTGGGGCGATCCGGCGTGACCCGTCCCCGCACGGGCACCTCTGGGCCGAGCGTGGCCACGAAACGGGGGCGCCAGACACAAAACGCGGCGTTTGACGCGCCCGGATCATGCAGCGGGCACCATCACCCCGGCTTTTGAAAAACGCCATCAGGCAAAACGGGACGACCGGCCAAGACAGACTGGCCCGCGACGCAAGATAACCCCCGCCGCGGCGCGTCAAACGCCCCGTTTTGTGCTCTGGGGTCGACAACGGTGGCCAAAGGCGCTTCCGGCCAGCGCCGTGGCGTTCTGGGAGACGCGCGTGCGCGAGGCGTGACGAGCGGGGGGCGCGGCCTCTCGTGCACGCCCGGCGCCCGGCCCGCGCTACCCGATGCCGCCGAAGAAGATGCCCAGCACGATGACGAGGGCCGTGATGCCCACGAACACGTAGCGCGTGAGCACGTCGAACCACGGGCCGAGGGGCTTGCCATGCCCCAGCTCGGCCTGACGGCGCGCGAACCCGCGCGGGCACACCCAGAAGAACATGACGGCCGCCAGAAGCGCGCCCACGGGGATGACGTAGATGGAGATGACGTCCATCCACAGCGACACGGCATCGCCGCTCTCCAGCGGCAGGCCCACCGCCACGGCGATGACGGCGATGACGGCCACCGCGGCCCAGCGCGGCAGGCGGAACTGGTCCTGCAGCGCCTCCACCGGCGACTCGAACAGGTTCATGAGGCTCGTCACGGCGGCGAAGGTGACGGCCAGGAAGAACACGATCATGAACAGGTTGCCCAGCGGCATCTCCTGGAACACGCCCGGCAGCGTGATGAACAGAAGCGGCGGGCCGCTCGACACGTCCAGCCCGAACGCGAACAGTGCCGGCACCACGGTGAAGGCGGCCACGAGCGCGGCCAGCGTGTCGAAGATGGCCACGTCGCGCGCCGACCTCACCACGTCGACGTCGTTCTTGAGGTAGCTGCCGTACACGAGCGTGCCACCGCCGGCCAACGACAGGCTGAAAAACGCCTGGCCCAGCGCGTATACCCAGGTGGTGGGGTTGGCGAGCGCCTCCCAACGCGGCACGAGCAGGTACTCGTAGCCCTCCATCGCGCCCGGCATCAGGGCCACGCGGATGCCCACGATGACGAACAGCACGAAGAACGCCGGCATGAGCACCTTGTTGATGCGCTCGATGCCCCGCGACACGCCCAGGATCATGATGGCGAAGGTGACGCCCAGGCCCAGCAGGTGGAACGGGACGTTGCCCAGGTCAGACGCCACGGCGCCGAAGAACGCGCCCACTTCCTGCGTGCTGATGAGCTGCCCGTCGAGCGAGCCCCACAGGTAGTTGGCGGCCCACCCGAGCACCACGGCGTAGCCGACGGCCAGCGCCAGCTGCCCGATGGTGGGGATGAGCCCGATGACCCGCCCGATGACGCGGCCGTGCGCCACCCCGCGCATCTCCATGGCCTTGCCGAACGCCCCCAGGGGGCCGGCGCCCATGGCGCGGCCGAAGGCCATCTCGCCGATGACGCCCGAGAACCCGAGCAGCGCCACGAACAGCAGGTACGGGATGAGGAAGGCCGCGCCGCCCAGGTCGGCGACGCGGTACGGGAACAGCCAGATGTTGGCCATGCCCACCGCGCTGCCCACGCAGGCCAGGATGAAGCCGGTGCGCGAGGCCCACGCGTCGCGGGCGGAGGACGCGGGAGCGGGGACGTCGGCGGCAGGGCCGGACGCGGTCGGCGACGCGGACGCCCCGTTGGGGGCGGCGGGGACCGGCGCGGGCGCGTGCGCCTGGGCGGCCTCGTTGGCGGCGGACGCCTCTTCCTTAACGATATTGTCGCGGTTGTCCTGCACGGCGGGTTCCTTTCGATTCGAGGGCCTATCATGATACCCCACCCGCGGGCGCGGGTCGCCGGCGGGGCGCGCGACCGGCCGCCGCCGCACGGAATCATGCTCGGCGCACTACCGTGACCAGGAGAAAGGACGCTTCATGGCCCTCGTCAACGATCGCAAGGTAGCCGTCATCGGATGCGGCTTCGTGGGGGCCGCGTCGGCCTTCGCGCTGCTGGAGAGCGGGCTGTTCTCGGAGATGGTGCTCATCGACGTGGACGCCGAGCGCGCCGAGGGCGAGGCGCTCGACATCAGCCACGGCATGGCGTTCGCCAGCCCCATGAACATCTACGCGGGCGACTACGACGACATCGCCGACGCGGGCGTCATCGTCATCACGGCCGGCGTGGGCCAGCGCCCCGGCGAGAGCCGCATCGACCTGGTGCACCGCAACGTCGACATCTTCCGCGGCATCCTGGGCGAGATCCGCGCGCGGGATTGCGGCGGCATCCTCGTGGTGGTGTCCAACCCCGTCGACGTGCTCACCTACGCCACCATCAAGCTGTCGGGGCTGCCGGAGCACCGCGTCATCGGCTCGGGCACGGTGCTCGACACGGCGCGCCTCAAGCAGATCATCGGCGAGCGGCTGCAGGTGGATCCGCGCAACGTCCACGCGCGCATCCTGGGCGAGCACGGCGACAGCGAGCTCATCGCATGGTCGAGCGCGCACGTGGCCGGCATCCCGCTGGAGGACTTCTTCTACATGCGCGCGGAGGGCTCCTACGACGAGTTCCGCTCCGAGATGAGCGACCTGGTGCGCAACGCCGCCTACGAGATCATCCGCCGCAAGAAGGCCACGTACTACGGCATCGCGCTGTCGGTCAAGCGCATCTGCGAGGCCATCGTGCGCGACGAGAAGTCGGTGCTGTCAGTGTCCAACGTGCTGCACGGCGAGTTCGGCATCCAGGACGTGGCGCTGTCTACGCCGTGCATCGTGGGCAAGGCCGGCATCGAGGGGCGCCTGCCACCGGCGCTCAACTACGCCGAGCAGCAGAGCCTGAAGGAGTCGGCGCGCCTGCTGCGCGAGGTGATCGACGAGGTGGGGCTCGACGGCGAGGCGGAGGCGCGCGACGCGGACGCGTAGCGGGCCGGAGCGTCAGCGCGCGGAGAAGTCGCCGTTGAGCGCCATCATCACGCCGAACACGACGAACCCAGCCACCACGAGCACGATAGCCGTCGTCACCGGGTTCGGGAGGCTCGGCCTGCCCAGGCGACGCGCCAGGCGCGCCCGGTCGAGCAGCGGATAGGCGCAGGCGGTGATGATGAGCTGCACCGACACGCCGCCCATCCAGCGCAGGTGGGGCGGGTAGGCGGCCATGCTCTCCTCGCCCGGGTCGATGACGATGCCCACGGTGGCGATGAGGAACAGGACCCACACCGCGATCACCGCGACGTTACGGACGATGCCGCCCGCCGTGTGCGCGACCGCGCCGGCGCGCGAGGACGGCGGCGGGGGCGTCCACGGCAGCGCGCCCGACGAGACCGGGGTCGGCTGGGCGGATCCCAGCTGCTGGGGTGCGGGGCGCGCCATGTCCCACGGCACCGGCGGGTTCGCGATCGGCGCGGGCGCTTGCGACGTGGTCGCCGGCGGCACTGCTCCCCACGGCACCGGCGGGTTCGCGGCGACGCGTGTGTGAGCAGCTGCGTCCGCGCTCACACACGCCGCGTCGAAGGCCTCGCGCAAGGCCCGGACGGACGGGTAGCGCGCGGCCGGGTCGAAGGCCGTCGCGCGGGCGAGCACCGGGCGCAGCGATGGCGGCACGGCCGGCAGGTCGAAGGCGCCGCCCGCCAGCCGGGGCGAGGGGACCTCCTCGGTGAGCAGGTAGTACAGCATCATTCCCAGCGCGTACACGTCGCTTCTCACGTCGGTCTGCCCGTAGCCGAACTGCTCGGGCGGCGCGTAGGCCCGCGTGCCGAACGTGGTGGTGTCGCCCTCGGCGCCCTCGCGGTACTCGCGCGCGATGCCGAAGTCGATGAGCGTCAGCCCCGCGTCCGAGAGGATGGCGTTGGTGGGCTTGAGGTCACGGTGGATGAGCGGCGGGTCGAACCCCTCGTGCAGCTCGATGACCGCGTCGCACAAAGGCGGAAACACCTCGCGCGCCAGCTGGGGCGACGGATCGCGCCGGTACACCGCCTCGTGCAGCGTCTCGCCGCGGACGAACTCCATGACCACCACCAGCTCGTCATCGCGCTCGTAGCAGTCCTCGATGCGCGGCAGGTGCCTGAACCGGCGCCCGGCGCGCTGGGCCTCCCGCAGCTTGACGTAGGCCGATCCCAGGGACGCGTCGCGTCGGATGCGCTTGCGCACGAACGGGCCGAGCTGGGCGTCGTTGGCGCCGGAGAACCACACCACCTCCGTCACCTCATGGGGCGCCTCCTTGAGCACGCGCTCCACGCGATAGCACTCGTCACGGCGCAGGGCGTCCAGGTATGCGGTGATGTCGTCTTCCATGGTGATGATGATAGCAAGTAAGGGACGCGGCGGGAATGCGCGCGAGCACGCGGGCGGGATCGGCGCCGGCCGGGCGCGGCACGCTCCGACCCTCCCCTTCCAGCTCCCCCGCCAGTCCCGCCGGGCGGGTCAGCCGATGGTCTCCTCGCCGAAGCGGTAGAGCTCCTCGTCCGCCCGCTGCAGCGGGTAGCCGTGCGTGAGCGCGAAGATGATGATGGCGTCGCGGCGGCTCTTGCAGTACAGCTCGTTCGACCCGCCGGCCTTGAGCAGGCGGTTCGCCTCGGTGAGCGTGAGCCCCAGCGCGAAGCACAGCGCCAGCAGCTTGTCGCGCGAGGCGCCCCGCGCCCCGGTGAATATCTGGTAGCCGAACGTCTCGTTCAGCCCGGCCGCCCGCACGACGTCCGCACGGCGCAGGCCCTTCTCGTCCAGGAGCTGCTGCAGGTAGCCGGGCAGATCGCGCTCGCCCACCCGGTTGTCCTTGATGAAGCGGTCAGGGCTCGGGGCCGCCAGAAGCTCGGCCAGCAGGTCCTCGGTCAGCGGCTCCTCCACCCTCTTCTTCCTCCTCTTTCGCGACATGATGCTATCCCCATTGTAGCGGGCGGGGCGCCGAGTGCCTCGCAGGCCCGTTGGCGCCAAGCCCGTTCCCTAGTAGACCGACGCCTCCACGATCTCGAACGTGGCAGCCTGCATGGCCTCCAGCTTATCGGTAGGCACGTAGGTGAACACCTCGAAGTCCTGGGTCTGGCCCGGACGCAGGTCGGAGGCCATGACGTAGGCGTCGTCGATGCGCGACCCGTCGGCGCCCACCGCCTCGATGTGGATGTTGAACGTGGCCGTCTCATCCGACGTGTTGGTCAGCGTCACGGGCAGGGACGTGTCCGTCAGGCCGTAGCTTCCCTCCTCGACCGAGAAGGCCCCGATGACGACGTCGACGTCGTTGGCCAGCACCTCGTCGGTGGCGGCGCCGGTCATGCGGTCGAGGCTGGCGTTGGCCTCAGCCGCGGCCTCGTCCATGGCGGCGTTCGCCTCGTCGACGGCCTTGTCGAGAGCGGCGGAGTACAGCGCCTGCGTGCCCAGCACCACCGCCCCGGACACGACGGCGAGAATGATGCCCGCGATGGCCAGGCCCTTCCCCCGACGGCCGCCGCGGCCCACGCTCACCAGGCCCGCGATGCCCAGCGCCAGGGCCACCAGGGCGATGATGAACGAGATGTTGTTGATGAAGGGGAGAAACGACGTGGCCGCCGCCACGATGCCGAGCACGAGCGCGGCGATGGCCAGCCCGGATCGCGAGGGCGGCACGGCCCCCGGGACTCCGGAGGCGGACTGCGCGGCAGGGTCGTTGTGCGAAGCAGGTGAGCTGGGATTCTGAGCCATGGGGGCCTTCCTCTCTCAAGCCGCCATCAGGCGGTACGTTCGGGACAGGAATGCAGGGTATTCGTTTGCCCGGGGTCATTTCATTAGCTGCCAGCTAAGGCGGCCGTTCTTTTTTCGCCAGCGTCCCGATGGGACGCGGCAGGTGGCGGGCGCCCCGGGCGAGCAAGCGCGCGGCGGGGCGCGAGCAAGAAACGAGGCGAGACGCGAACAAGATACGAGGCGCAAACGGGGCTCGGGAGCGCGGGGCATGGGCAAGACGCGGGGCGTGCGGGAGCGGATAGGCGCTGGCCGACTCGCCGGGCACCCGTCGCAACGCGGGATCGTCCCGGGCGAGCAAGCGCGCGGCGACGAGATGCCGGTTTCCGGGGGTTTGACGACGCTTTCGGCGGGAATCCGGGCATCCGGCGACACCCGCGGGAAAAGGTCCGCCTTACCGCACGTCGCTGAGCTGGGATTATGCGCAAGGGCGCCAGCCGTACGCACGGCGCGTCGTCGTCAAACCCCCGATTCCTGGCATTTCGCGCGCGATGACGTGCCGCGGGAGGATCAAAGCGTCGAATGGCGGAAGCACGAACTGGCAGCGAACACTCTCAGGCGGCGGAATCGAGCGAGGCGCCAGCAGGGCAGCAGGCGAAAAAGGCGCATGCGGAAGGGACGGCCCCCTACCCCGCGTCCACCTCGACGCCGGATGCCGGGCCCAGGCGCCGCGCCACCACGCGCTTGAGCACCTCGAGCGCCCCGATGATCACGCCGCCCAGCAGAAAGCACGGCAGGCTGAACGTGTCGAAGGACAGCGGCGGCAGCGGCACGTCCAGCGTGGTGGGTCCCAGCGCGATGGCGAACAACGACCCCACCATGAACCCAAGCAGGCAGTACACGGTCTGCGAGCGGTAGTCCGACAGCGCCAGCTTCACCAGCTTCACCACCGTGAGCAGGCCCACCACGGCGCCGACGGCGAACAGCGCCAGCGCCCCGGCCACGGAGAAGTCGCCGCCCATGAGCGCCTTGACGGCGTCCATCACCGGCAGGTACAGGCCGAATATGAGCAGAAACGTCGAGCCGGAGATGCCCGGCAGGATCATGGCCGACACGGCGATCATGGCCGCGATGAAGAGGTAGGCCGCGCCCGTCACGTCGAGCGCCGCCATGTCGACGGCCTGGAACGCGCCGCCCTCGGCGCCCGCCGACCCGGCCGCGCCGCCAGCGTTGGCCACGGTGATGCCCACCACCAGGGCGATCCCGAGCAGCGACCACAGCAGGTTGACGTAGCGGCCGCGCACGTAGGCATGCTCGTCACGCACGATGAGGGGCACCGAGAACACGATGAAGCCCATGAACACCGAGCTCACCGCGTAGATGCGGCTCTCGAACAGCCCGGTGAGCACGGCCACGGCCAACCCGAAGCCCATCACCCAGCCAGCGCCCACCCGCACGAGGAAGGCGATGGCGTGGCGGCGCTCGGAGGCCGTGCCCGACACCAGGCGGTCGAGCGACCACAGCAGGCGGTCGTAGATGCCCACGATGAACGCGATGGTGCCCCCGGACACTCCGGGGACGCTGTCGGCCAACGCCATGAGGAACCCGCCAAGCGCACCCACGAGACGCTCCTTTCGACGGCTGTCGCGCAACCATGAGAGCTTGGCGCCCCGCTGGGCGACGCGGCAGGCGGAAGGGGGCCGCGCCGCACAGCAAGGCGCCCCTCCATGGTATCCGCGGGAGGGGCGCCCTCGGCAGGCGTCATGGCTCGGTTGCCAAGGCGTGGGTCAGCTGGCACGCGAAGGTCGCGAAGGCCGACGTGACCCTCTGTCACGCGCCCGGCGCGCCTCGGTCGCGCCGGGCGCGGGCAGGCCCCTACAGCATGGTCGCGCGCAGCTGGGCGTCGTCGGTGGCGCTCAGGCACGCCGGCGGGATGTCGAACACCGTCTTGGCGCCGACCATCCCCTCCCCGGCCATGCGCCACGCGGCGCGGGCGCAGGCCACGAGCACGCTGCCCGTGAACTCGGGGTTGGAGTCCAGCTTGAGCGAGTACTCGATGACGTGCCCGTTGGCGCCGTCGACCCCGGTGCGGCCCGTGCGGATGACCGACCCGCCGTGCGGGATGCCGGCGTGGTCGCGGTCGAGCTCGTCCTGCGAGATGAACGTCACCGTGGTGTCGTAGTCGGCGAAGTAGTTGGGCATCTCGACGATGGCCTTCTCGATGGCGGCGAGGTCGGCGCCCTCCTCGGCCACCACGTAGCACTCGCGCGTGTGCTTCTGGCGCGTGGTGAGCTGGGGGTTCTCGCCGGCGCGCACGGCCTCGAGCGCCGCGGGGACGGGCACGGTGTACTGGCGCGCGTCCACCACGCCGGGCACGCGGCGGATGGCGTCGGAGTGGCCCTGCGACACGCCGCGGCCCCAGAACGTGTAGTCGGCGCCGTCGGGCAGCACGGCGTTGGCGTACAGGCGCGCCACCGAGAACATGCCCGGGTCCCAACCGGCCGAGATGACGGCCACGTGCCCCGTCTCGCGCGCAGCCTCGTCCACGGCGGCGAAGTGCGCCGGGATGTTGGCGTGGGTGTCGAAGGAGTCCACCACGTTGTACAGCAGCGCCGCGGCCGGGGTCTGCTCCGGCAGGTCGGTGGCGCTTCCGCCGGCAAGCATCAGCACGTCGATGTCGCCGGTGTGGACGGCCAGGTCGGCGGCGGGCCACACGGCCACGTTCTCGCCGTAGGGTTTCACGCTGGCCGGGTCGCGGCGGGTGAAGACGCCCACCACTTCCATGTCGTCGTTGGCGTTAACGGCCAGCTCGATGCCGCGGCCGAGGTTTCCGTACCCGAGAATACCGATGCGAATCACGAGTGCCTCCTTGAAGGTCGAATGCGTTTGGTGGCCCCATTATCGCGCACCGCCGTGCGCGCCGGGGGCCTCCCGTGGCGCGCGTAACGAGGATTTAACCGAGTCGTTCGGTCGTCTGCCGGGCGCGCTGGTGCGGAAGCGGGGACGCCCGATCGCGGCCGAGCAATCGGTGCCGCTGCAGGGGAGGGCGCGGAAGGCGCCGGCGTGGTCGTCCCCGGACGCCGGGTGCGCATTGGTGCGGGTGCGTCCTGTTCACCGTGGGTGGGAAGGGTGATGGTGAACACGGTGAGCCCCTGCTCGCTTTGGGCGGCGATGTCGCCGTGGTGGGCCACGACGATCTCCCGGGCGATGGCCAGGCCCAGCCCCGCCCCGCCGCTCTTCGACGAGCGCGCTCCGTCTTCGCGGTAGAACTTCTCGAAGATGGTCTCTAGGTGCGCCGCGGAAATCTCGCGGCCGCGATTGGCCACGGTAATAGTGGTGGTGCGCGCGTCCTGGCGGGCGGCGATGGCGATGGTGGAGTTCGCGTCGGCGTAGGCCACGGCGTTGCGCAGCACGTTGCCAAGGGCGCGGGCCAGCTTGTCGGGGTCGATGAAGAACTGCTCGGTGCCGGCCACGTCCACTGAGATGCGGATGTTGCGCGCGCTCGCCTCGGGGAAGAAGGCCTCGGCCACCTGCTGGCAGAACAGGCGCACGCCCACGGTCTCGCGCTCGATGGGGATGGCCGACAGGTTGTAGCGGGTGATCTCGAAGAACTCGTTGATGAGCGATTCCAGCCGCTCGGCCTTGGTGTAGGCGATGACGGCGTAGCGCCTCACGGTCTCCCGCGGCAGGTCGGTGGTCTAGCGCAGCAGATCCAGGTAGCCGAGCACCGAGGTGAGCGGCGTGCGGATGTCGTGGGCCAGATAGGCCACCAGCTCGTTTTTGCGCTGCTCGGCGGCGTGGGCCGCCCGCTCGTCGGCGATGGACTGCTGCTGGATAACCGCCAGCTCGTTGCGGGCGATGGACAAATCGGGCGGCAGCGCGATAGGGGCGTCCTTGTCGGCGAGCAGGGTGGCCACGGCCCCCGAGAGCTCGTCGAAGTAGCGGAAGGACCGGTTCAGCGTGCGCAGGATGATAAGCAGCCAGCCGCCCACGAACAGAAGGGCCGCCAGGGGCAGCTTGAAGGACTTAATGAAGGTGTAGAGGGCGATGTCGCGCATCTGGTAGGTGCCGTCGTCGGCGATGAGAATCTGCCACACAGGATTGTCGTCGGAGATGCCGAGGGCCTTCGCCTCGTCGGTCGGCTCCAGTTCGACCCACGCGTTGTAGGCGAGATCCTGGGAGGCGCGGTAGGCGTCGGCGATGACGGTGTTCACGGCCTCCTGGTCGAACCCGGCAAGGGCCATGGAGGCCAGCAGGGCCGTCTGGTCGGCCTCGATGCCCGCGGGCAGCGTGCAGGTGATGCTCAGCTCCTGGATGGAGGCGCTCGCCCGCAGCGCGGTTACGGCCTGGGCGGCGCTGGCGGTATCGAGGGTAAGGCCGAAGGAGGAGAGAATCTCCTCGTAGCTGACGAAGGGCACCGACGCGTTCGGTGCCGACGAGTCTTCCACGCCGCTTCCGGGCTCGGCGTCCTCGACGTATTCCCCGTCGTTTACGCCGGCGCCCGCGGAGCCACCCGACTCCTGCTCGGTGACAACCTTGTCGGAGAGGTCGGCATCGGTCATCACGTCGGAGGAGAACCCCCAGGCGTCCTGGGAAAGCTTGAGGGCCGCCTCGCCCGCATAGGTTTCCACGGCGGCGGACAGGTCGTTCAGCTCGGCCGTGATGTCGGCCGCCGTCCCCTCGCCGCCCGGGTAGCCGAACCCTTCCATTTCCACGGCGGCATCGGCGAAGCGCCCGTTAGCCCCCAGGCCCTGGTCGGTTATGAGCTGGTTGAACTGCTCCGACGAGTTGAGCGTGCGCCAGACCGCGGTGGCATCGGCCACCCTGTCGGCCAAGCCGGGCACGGCAAAGGTTTGGAAGGCAAGGCAGAAGACGGCGAAGGCCGCGGTGAACAGGATAAGGTTGCGGATGAGGCCGCCGATCACCGAGCGTCGGAGCACCCGGGCCTGCTCGCTCCTAAGCGCCACGGGTTCCCTCGGCCCCCGGGCCGCCGCGCAGCTTGTAGCCCACGCCCCAGGCCGTTTCAATGAAGGCCGTGGAGGCGTCGATGTCGGCGAGCTTCTTGCGCAGGCGGCGGATATGCACCATCACCGTGTTGGCCGCCGCATCGTCGAACCGCTCGTGCCAGGCGCCCTCGAACAGGTCGGCCGCCGAGACTGGGGAGCCGGCGTTCTGGGCGAGCAGAGCCAGAATGGCGAACTCCTTGGGGGTGAGGTGCAGCGGCTCGCCGTGGAGCGTGGCCAGGTGGGTGCGTAAGTCGACTTCCACGGCACCGGCGGTAAGCAGGGTGGAAGAAGCCGGCTGGGCCGCCGCGCGCCGGCGCAGGCGGGCCTTCACCCGGGCCACCAGCTCGCGGGGGCGGAAGGGCTTGGTCACGTAGTCTTCGGCGCCCAGGGTGAAGCCCACCACCTGGTCGGCCTCCTCGTCTATCGCCGAGAGGAAGATGACGGGGATGTCGGAGGTCTGGCGGATGCGCACGCACAGCTCGAAGCCGTCCATGCCGGGCATCATGATGTCGACGATAGCCAGGTCGAAAGGGGCGCGGGCAAGCATCTCGAGCGCGGCCGCGCCGCTGTAGCAGGCGAGCGCGTCCATGCCCTCGGCCACCAGCAGCTGCACCACCAGATCGGCGATGGCCTGCTCGTCGTCGACAACCAGTATGTGGGGGCGTTTCTCCATGGGCCTATTGTACGCGATTCGGCTGCGGCGGGGCTTGTTGACGGACGTCGAGTTACGAGATTCAGGAAAAGTTAAGAACCCTCTACGGAAACGTCAGGTTTCGCTATGAGACCTGTAAGCGGGCCGGCGGGTAAGGTGGGGAAAAGAGCTGAGCAAGGAGGAGTGCCATGGAAGCCTGCACCTGGAACCTGAGTGAAACGTCCGGCGCCGAGTGGGGCTGCGCCGACGCCAACCCCTATTCGCGTGCGGCGTGGAGCGCGCCTGCGACCAGGCGAGACGACCGCGCCCCCAAGAGGGCGACCCCGACGAGCGCGTCTGCGGCCGGGCGAGACGACCGCGCCTCTAGGCGGGCAGCCCCGACGAGCGCGCCTGCGGCGCCCGCCCGGCGGCCCGCGGCACCGGCGGAAGTGCGGGCTCGTTGCGTCTCCGCGGCGCCTCGGCTGGCCGAGCGCCGTCGTGTGGTCGGCCTGGTGGCTGCCGTGGCAGTGGCAGCGCTGGTGCTGGGCGCGGCTTTGCAGCTGGCCGATGGGGGCACCGGTTCGGCGACCTCGGGCGACGGCCTCGTTTCCGCATCCGGGGCATCGGTTGCCGCTCGCGCCGGCGACGGCTCCGAGGCGGCCAGCACGCCGAAGAGCCAGTGGCGCGCCGGCGAGCTTCCCTTCCTTTACCAGATAGACCCGCAGTACGGGGCTGCGCCCTACGCCGGGGCCGATGTGGCCGAATCGGGCTGCGGGCCGACGAGCTTGGCCATGGTGTACGTGGCGCTGACGGGCAAAACCGACTACGACCCGGCGTCGATGGCCGCCTTCAGCGAAGAGCACGGGTTCGTGGAAGACGGTCTGACGGCCTGGCGCCTTATGACCGAGGGCGCCTCGATGCTGGGCCTTTCCTCCCGCGAGCTGCCTGCCGATGCTAGTGTGCTTGTCGGCGAGCTTCGGGCGGGGCATCCAGTCATCTGCACGGTGCGCCCCGGCGACTTCACCGACACGGGCCACTTTCTCGTGCTGGCCGGCGTGGCAGACAACGGCGAGCTGGTCATCCACGACCCAAACAGCCCCGCCAACAGCGCCCGCACCTGGGAGGTAGACCGCGTGCTGGCCCAATGCGCCAACCTGTGGGCCTTCTCGTAAACCAGGCGGTGAGACAGTGCCCCGGAGGGGTGTCTCATGTTCCGTTAGACATGCGGCGCATTCGCGCAGCGAGAGCTCCTGAACATGAGACACCCCTCCGGGGCACTGTCTCGCGGGTTGTGCTAGGATGGGGCCACTGATCCCTAGGGGAAGAGGAGGAGCATGGACGCCCCTGTTCTCGTATGTTCGGGCCTCACCAAGGCCTACGGTCCCACGGTGGCGCTTGACCGGCTGACGATTTCCGTGCCGGCCGGACGCATCGTGGGCCTGCTCGGGCCGAACGGCTCGGGCAAAACCACCCTGCTGAAGATGATCGCCGGCGTGGCCCACCCCACGGCGGGCGAGGTGCGCGTGGCCGGGTGGGCGCCGGGTCCCGAAAGCAAGGCGCTCGTCTCCTACCTGCCCGAACGGCCCTATTTCTCCCGTTCCATGCGGGTGCGCGACATGGTGGCCTACTTCTCCGACTTCTACGCCGGTTTCGACCGGGCCCTTGCGCTGGACATGCTGCAGCACTTGGGCGTGAACCCGGCCTCGCCCTGCTCGGCGCTTTCCAAGGGCACGGTGGAGAAGGTGCAGCTCGTGCTCGTCATGGCGCGCCATGCGGCGCTCTACCTGCTTGACGAGCCCATCGGCGGCGTGGATCCGGCGGCTCGCGACTACATTCTGCAGACCATCATCCGCGGCTACCGCCCGCAGTCGACCATCCTGCTGTCCACCCACCTGGTGCGCGATGTGGAGGCGGTGCTCGACGACTTCATCCTGCTGCGCTACGGGCAGATGCTGCTGCATGCGCCGGTGGGCTATGTGACCTGCGAGCTGGGAACGACGCTGGACGCCTACTTCCGAGAGGAGTTCCGATGCTAGGAAAGCTCATGGGCGCCGAGTGGCGCGCCCTTTGGAAGCCGGCGGCCATCCTGTTCGGCATCATGGTCGTAGCCGGGTGCGCCGGCATCGCCTGCTTCAACGGCGTTGAGGTGACGAGCGGCTATTACACGAGCTCCACCTCGTTCTTCTCGAATGCGAGCGTCACGCTGCTTATGGCGTCGCTGTTCTGCGGCTTTCTCGTGTGGGCCTCGCTGGCGGCCCTGTCCGTGTACGTGGTGGTGCGCTTCTACCGCACGATGTTCACCGACGAGGGCTACCTCACCCTTACGCTGCCGGTGCCTGCGGCCACCCTTGTGCTGGCGAAGTTCCTCGTGGCGCTTCTGCTCGTGGTTGCGGCGTCCTACCTTTCCACGGTGCTGTTCTCGGCCATGATGACGACGGTGAGCTCCGGCGAGTTGTCGCTTTCCTGGATGATCGGGGCGGCCGGCGGCATGGCCGGCGTCGCTGATATGGGCTCGGCGGGCTCGGTGCTGGCGGGCATTGTGAACATCGTCGTGACGGCCGCCTTCAATCTGGGGCTCGCCTTCGCGGCGCTGTCGCTGGGGGCCTGGTGGGCGAGCCGCCACAAGGTGGCCGCGGCCGCGGGCCTGTACCTGGGAGCGAGTTGGCTGCTGTCGCTGGTGTTCTCGGTGTTCGGCGTCATCTTGCTTTTCGACAGCTACTCTTCGGTGGCTATGACAGTGTTCGGCATCGTGCAGATGGTGTTCAGCGCTGCCGTTGCCGTGGGCGCGGTGGCCCTGGCCACCTACGTGGTGAAGAACAAGGTGGACCTGAGTTAGCGGGCGTTCTCGGCGCCGATGCGTCCGTCGGCGGATGCGACTGCGCGCCATGGCCGAAAAGGCCCCGCAACCTTAGCTGCCAGCTAATGAATCGCCATCAATGAACCGATACCCTTCTTGCTGTCTATTAGGAGCTTTATGCTTTCAGAGAAGGGATTACCATGGAAAAGAAGCCGACTTCCGGCCTGGCGGTCGCGTCATTGGTCACGGGCATCATCGCGCTGTTTAGCGCTTTCGTGCCGCTACTGAACCTCCTTTCGTTCCCGTTCGTCATCCTCGCCATCATCTTCGGTGCCATTGGCATCTGGCAGGCCTCTAAGGGTACGAAGGGCGGAAAGGGCCTGGCCATTGCGGGTCTGGTGCTTGGTGTGCTCGGCTTGCTGGTCACCTTCGCCATGTACGGCGGGGCTGCTGCGAGTTCCGACGGGGCAGACGCAAACGCCAGTGGTGCAGCCGCCGGCTCCGATGCGCCCGCGATCGAGCAGGGGGCTGCTTCGCCCGAGGCGGCCGAGGGTGCCGGCGAGACTGCGGCGGCGAGCTACGCTGTTTCCATCGACGGGTGTCGTGTGACCGAGGACTATCAGGGAAATCCGGTCGCTGTCGTCACCTACACGTTCACCAACAATTCCGACGAGGACAAGAGCTTCGCCTTGGCGGTGTACCCCAAGGTGTTCCAAGATGGAGTGGAAATCGGCACGGCCATCGGCACCGACTGGGATTCCGAGAAGTATATGAGCGACGTGAAGCCGGGCGCCACCACGACGGTGGAGGTAGGTTACGCGCTGGAAGGGTCGAGCGATATCACCGTCGAGGTGAGCGAGCTTATGAGCTTCGACAACGTTGTGCTGGCCGAGAAGACCTTCTCGGTGGCCTAGGGTCTCGGTGGTGGTGGGGCGGCTCTGCAACTGCGGCCGTTCCGTCCCGCTGCGGTAGAATACGAGTGCGACGTGGCCCGACGAAGGAGAAAGAAGCGCGTGGAAGAGCCGCTGACGGAAGATATGCTCGCCGAGCTTTTAGAGGCGCCCGACCCGCGCGCGTTCATCCGCAAGCTCGAGGTGGGCGAGCGCGATTTGGCGGCGTACCTGAACGAGCTGCTGGCGGCGCGGGGCCTGAAGCGGCCGGAGGTGGTGCGGGCGGCCGGCATCAACGAGACATTCGGCTACCAGATTTTCACCGGCGCCCGGCGCGCCTCGCGAGACAACGTGCTGAAGCTCGCCTTTGCCCTGGGCCTTTCCCTGCGCGAGACGAACCGCCTGCTTCAGGCCGGCGGCGCCAACGAGCTGTACTGCAAGAACCGTCGCGATGCCATCATCATCTTCTCTCTTTCCCATGGGTATTCGCTGCAAAAGACCGAAGAGGAGCTCTACCGCTTCGGAGAGGATACGATCAGCTAGGGGGTGCGCAGGCGCCCCTTTTTCGTGGTGTCGCTCGTTGTCAGACGGGGCGTGGGAAGCGGTGCTTCGGGAGTCTGCTACCATGGGTGTCATGGAAAACGATCCGTTGGCGACATATCTGGATGCCCTGGCGCGCGACGACGGCTACCGCGTCGAGCGGGTGCTGAAGAGCGCTCCGTGCGAGGTGACTGAGGTCGTCTTCTTTGTGAGCGCCGATGGGTCGGAGCTAGGGCCCTTCGTGCGCAAGCGCATCGCCGGCGAGGCGGGGCTAGGGGCGGCCTACTATCAGCTGCGCGATGCCCAGCGCGCCGGGCGGCGCTTCCGGCATCTTCCCCGCATCTACGACGTGCACGAGGCCGATGGCGAGCTCGTCGTCATCATGGAGTACGTGGAAGGGCGCACCCTGCGCGACGAGGTGTACGAGAGCGACCCGTCGCCGGCGCTTGCCCGGCAGTGGTTTCCGTTTCTGTGCGATGGGGTGTCCGAGCTGCACGGGCTGTTCGCGCCGCCGCTCATCCACCGCGACCTGAAGCCGAGCAACGTGCTCGTGTCCGACGGGGCGCTCACTATCATCGACTTCGGCATCGCCCGCACCTGGCGCGAGGGGGCCGACGCCGATACGGCCCATTTCGGCACGCGGGCCTACGCGCCGCCGGAGCAGTTCGGCTATGGCCAGACCGACGAGCGCACCGATGTGTACGCGCTCGGCATGATCCTGTACTACCTGCTCACTGAGCGCGACCCGTCGCCGGCGGTGGCACGGGAGGGGTTTGCCGACCCTACGGTGCCGTCGTCCCTCCGCCCGGTGCTCCAGCGCGCCTGCGCCTTCGATCCGGCTGCCCGCTACGGCTCGGCCGCCGAGCTGAAGGAGGCGTTTCTTGCAGCATCGGCTGCCGCTTGTCCCGTCGAGATTCCGCCGAGCGAGCGCCCCATCGCGCCGGAACCTTCCGCCGCTCTGCCCGCGCGTGGTTTCGTGGGGCGCGCGCATCGGGCTTTCGCGCAGGTAACTCCCACGGAAATCGGCGGTTTGGTCTGGGATAGCATTCTGACGGCAGTATGGCTGCTCTTCGTCGGCGTCTCGTTCTACAACCCCTTTGTGGCTGACGGCTACTACGCAACCTGGCCCTTCTGGCTTGTGATGTTGCAATACGGGCTATTCGGGACGCTTTTCTTCACGGGCTTCTACCTGATGCTGCTCGACGTCCGCGTAGTGAGGCGCTTTCTGCTGGCACATCCGCGCAAACGCTCATGGCCCGTGCGGCTGGCAGGTTTGTGTCTTGTCGTACTTGGCATTGCGGCCGTGCTGGTCACGTCGGGTATGGCGGCGGCCATGGGGCTTCCTACGACGGACGCGCAGGTTTAGCGGCGCACGCGGGTTTCCCAGAAGGCGACGGCGCTCGCGGCGGCGACGTTCAGCGAGTCGACGCCGTGCTCCATGGGGATGCGCACCGTGAGGTCGCAGGAGGCGATGGTGCGCGGGGCCAGTCCGTCGCCCTCGGTGCCCAGTACGAGGGCCAGGCGATCGATGTCTGCCAGCGCCGGGTCGCCCAGGGGGATGGAGTCGTCGGAAAGCGCCAGGGCGGCTATGGTGAACCCCGCCTCGTGCAGCTGCGCCACACCTTCGTCTGCCCAGGCGCGCGCGGTGCCGATGCGGGCCCAGGGCACTTGGAAGACCGTGCCCATGGACACGCGCGAGGCGCGGCGGAACAGCGGGTCGTGGCAGGCGGGCGTAAGCAGCACGGCGTCGATGCCCAGGGCCGCGGCGCTGCGGAAGATGGCGCCGATGTTGGTGTAGTTCGTGATGT
>JAAWAY010000002.1 GCA_022792415.1 Eggerthellaceae bacterium | reverse complement strand
GGACTGCGAGTAGTAGATGGGGCTGTCGCCCAGGCGCACGATCTCGGCGTCCTGCGTGGTCATGTCGACCAGCGCGTAGGCGGGGATGCCGCCCTCGCGGTTGGTGAACCACTTGAACAGGTCGGCGTAGCCCAGCGGGCTCACGCGCACCGGCGCGCCCTGGTAGTTGATCTGGCTGTACAGGCGCGACACCTCGAACTGGCTGACGTACTCGGGGATCGAGCCCATCTCGCGGTTGCCCAGCAGGATGGCCGAGTCACGGTCGATGACGGGGATCTCCGAGTAGTTGACCTCCTGGATGTCCTGCGCGAACTCCAGCGTGTCGGTCTTGAGCACGTTGGCGTAGCGCTCGGCGTTGCCCGGGATGAGCGACAGCGACAGCACCGCGCCCAGCACGCCCACCACGATGACGGCCAGCGGGATGAACGACAGCGTCTTGAAGCGCTTGGCCTTGGCCTTGCTCGACTCCACCTTCTGCGTGCCCGCCTCG
Organism: Eggerthellaceae bacterium; assembly: GCA_022792415.1. Lineage (GTDB taxonomy): Bacteria > Actinomycetota > Coriobacteriia > Coriobacteriales > Eggerthellaceae > Enterorhabdus. The sequence goes on along the minus strand of JAAWAY010000002.1, from coordinate 5,531 downwards.
TAGGTCTTGGAGCGCAGGCGCAGCAGGCCGAAGATGACCAGGCAGATGAGGCCGATCCACGTCCACAGGTCGACGGAGTGGATGTTGATGGGCGGGTGGAACCACCAGTAGGCCGCCGCCAGCACCAGCAGCGCCACGATGACGATGACCACGAGGGCCTTCTTGCTGACGCCCTTCAGGTTGTCGAGGAACGACAGGTCGATGTGCGGCTCCTGGCCGCCGCCCGACCCGCCCGAGCCCGAGCCGCCGAAGCCGCCGAACCCGTTCCCGAAGCCGCCCACGCCCCCGCGCGAGCCCGCGGCCCCCGCCGAGCGCGACGCGCCGCCCCGCTCGCTGGACGCGTCCTCCGCGTCCACGTCGACGCGGCCGGATCCTCCCATGTCGCCCGTGTTGACGCCCGACTGCCGGAGGGCCTCCAGCAGCGCGTCGAGTCCTGATGAGTTAGCCATAATCCCCATTCCCTTAGGTTGGCACGGGGCCCTCCGCCCCGCAGCGTGCACTTAAAGAGCCCATTATACGGGAAGGCCCGGTTCCCCCGAGGGAGACCGGGCCCGAACCACGCATTCGCCGCATCCGGCCGCCTGCCAGGCATAACCCCGCAGGCCCCGCGGCGCCGGCCGCGCTACCCGCGCGCCGCCAACTCCCGCAGCACGTAGGGCAGGATGCCCCCGTTGACGTAGTAGCGCCCCTCCGTGGGCGTGTCGATGCGCACGATAGCCTCGAACGTCGTCTCGGTGCCGTCGGGGCGCGTGGCGCGCACCTCCACCACCGCGGGCTCGGGCAGCCCGGCCGAGAAGTCGATGGGGGCCACCGCAAAGCCCTCGGTGCCATCCAGCCCCAGGGCCTGCGCGCCCTCGCCCTCCTTGAACTGCAGCGGCAGGATGCCCATGCCGATGAGGTTGGAGCGGTGGATGCGCTCGAAGCTCTCAGCGATGACGGCGCGCACGCCCAGCAGAAGCGGCCCCTTGGCCGCCCAGTCGCGCGACGAGCCGCTGCCGTACATCTTGCCCGCCAGGATGATGGAGGGCACGTCGTGGTCGGCGTAGTGCTCCGCCGTGTCGAAGATGGTGGCCAGCTCGCCGCGCAGCACGTCGCGCGTCCAGCCGCCCTTGCGCCCCTCAGCCAGCTTGTTGTCCAGCTTCACGTTGGCGAACGTGCCGCGCATCATCACCTCGTGGTTGCCGCGGCGCGCGCCGTAGGTGTTGAAGTCGGCCGGCTCGACGTCGCTCGCCTCCAGGTAGCGCGCCGCCGGGGAATCGGGCGCGATGGAGCCGGCGGGCGAGATGTGGTCGGTGGTGATGAAGTCGCCGAACAGCCCGAGCACCGCCGCGTCGCGCACGGGGGCTGGGGGCTCGGGGTCGGCGCCCATGCCGTCGAAGAACGGCGGCCGGCGCACGTAGGTGGACTCGTCAGCCCAGCTGAACGTGGCGCTCGGCTCGGCGCCGAGGGCCTGCCACGCCTCATCGCCCTCGTACAGGCCGCGCGAGCCCTCCTCGTACAGCTCGGGCGTCACCAGCTGGCCGGCCAGGGCGGCCACCTCGGCGGGGTCGGGCGCGATGTCGGCCAGGTACACCGGGTTGCCGTCGGCGTCCGTGCCCAGCGGGTCGCGCTCGAGGTCGACGGCCATGGTGCCCGCCAGCGCGTAGGCGATGACGTTGGCCGGCGCGGTCAGGTAGTTCTGCGACACGTCCGGCGAGATGCGCCCCTCGAAGTTGCGGTTACCCGACAGCACGCTCGCCAGCTCGATGCGGTCGGCCACGTCGTGCAGCGCGCCCATGATGGGCCCGGAGTTGCCGATGCAGCTCATGCAGCCGAAGCCGCAGGTGTAGAAGCCCAGGTCCTGCAGGGGGCCCAGCAGCCCCGCGCGCTCCAGCAGAAGCTCGGTGGCGCGGCTGCCGGGCGCCAGGATGGTCTTGACCCACGGCGCGGGGCGCAGCCCGCGCGCGGCGGCGTTGCGCGCCAGCACGCCGGCGGCCAGCATCATGGCCGGGTCGGTGGCGGTGGTGCAGCTGGTGACGGCCGCGATGGCGAGCGCCCCGTGGGTGAGTTCGCAGGGCTGCCCCAGCACGTCCACCGTGACGGCCTCGTCGCCCAGGCCGCGCTCGGCGCACACGGCGCGGAAGCGCTCGGCCGCGTCCGCGCGGGCGATGAGGTCGTGGGGGCGCGACGGGCCCGCCACCGACGGCGCGACGGACGCCAGGTCGATGGTGATGACCTCGGAATACGCACGCTCGCCGGCGCCCCAGGCGCCCCAGCAGCCCTGGGCGCGCGCGTAGGCCTCCACCAGCGCCACCTGGCGCGCATCGCGGCCCGTCAGGCGCAGGTAGTCGAGCGTGCGCTCGTCGACGGGGAACAGCGTGCACGTGCAGCCGTACTCCGGCGTCATGTTGGCCACGCACGCGCGCTGCGTGGCCGACAGCGAGGCGACGCCCTCGCCGAAGCACTCGACGAAGCAGCCCACCACGCCGGTGGCGCGCAGGCGCTGCGCGAACGTGAGCGCCACGTCCATGGCCGTCACGCCCGGCTGCAGCGCGCCGGTCAGCTCCACGCCCACCACGCGCGGCACGAGCGTGGTGATGGGCTGGCCCAGCGCCGCGGCCTCGGCCTCGATGCCGCCCACGCCCCAGCCCAGGATGCCCAGGCCGTTGGCCGTCGGCGTGTGGGAGTCGGTGCCCACCAGCGTGTCGAAGTACGCCAGCGGCGCGCCCTCCCCATCCGCCGGGGCGGTCATGACGACGGAGGCGAACTGCTCGATGTTGAGCTGGTGGCAGATGCCCTGCCCCGGCGGCACGATGCGCACGTTCTCGAACGACTCCTGGGCCCACTTGAGGAACTCGTAGCGCTCCTCGTTGCGCTGGAACTCCAGGGCCATGTTGGCGTCCATACAGCCCGCGCAGCCCGCGGCATCCGCGATGACGGAGTGGTCGATGACCAGGTCGCAGGGCACCTGCGGGTTGATCTGGCGCGGATCGCCGCCCAGGTCGGCGCAGGCCTCGCGCATGACGGCGAAGTCGGTGAACACCGGCACGCCCGTGAAGTCCTGGAACAGCACGCGCGCAGGCGCGAACTCAACCTCCTCGCCCGTCTCCCCCGCCAAGCCGGCCGCCACGATGCGCTCGGCCATCGCCTGCGCCTGCCCGGCGTCGGCCGCCGTCCGCAGCGCGTTCTCCAGCAGCACGGTCAGCGAGAACGGCAGGCGCGCCGCGCCCTCCACCCCCGCCACCGGGTAGTAGGCGTACTCCGCGCCCTCGACGGTCAGCGTCGGCTGCAGCTGGGTCTTGTCCATGGATGTCCTTTCGCCTCGCACCGGGCCGCGCCGGCGCGCCTCATCTCACTCAGGGCCCGCATCGGGATCAGCCGGGCGCCCGTCGGGCCACGGCCGCGCCTCGCACCGGGCCGCGCCGGCCCTAGGCCTGCTCCAGCTCCCGCACCAGCGCGGCGGTGAACGCGCTGCACGACGCGGGGCTGCCCTGCGACCCCGTCGCCCGGCGGATGTCGGCCGTCAGGTGGTCGCCCTGGGCGTACACGCGCGCCACGGCGGCGCGGATGCGCGCAGCCGCGTCCAGCTCTCCCAGGTGGTCGAGCATCATGGCCGCCGACAGGATCTCCGCCGTCGGGTTGGCCACGTCCTTGCCCGCGATGTCGGGCGCCGACCCGTGCACGGCCTCGAACACGGCGTACTCGTCGCCGATGTTGGCGCCCGGCGCGATGCCCAGGCCGCCCACCAGGCCCGCCGCCAGGTCGCTGGCGATGTCGCCGTACAGGTTGGGGAACACCACCACGTCGAACTGCGCGGGATCCATCACCAGGCTCATGCAGAACGCGTCCACGATCTTGTCCTCGAACGCAACGCGCCCCTCGTAGGCCTCGGCCACCTCGCGCGCCACGCGCAGGAACAGCCCGTCGGAGTGCTTCATGATGTTGGCCTTGTGCACGGCGGTCACCTTGTCGCGCCCGTGCTTGAGCGCGTACTCGAAGGCGTACTCGACGATGCGGCGCGTGCCCGTCACCGAGATGGGCTTGAGGGAGATGCCGGAATCGGGCCGGATATGGCCCGCGCCGCTGTCGTCGACGAACCTGATGAGCTCGCGCGCGCCCTCGCTCCCCTCCTCGAACTCGATGCCCGCGTACAGATCCTCGGAGTTCTCGCGCACGATGACCAGGTCGACATCGTCGTAGCGTCCGCCCGCCCCGGGCAGCGACTGCACCGGGCGCAGGCACGTGTACAGGTCGAGCGTCTTGCGCAGGGCCACGTTGACGCTGCGGAACCCCGTGCCCACCGGCGTGGTGATGGGGCCCTTGATGGCCACCTTGGTGCGCCTGACGGACTCGACGGTAGAATCGGGCAGCGGCGTGCCGTGGATGTCCATGCACGCGGCCCCGGCCTCGACCACCTCCCAGTCGATCTGGGCGCCCGATGCGGCCACCACCTGCTGCATGGCCGCCGATGTCTCGGGGCCGATGCCGTCTCCGGGAATGAGGGTCACGCTGTGACGCGCCATGGGGATACCTCCGTAGTTGATCGATGCCAGCGAAAAGGGCGCCTCTCTCGGGGCGCAGAAGGAAAGGCGCCCGAAGGCGTCTTTCGAAGTATTACCTGGATGCGTTCTCGACGATGGCCGAGGCGCGCTTCTTGAGCCCGCCCTTGCCGTTGGTGGCGTCGAAGGTCATGCGATCCACCAGCTCCTGCTTCACCGTCGGCGAGAGCTTGCCCGCCGAGAAGTCGATGACCGCCAGCAGCATGTCGGGGAACTCGAGGTCGCCGTGGTAGCACTGGATGCCCTCGTCGATGAGCGGCCACACCTTCTCCGAACGGTTCTCGGTGGTGGCGCCCAGGCGGCACAGAAAGCGCATGGCGGCCAGGCGCACGGGGCCACTGTCCTCGTCGAACAGCGCGGTCTCCGCGCCGGCGACGCCCTTGTCGCACGTGCGGGAGTCATGGGGAACCAGCTCGGTCAGGGCGTCGAGCGCCTCCCAGCGCGTCTGCGCCTCGGGGCGGTTGAGCGCGTCCACCAGCGCCGCGGCGTGGGCAACGACGGCCTCGGGGTTGATCCGCGCCACCTGCGCGACCAGGGCGGCCGCCTGCTGGCGCTCGCGGCGAGACCCGTCGGCCAGCACCGCCACCTGCTCAGCGAGGGCCTTCTCGTTCTGGGCAAGCTCCTCGGCCTGCTCCTTGGGATCCTGTGCTTTGGTTGCCAACGTGCGTCCCTTCTCACCGTGCTCAGATAAGCGCTGATCGTCCACGTATATTATACGCGCTCGGCCATCGGCGCTCGCCAGGCACGCCGGGGAATTAACGTCGCGGAAACCCCAGCGGCACTCCGCGGGCCATGAGAAGGCGCGCGGGCCCAAAAACACGAAAAGCCGGACAAGCCGGCTTCAGTGCAAACGAAAGCGCCCCCCATGAGCAGAACGCCCTATCCTCCCACGGGCTAACCCGCAGTACTTTCGGCGAAGAGGGGCTTAACTGCCGGGTTCGGAATGGGACCGGGTGATCCCCCTCTCTGTGGTTCCGCTCATGGGAGGCGCTC
>JAAWAY010000029.1 GCA_022792415.1 Eggerthellaceae bacterium | reverse complement strand
GGGGTTCACGCCGATGATCTTGAGCAGGATGATGTCGGCCATCACCTCGGCGCGCAGGGCCGGGTCCTCCATGGCCGAGCCGCCGTACTTGATGACGATGGTCTCGCCGGTGATCTTCTTGATCCAGGGCATGGCCTCGGTGAGGACCTCGCCGGTGATGCTGGATACGCCCGCGGGGCGCGTCTCGGTGTCGTACTTCATGAGCGGTAGTCTCCGTTGATCGAAACGTAATCGTGCGAGAAGTCGCAGGTCCACATGGTGCATTCCGCGTCGCCTGCGCCTAGGTCGGCCACGATGGCCACCTCCGGGCCCTCGAAGCGGCGCAGGGCCTCGTCCTCGTCGAAGGGCACGGTGAGCCCCCCGCGGCACACGGGCAAGCCCAGGATGTCGATGGCCACGTCCTCCTGTCGGAAGGCAGCCCCCGAGCGCCCGAGCGCCGCGGCCACGCGGCCCCAGTTGGCGTCGTGGCCGAAGATGGCCGTCTTCACGAGCGGCGAGTTGGCCACCGTGCGCGCGGCGCGCTCGGCGTCGGCGTCGTCGGCGGCCCCGCGCACCGTCACGGTGACCAGGCGCGTGGCGCCCTCGCCGTCGGCGGCCATGGCGCGGGCCAGCGTGGCGCACACCTGCCCGAGCGCCTGCTCGAGCAGCGCGAAGGCCGGCGAGCCGGGCTCCATGGGCGCCGCGCCCGGGGCGGCCGCCCCGCTGGCCAGCAGGAAGCACGAGTCGTTGGTGGACGTGTCGGAGTCCACGGTGACGCGGTTGAAGCTGGCGTCCACGGCACGGCGCAGCGCGGGCGCCAGGTGGCAGCCGAGCACCGGTGCGTCGGTGGTGACGACGGCGATCATGGTGGCCATGTTCGGCATGATCATGCCCGAGCCCTTGGCCATGGCGCCCACGGTGAAGCGCGCGCCGGGGTAGCCCACGGCGTCGCCCTCGAACGTGACGGCGCACTCCTTGGGGCGCGTGTCGGTGGTCATGATGGCTCGCGCGGCGGATGGTCCCCCCTCGCGCGAGAGCGCCGCCGCGGCCAGGGGCGCGCCCGCGCGCACGGGGTCGAGCGGCAGGTGCACGCCGATGACGCCCGTCGACGCCACGAGCACCTCGTCGGCCGGGCAGCCCACGGCGTCGGCCGTGAGCGCGGCCATGGCGCGGGCGGCGTCGCGGCCCTGCTCGCCCGTGGCGGCGTTGGCGCAGCCGGAGTTGATGACGACGGCGCGGGCGGTGCCGTAGCACGGGGCCCCGGGGCCGCCCTCGTCCAGGCGCTCGCGGTCGACCTGCACCGGGGCGGCGCAGAACACGTTGCGCGTGAACACCGCGGCGGCGGCGCAGGGCTCGTCGGCCGCCACGAGGGCGAGGTCCAGCCGCTCGGGGTCGGCGCGGAACCCGGCGTGCACGCCCGCGGCCCGGAAGCCGAGCGCGCTGGCGACGCCGCCGCCGGGGACGGCGGGAAGCGCGCCGGGGGCGGCGCCGGCCGGCGGAAGCGGCGCGACGGGGTCGGCCGCGGGGGCGTCGTGCGCCGCCGCGGGCGCGGGACAGTCGGCCGGATGGGGCGCGGCCGCCTTCCCCTGCTGCTCTTGGTCTGTCATGGCATAACCTCCTAGACCGGCTGGGCGACGGCGCCCAGGCCGGCGTTCTCGGGCAGTCCCAGCACGATGTTGGCGCACTGGACGGCCTGGCCGGCCGCTCCCTTGCCCAGGTTGTCGATGGCACCCACGGCCACGATGGCCGGGACCGTGGGGTGGGCGGCCACGCCGATGTGGGCGCGGCAGGTGCCCGCCACCGACGCCGTACGGGGCATCGAGCCGGCGTCGAGCACCTCGACGAGCGCGGCGTCGGCGTAGAAGTCGCGGTAGAGGGCCACGAGATCGTCGGTCGAGGGACGGGCGCCGGGGGCCAGGGGCAGCGTCACGGTGGACAGCAGCCCGCGGTTGAGCGGGGCCAGGTGCGGGGTGAACACGAGGCGCCCCGGGATGCCGAGGATCTGCTCGATCTCGGGCGTGTGGCGGTGCGTGCCCACCCCGTAGGCCTCCAGGTTGTCCTCGGCGAAGCAGAAGTGGGTGCGCTCGGTGGCCTTCTTGCCGGCGCCCGTGACGCCGGACACGGCGTCGGCCACCACGGGGGCGGCCGCGTCCACCAGCCCCGCGCGGATGGCGGGGGCCGCGGCCAGCGACGTGGCGGTGGGATAGCACCCCGCGCACGCCACCAGGACGGCCCGGCCGGCCGCGTGATCGGCCGCCGCGCGAGCCAGCTCGTCGCCGGTCAGCTCGGGCAGCCCGAAGGCGGCGCGCGCCAGCAGGTCGGGGGCGGTGTGGGGCACCTTGTACCAGGCCTCGTAGGCGGCCGGGTCCTTCAGGCGGAAGTCGGCGGACAGGTCGATGACGGTGACGCCGCGCTCGATGAGGACCGGCGCCTGGGCCAGGGCCGCGGTGTGCGGCACGGCCAGGAACACGACGTCGCAGCCGGCGAGGTCGGCCTGGTCATGGTGGGAGAACGTGAGGTCGGTGGCGCCGCGGAAGGCGGGGTAGGCCTCGGCCAGGGGACGGCCGGCCAGGGCGTCGGAGGTGGCGGCGGCCAGGGTGATGTCGGGGTGGGCCAGCAGAAGCCGCACGAGCTCGATGCCCGCGAAGCCCGCCGCGCCCACCACGCCTGCTCTGATGGTCATGGTGCGCTCTCTTCCCTTCGATGGAAGCCTTGGGTCATGCTAGAGGGAGGTCGGGCGTCGGCAGGGGCCGATGCCCAGGGGTTACGGAGATGAAACGCGCAGCGGCCGGCTGCGCGGCCGGCGCGGACCGGGTGCCGTGGGCCGTGGGGCCGGGGCCGCCGCGCTAGGGACGTCGTCGGAAGGGCCGCACCTGCGGCTCGGCGCCTGGTATGGGTGCTCTGCGGAATTCCACGATCTGTCCTCGTTTTCGCCTTCGGGGGCGCCCCTCGGAAGGGCCAGTGCTACCATGGGCGCCGATCGTGCGTATTGTAAACAATTCCGGTAAGGGTTCGGGCGGGAGCGCCCGAGTTTGGAGTAAGCGATGAGCAGAACCGACCAACCGGCCCGCGAGGCCAACATCGACGCCATCGTGGCGTACTTCGAGAGCGGCATCAAGGAGTCGTCGGAGCGGCTGGGCATCGAGCTGGAGCACACGCTGGTGCGCGCCGACGGCAGCCCGGTGTCGTACAGCGAGCGCGACGGGGTGCGCTGGCTGCTCGGCGAGCTGCTGGCCGACTACCCCGAGGCCAGCCGCGACCCGGAGGGCGACCTGCTGGGCGTCGCGCGCCCGGGCGAGGCCGTCACCATCGAGCCTGCCGCCCAGGTGGAGCTGTCGGCGGGCCCGTTCTCGCGCCTGGCCGACGCCCAGGCCTGCTTCGCCGGCTTCGAGCGCGCCCTGGCCGAGCGGCTCGACCCGGTGGACACCCAGGTGCTCACCGTGGGCTACCACCCCACCACGCGCGCCGCCGACCTGGAGCTCATCCCCAAGCGCCGCTACAAGCTGATGAACCTGTACCTGGGCGCCATCAGCATGTACGGCATCTGCATGATGCGCGGCAGCGCGTCCACCCAGGTGTCCATCGACTACTCGTCGGCCGAGGACTGCCTGCGCAAGATGCGCGTGGCCTTCGCCCTGGTGCCGCTGCTGTCGCTCATGTGCGACAACTCCCCCGTCTTCGAGGCCGCGCCCCGCGAGCACCAGCTGGTGCGCACCGAGATCTGGGAGAAGTGCGACCCCGCCCGCTGCGGCGTGGTACCCGGCATCATGGACCCGGGCTTCACCCTGCGCGACTACGCCGCCTACATCCTGGACACGCCGGCCATCCTGGTGGCCTGCGATTCCGAGCAGTGGTGCTACACCGACCGCACCTTCGGCGAGATCTACGCCGAGCAGCCCATGGACCGGGCCCAGGTGGAGCACGCGCTGTCCATGTTCTTCACCGACGTGCGCCTGAAGACCTACGTGGAGATCCGCCCGGCCGACGCCATGCCCGTCGAGTGCGTCATCGCCTACGCCGGCCTCATCAAGGGGCTGTTCTACAACGAGGAGAGCCTGTCCGCCCTGGAGGGGCTGCTCGCCGGCGTGACGGCCGACGACATCGCCGCCGGCAAGGCCAGCCTCATGGCCGACGGCTACGACGGCTACCTGTACCACCATCCCGTGTCCGAGCTGGCCGACGAGGTGATCAGCCTGGCCCGCGCCGGGCTGCCCGAGGACGAGCGAGCCTACCTGGAGCCGCTGGCGAGCCTGGTGGCGGCCCGCACCACCCTGGCTGACATCGCCGCCCGCGAGCACGGGGACGAGTAGCGCCGCCCTGGTTGGAGGTGGGCCGGCGGGGTGCGGTCCGGGGGCCGGGGTGCCTTCGGTCGCCTCCTCGCTGCAAATTCATGTGGTGAGGTATACCACATGAATTCTTGCTGCGGGGGTGCTCCCTGCGGCGCCCCGGCCCCCGGACCGCACCCCGCCGGCCCTGCCGTCTGACGTCGATTGATGACAACTTGGAGCAGGTTTGCGCGCCCGGGCGGGCGTGGCGGCGCCTTCCGATAGACTGGCAGGCTAAGGCATAACGACGAAAGGAGCCTCTCGATGAGCAACGAGGGCAAGAAGGTCAAGATCCACTACAAGGGCACCCTGGACGACGGCGAGCAGTTCGACTCCTCGTACGACCACGGCGAGCCCATCGAGTTCGTGTGCATGGCCGGCGACGTCATCCCCGGCTTCGACGAGGGCGTGAAGGACATGGCCGTCGGCGACAAGAAGACCATCCACATCGAGCCCGCCGACGCCTACGGCGAGGTGAGCGAGGAGCTCATCCAGCAGGTGCCGCTGGAGAGCATCCCCAACGCCGACCAGCTGCCCGTGGGCGGCACCATCTACATGCACGGCCCGGACGGTCGCCCCGTCCCCGTGCAGGTGACCGCCATCGAGGACGGCTTCGCGACGTTCGATTTCAACCACCCGCTGGCGGGCAAGGCGCTGAACTTCGAGCTGGAGCTCGTGGAGGTGGCGGACTAGCCTACCGGCCGACGGCACGCCGTCGCGACGCAGAGCGGCCCGGTCTTCCCCTGGGGAGGCCGGGCCGCTCTGCGTCGCGGTGCGTTCTGGTCGCGCGGGGCGCGTCGTCGGCCGCTAGGCATAGGCCAGATCCTCGACGGCCATGGGCTGGGCCTGCTTCTTGGCGGGCACGGACGCCCACTTGGTCACGCCGGCCTCGGGGATGGCGTCGGCCTCCACCAGCGCGCACACCGCGTTGCTGGCCTTGTCCTGCGGGATGCCCATGGCGGCGAAGTGCTTGGCCATCTTGTGGCAGTAGGCGGCATCGGGCTCGGACAGGCCGGCCAGAACCTTCAGGGCTTTCTCGTTGAGCATCGTCTTCTCCTTCTTCTCGCGGGTTGCTCGACGAGAAAAAGGTACCAAGGCCTCCGGGCCCGGTCGTTAGAGGGCGCCACCAAAATGAGGAGGACCCGTTTGTCCGATCGGACAAACGGCGGGTCAGTCGGCCAGCACGTAGGACAGGGCGAGCAGCTGGGCCAGCTCGCGGTCCGTGAGGTGGGGCATCCTGAGGATGTCGCGGATACGGCGCAGGCGGTAGCGCACCGTGTTGGGGTGCTGGAACAGGGCCTCGGCGGCCGGGCGCACCTCGCCGCCCGCCTGCGCGTAGGCGCGCGCCGTGGCCGCCAGCTCCGTGCCGTGGGACTCATCGTATTCGCTGATGAGGGAGCGGTAGAGCGCCGCGGCGCCGGCGAAGAGGCGATCGCCCCGGGCGGCGGCGCGAAAGGCGCCCAATCCCATGTCGGCCCAGCGGACCGTGGGCGCGCCCTGGTCCTGGGCGGCGTCGAGGGCGGCGCACGCCTGGCGGATGGCGAGGTCGCCCTGGCCGAGGGGCACCTCCTGGCTCAGGCCGCAGCGCAGGCGCCCGGCCGTGCGGACGCGTTGGATGAGCGCCTGCTCGGACGCGGCCACCGCCCCCGCGGGCGGGCGGTCGAAGGAGGCGAAGGCGAGCAGGTGGTCATGGTGGCGCACGACACAGGTGCCCACGATGCTGGGCTGCTCGCACTGGAAGTCGTAGAGCAGCGTCCCCAGCTCCGCCTGGAGCGCCGCCAGAGAGCAGCCGTCGGGGGTGAGGGGACGGGCAGCCAGGCACTGGACGGTGGAGCCCGTCGCGCGGGTGATCTCGAAGAGATCCGCGCGCACCTGGGCCTCGTCCCGCGGGGCGATGAGGGCGTCGATGCGCTGGTCACGCTCGGCCTGGGCCTGGTCCTCGGCCACCAGGGCCAAGACAGCCGCCATGAGGCGCTCGACGTAGTGTCCCCGGTAGAACAGCACGGGCACGCCCCGCTCGGCGCTGAGGGCGGCAGCCTCGTCGCTGATGGACTCCAGTGCGACGGGCCGTATGACGAGGGCCGCCAGGTCGCGGCCGATCATGGCCTTGACGGCCTCGTCGGCCAGCTCGGGATCGCGCTGGGCGAACCCGAGGGACGTGAAGATGAACTCCCCGGGGAGGAACGAGTCGTAGTCGCCGAAGAACGGCTCGGCATCGAGGATGCCGGCGGAGATGACCGGTCGGTCAAGGTAGCCCTCGCAGGGCGCGGCCAGCCAGATGTCCTCGAAGATGCCGAGGTCTATGACATCGCGTACCGTGACCACGGCCTCCTCCTTCCAGCCGCTAGGGACCACCGAGGTCGGGCCGGGCGCGCGGGGACGCGCGGCTGACCCGCCTTCCCCATGGTACGGCACGCCGGCGCGCCTGCCAAGGACTGACCGCCGCGCCCCGTTGGCGAGGCAGCCGCCCGGGCGCAGCGCTAGCTGGCGTAGAGCGCCGCGTAGGGGCGCGATGACGCGGGGCGCAGGCGCCAGTAGCCCTCACCCGTGGCATCCACCGGCGCGCCCAGATCGGCGGCGAAGTGGTCGTTGTACTCCCCCAGCAGGTCGGCGAGCACCGTACGGTCGTCCGCATCCACCGGCTCGAGCACCAGCCCCTCGGGGACGGCATCGGGATCGAGGGGCTCGCGCAGGTAGATGACCCCGCCGTGCATGCCCGTGGCCAGGTACTCGCCCGGCGATCCCATGAGCACGATGACGCCCCCGGCCAGGTACTCGCCCAGGAAGCTGCCGGCGTCGCCCCCGATGACGATGGCCGGGCACCGGTCCTCGAACTGCTTCATGTGGATACCCACCCGCCAGCCGCAGCCGTCGCGCACGAAGATGCGGCCGCCACGCATGGCGTAGCCCGCCGCGTCGCCGCACCGCCCGTGGATGACGACGGATCCGCCGTTCATGGTGTTGCCTATCTGGTCCTGGGCGTTGCCGAACACCTCGATGCTGCCCCCGTCCAGGTAGCAGGCCATGTCGTTGCCGGGCACGCCGCGGATCTCCAGCCGCTTGCCCGCGGGCAGGGCGCAGCCCAGGTAGCGCTGGGCGAAGACATCGCGCAGCTCGACGACGTCCGCCGTCGCCAGGGCCGCGCGCACGCGCTCGTTGGCCTCTCGGAAGTGGGAGGTCCCCAGGCTCACGCTGGCCTGGGCCCCTTCAGTCTGACCGTCAGTCATGCTCATCACTCCCCCGCGTACTTGACGCCGAGTATCTCCAGCTCCTTGTCGTTCAGCCCTATGCCGCGCAGCATGAGCCGGTTGCCGCGCAGGCTGTCGATGGCGTTGATGCCCATGCCGCCCATCATCTCCTCGACCTCGCGCGTCCACCCGCGCACGAGGTTGACCACGCGCTCGGCGGCCGCCTCGGGGTGGAGGCGCTTGGTGAGGTCGGGGTTCTGGGTGGCGATGCCCCAGTTGCAACGACCGCTCGAGCAGTCCTGGCACTGGTGGCAGCCCAGCGCGATGAGCGCGGCCGAGGCGATGGACACGGCGTCAGCCCCCAGGGCGATGGCGCGCACCACGTCGGCCGAGCTGCGGATGGACCCGGATGCGACCAGGCTCACCGTGGAGCGGATGCCCTCGTCGCGCAGGCGCTGGTCGACGGCGGCCAGCGCGAGCTCGATGGGGATGCCCACGTTGTCGCGTATGCGCTTGGGCGCCGCGCCCGTGCCGCCGCGGAAGCCGTCCACCACGATGATGTCGGCCCCGGCGCGCGCCATGCCGCTGGCGATGGCCGCGACGTTGTGCACGGCGGCGATCTTCACGGCCACCGGCTTGCGGTAGAGCGTGGCCTCCTTCAGGGAGAACACGAGCTGGCGCAGGTCCTCGATGGAGTAGATGTCGTGGTGCGGCGCCGGCGAGATGGCGTCGGTACCGCGGGGGATCATGCGGGTGCGCGACACCTCGTCGTTGATCTTCTCGCCCGGCAGGTGCCCCCCGATGCCGGGCTTGGCGCCCTGGCCGATCTTGATCTCGATGGCGGCGCCGGCGTTCAGGTAGTGGGGATCCACCCCGAAGCGGCCGGAGGCCACCTGCACGATGGCATGGTCGGCGTAGGGCTCGAGGTCGCGATGCAGGCCGCCCTCGCCGGTGTTGAAGTAGGTGCCCAGCTCCTTGGCCGCCAGGGCCAGGGCCATCTGCGTGTTGAGTGACACCGAGCCGAAGCTCATGGCGGAGAACATGAGGGGCACGTCCAGGCGGATCTGGGGCGGCATGGGCGTGAGCACGGCATGCTCGCGCTCGTTCACCTTGAGCATGCCGGGGCGGCTGCCCAGGAACACGCGCGTCTCCATGGGCTCGCGCAGCGGGTCGATGGAGGGATTGGTCACCTGGCTGGCGTTGAGCAGCAGATGATCCCAGTAGATGGGGTAGTCGCGCGGGTTGCCCATCGACGACAGCAGCACGGCGCCGGTCTGGGCCTGCTTGGCGATGTCCTGCATGACCTCGAGCGTCCAGTTGTCCGATCCGGCGCCCACCTGGGGCCAGCGCGTGATGGCGAGGGCGGCCGTCGGGCACATGACCACGCAGCGCTGGCAGTTGACGCACGCGGCGTGGTCGGCCACGAGGCGGCCCGTCGCCTCGTCGATGGCGTGCACACCGTTGGCGCAGGCGCGCACGCACGCGCCGCAGGCGGTGCACTCGTCGCGGTCGCGCAGCACCTTGTAGCGGGGAAGCAGGTAGTCGACCATGGCCCTACGCCTCCTTCCTCTTGCGGGGCATGACGCCCACCTCGTGGCGGCAGGGCTTCTCGCGCGCGGGGCGGTTCTCGGCCGACTCGCGCCGCTTGCGCTCGGCCACCTCGTCCAGCTGGACGACGAAGGGCACGCCCCCCTCGATGGAGCGGATGTTCTCAGCGTCGGGGCAGACCACCTCGATGGCCGCCTGCTCGCTGGCCAGGTAGGTCATGGGCCCCTTCTCCCCCACCATGAGCGCGCGCAGCTTCAGGCGGTCGTTGATGGCCAGCAACCCCTCGTCCGACCCGAGGATAACCGAGAACGGCCCGTTGACCAGCGCGCTGGAGTAGGCGATGCGCAGCGCCGTCTCGTAGGCGGCCCGCTCGGGATCCATGCGGTCGATCTCATCCCACGAGCTGGCGGTCATGATATGGGCCGCCGTCTCCTGCGAGAACCCGTGGCGGCGCGCCAGCAGGTCGAACAGGTAGGCGATGACCTCGGTGTCGGTCTGCAGCTCGCAGTCGTAGCCGAACTGCTCCACGTAGCGGCGGTTGGCGTCGTAGCTGGATATCTCGCCGTTGTGCACCACCGACCAGTTGAGCAGGGTGAAGGGATGGGCCCCGCCCCACCAGCCCGGCGTGTTGGTGGGGAACCTCCCGTGCGCCGTCCAGGCCCAAGCGTCGTAGTCGCGGATGCGGTAGAACTCCCCGATGTCCTCAGGATAGCCCACGCCCTTGAAGGCGCCCATGTTCTTGCCCGAGGACGCCACGAAGGCGCCGTCGATCTTGCCGTTGATGTGGAACACGTGCTGCATGGTGTACTCGGACTCGTCCAGGCCGCTCATGTTGAGGCGCATGGGATGAGGGGCCGCGAAGTAGCGCCAGATGTCGGGCGGGTTCTTGATGGCGGCGACGGGCTCGGTGGGGATGCGCTCCTGCTTCTCGCACATGAAGTACGTGTCGAGGTAGGCCTCCGTCTCGATGCGGGACTCCTGGCTCTCGTACATGACGTGGAACGCGTAGAGGTCCTTGTACTCAGGGTAGATGCCGTACGCGGCGAAGCCGCCGCCCAGGCCGTTGCCGCGGTCGTGCATGAGGGCGATGGACCTCAGGATGTCCCCGCCGTCGTGCCGGGCGCCCGTGCGATCCATGATGCCGGCGATGGCGCAGCCGGACGGTATCCGCACAGCGCCCTCCCTCAGGCTCTCCCTCGTGTGCATGGCTTCTCCTCGTCATTCGCTCGCGTCGGGAATGCGGGCAGCGCGGCCCGCATTCCCCCATCACCAGGATAGGCGCCCTATGTTTCAGGGCCGTATGGCTCGTGTTTCTATCCTGTTTCACCCAGGTCGTCGATCAGGTCGAGCACCGCGGCCACCATGGCCAGATCCTCGGGGCTGTCCATCAGATCACGCAGGACGTCGATGAGGATGGCCTGGTCGATGAGGTCGTCGCAGGGGCAGAACGCCCCGGGCCAGGGCAGGTCGGGGCAGCAGGGGCAGGGTTGGCAGACGGGCATGTCAGAGCACCTCCAAGACTCGGGCGGATTCCACGAGGCCGCGCAGCGCGCACAGCCAGGCATTGCAGTTGAGCAGGCCGACGAGGCCGGCGGACAGGGGCACGCGGGGCGGCGGGGGCCCGCCCGGGGGCGGCGCGCCCGCCACGGCGCGCGGACCGCCATCGGCGCGGGGCAGGAAGCCGCGCTGCGTGAGGGCCCACAGCAGCGCGGCCGCCACCTGGAGCGCGTCTTCGGGCGGCTGCCCGGCCGGGATCCACAGGGGCAGCCCCAGGACGACGGGCCAGGGCATGCTCCCCCACGGGGCGAGGCTGGCCTCCATCGCCGCGGGCGACCAGGGATCGGCGGGGGACGTGGCGCGCAGGACGCGCAGCATCGACGCGCTGGGTCGCGGGCCCCAGCCGGGGGCGGGCGCCTCGGAGAGGACGCGCGCGACGTCCCCGAGGGCCGCCAGGGGCACCTGGGCCGCCCCGAGCCGTCGCTCGATGACACCCGAAATCGCGGGGCGAAACGACTCCCAGGGGACCACGATCGCGTCCGGCACGAGCGCGACAGCCGGGGGCGTGAGGGCGCGCACGGCGCGGAGAGATCCCTCGACGACCGCCGTGAGCGGCCCGATGCGGGCGCGGCCGACGGCGGCGGGGTCGATGTCCCACCGGGCTCCGAACCGCAGCAGGGCGAGGCAGAGCTCCTGGGGGTCGCACGCGCCGAGGACGCGCCCGACGGGCGCGACGGCACCGGTCGGGGACAGGGCAGGACAGGGCTTGGGACATGACATGGCAGACCCTCCCTTCGGAAGGCTCCCGGGATGGAGAGGATCTTGCAAGCGTGGGAGGGACGGGGCGGGAACACCGCCGTCACGGTGGGCGCGCCACGCGGCGTCGGGAAGAGGGCCGGACCCGCGAGCGGCGCTTGCATTGGCTCTGTGCGTTGCGATGAGTATAGCACAGAAATAGAACGTTTGTTCTTAAAATGGGAAAGAGGGGAAATTCGTCTGCACGGCCAGGTGGCGCCCCTGCCGACGAAAAGGGGCCGGGATCCCCGAGGGGATCCCGGCCCCGGCCGCCTTTCTGGCGGGCGCGTTTCGCTAGTTGCCGGCGGCGCGCGAGGCCTGGTACTCTTCGACCAGGCGCTTCGTCACGTCGTGGGGCGCCTCCTCGTAGCCCTCCACCATGATGGCGTACGATCCGCTGCCACGCGTGAGCGAGCGCAGGTCCTTCGTGTAGCCCACCACCTCGGCGTAGGGCACGCGCACCATGATGACGGTCTCGCCGGCGTCATTGGAGTCGGTGCCGACGATGCGGCCACGGCGCGTGGAGATGTCGCCCATGATGGTGCCGGCGTACTCCTCACCCACCACGATGTCCATGGTGGCCATGGGCTCCAGGATCACCGGATCGGCCTTCTCGCAGGCCGCGCGGAAGCCGATGCGGGCCGCCGTCTTGAAGGCCATCTCGTTGGAGTCGACGGAGTGATAGGAGCCGTCGTACACGGCGCACTTGATGTCGACCATGGGGTAGCCTGCCAGGAAGCCCTCGCGCATGGCGTCCTGCACGCCCTTGTCCACCGCGGGGATGAGGCCGTTGGGGATGGCGCCGCCCTTGATCTCGTCGATGAACTCGTAGCCGCCGCCGGGGTTGGGCTCCAAGCGCAGCCAGCAGTCGCCGAACTGGCCGGCGCCGCCCGTCTGCTTCTTATGACGGCCCTGGGCCTCGGCGCTCTTGCGGATGGTCTCGCGGTAGGGCACGCGCACGGGCACGAGCCTGGCCTCCACGCCCGTCTGCTCCTTGAGACGCGCCATGAGCATGTCGACCTGGGTGTCGCCCATGGCGGTGAGGATGGTCTGGTGGGTGTCCTCGTTGCGCGACAGCTGCACCGTGGGATCGGACTCGGCCGCGCGCGCCAGGAACGTCCCCAGCTTGTCCTCGTCCTTCTTGTTGACGGCCTCGACGGCCACGGGGTACTGCGGCGTGGGGGTGGGCAGCGGCTGCACGGAGATCTCGCCGGTCTGCGACAACGTGTCGCCCGAGCGCGTCTCGGTCAGCTTGGGCACGACGATGATGTCGCCGGCCTTGGCGCTCTTCACGTCCATGGGCTCCTTGCCCATCATGACGTAGAGGTGCCCCAGGCGCTCCTTCTTGCCCGTACGGTAGTTGATGAGCTCCATGCCCGGCTCGAGCACGCCGGCGATGACCTTGAGGAAGCTCAGGCGTCCCACGAACGGGTCGGACAGCGTCTTGAACACGAAGGCGGCCGGGCGCTTGGACTCGTCCACGCGGATGGTCTCGCCGTCGGCCATCTGGAAGCGGCCGTGGCTGCGCGGATGCGGGAAGTACGTGCAGATGTCCTGCATGAGGCCCTGGACGCCCTGCATGATGATGGTGGAGCCAAAGAACACGGGGATGAACAGCTCCTGGGCGATGGCCTGGTCGAGCAGCGACTCCAGCTCCTCCTGGGTGAGCTGCTCCTCGCCGTCCAGGTACTTCATCATCAGCTCGTCGTCGGCCTCGGCCACCAGGTCGCACAGCTTGTCGCGCGCGGCCTGGGCCGCGTCGGCGTACTCGGCCGGGATGTCGGTGATCACCTCGCCGGCTCCCTCGGGGTCGAAGTAGCGGGCCTTCATGCGGATGACGTCGATGACGCCCTTGAAGTCGGATTCCACGCCCATGGGGATGGTGACGGCGCCCAGGCGCGACCCGAAGCGCGCGTGCAGCGTGGCCATGGCCGCGTCGAAGTTGGCGTTCTCACGGTCGATGTGGTTGATGTAGACGGCGCGGGACAGGCGCATGGTCTCGGCCTCGCGCCACAGCTTGGTGGTCATGACCTGCGGGCCGGCCACGGCGTCCACCACGAACAGCGCCATCTCGGCCGCCTGCATGGTGGCCAGCGTGTCGCCGATGAAGTCCGGGTGGCCGGACGTGTCCAGCACGTTGATCTTGTAGTCCTTGTAGGGGATGGGGGCGATGGAGGTGCCGATGGTGAACTTGCGCTTGATCTCCTCGGGGTCGTAGTCGAGGTAGGACTTCCCGTCATGGGTCGTGCCCATGCGGGGGGTCTTGCCGGAAACGTAGAGCATCGCCTCGGCCAGCGACGTCTTTCCGGCGCCGTCTTGACCCACGAGGACGATGTTCCTCACGTGCTCGGTAGCGGGAGCTGCCATGGTGACCACCAACTTTCGCGTTTCGCAGCCAAGCGCCCTCCTTGGAAGGCACGGCTGCTCGGGCCTTCAATACCAAACGCTCTGCGCGGCGCCGGCGCGAACACCCGGCGACGCCGGTTTTCAGTGTAACGTAACTTGTCGGCTACAACCGGCTTGAGAGAGGGGTTTATCCGCACCTCGTCGGCTTTTTCGTTCCGCTCGCGGATAAAGGGGGCGTCGGCGTGCCACATCGCCCGAAAGGTCTGCTTCGGGGCGAAAATAGTCGATCTTTTTCGCCCGTCAGCCTTGCGCGGGGCGCCAGGAGGGCTATCATGCCCTCGACCTGGGGTTTAGTTGTAAACAGGTGATTCCATCTCATGCATCGGCGCCAGGTTGCGCACCGGTTCAAGCCGCCTCTCTGAGGGAGTGATGCCCATGATCGGCACCCCAGCCCCAGCCGCCTCCGGCGCACGCGACGCGCTCCTCCCCCGCCGGGTCGTGCGCGCCTCCGTCGCCCTGACCGTGGCGGGCGCCACCGCCGGGGCGCTGGCCGCCGCCTGGCTCACCCGACGCGCGGGCGCCACGCCGCCCGAGGGCGGAAGAATGCCCGTCGACGCGGCGGCCCCGCTGCCTCCCCCGGTCCTGCCGCAGGGCGCGCCGCGGGCGCGGGAGCGCACCGCCTGCGACGTCCGGCCGTCCGCCGCGCACGCGCTCACCCCGCGGGAGGCCGTGGCGCGCCTGAGGACGGCCGAGGGCCTGGTCTTCGACGAGATGGGCCTGTCCTCCCAGGAGCGCTGCATCGCGCGGCTCATCATGCAGGGCCTCACCTACCGCGAGATAGCCGAGCGCGTGTGCCTGGTGGAACGCACGGTGAAGTACCACGCCAGCCGCCTGTACGCCAAGGCGCGGGTGGATAACCGACGCGGGTTCGAGGCCTACGTGCGCCAGGCGATGGCCGGCGACGCGGCGCGCCCGGAGGGCTTCCCTACAGCTCGGAGATGATGCGGCGCGTGCGCTCGGCCACCTCGGCCTTGGCGCGCTCCACGTCGATGGTCGGCCAGCTGCCGTCGCGGTAGACCACCGCGCCGTCGCACATCGTGAGCACCACGTCCGACCCGCTGCCGGCGTAGAGCACGTTGTAGTCCGGCGCCGTCTGGGGGCACCACTGCGGGCCCGTGACATCCAGGACGCACAGATCGGCGCGCATGCCCTCCCGCACGAGGCCGCAGTCATCGCGTCCCTGCGACAGCGCGCCCATGCGGGTGGCGGCCCCCAGCACCTGCGCCGGGCTCACGACGGCGGGGTCCAGCTGGTAGCCCTTGTAGATGAGGCCCATCAGGTACATGTCCTGGAACAGGTCGTGGTTGTTGTTGGAGGCCATGCCGTCGGTGCCCAGGCACACGTTGACGCCGCGCTCGAGCATCTGGGGGATGGGGGCGAACCCGCTGCCCAGCTTCATGTTGGAGGCGGGGCAGTTGGCCACGAACACGCCCTTGTCGCGCAGGATGACCATGTCGTCGTCATCCACCCACACGCAGTGGGCGGCCGTGACCGGCGCGTCGAGCACGCCGATGGACGCGAAGTACGCGATGGGGCTCAGCCCGTCGTGGCGACCGCGGCACTCCTCCACCTCGCTTCTCGTCTCCGAGGCGTGCAGGTGGACGCGCAGGCCCTTCTCGCGGGCGATGGCGGCCACGTCGGCGCACACCTGGGGGTTGGACGTGTACTCGGCGTGGATGTTGTAGTCGATGCGGATGCGGCCGTCAGCCGAGCCGTGCAGGTCGCGCACGAGCTCCTCGTTGAGGGCGCACTGCGGGTAGTCGGCGTAGGGCTTGGGCTCGAAGGCGAGCAGGCCCTCGCTCAGGTTGGCCTTCAGGCCGGCCTCGGTGACGGCCTGGGCGCGCTCGCGCGTGGCGTAGTACATGTCGGAGAAGCTGACGCCGCCGTAGCGGGCCATCTCGGCGCAGGCCAGGAGCATGGCCCAGTAGTTGTCCTCCGGGGTGATCTTGGCCTCGAAGGGCCAGCACTTCTGCTCGAGCCACGCCTGGAGCGGCAGGTTCTCGGCATAGCCGCGCAGCAGCACCATGGGCGCGTGGGCGTGGGCGTTGTACAAAGCCGGCATGAGCAGCTTGCCCGCGCCGTCGTAGACCTCGCCGTAGGCGTCGGCGTCAGCCGGGGCCTCCTCGCCGATGTAGGCGATGCGGCCGTCGCGCACGCCCACCCAGCGATCGGGCTGGTAGGCGAAGTCCTCGTCGAGCAGGGCGATGTTCTTGAACAGCATGGCGCTTCCTTCCCGGGCGCCCGCGGCGCCGCCTCCCATGCGGGCGCGCTCCTCGGGGCGCACCGCATGCCTCACTGCCTGATTCCCATAGGACATAGTCTAATACTTGTGATGCCACTGTGGGAGTACCCGACCAAAACAGCCGACGAGCGCCACGGAACACCCGATCAGACGACCCCGTCTGCCATCCCGCTTTCGCCCCGGCCCTCGGGAAATCCGGACTTTCTAGCCGATTCCGGGGCGCTGACGACAAAACTCGGGGGCCGTCGTCGGCCCCTCCTGCACGACCACATCCATTCCCCCTGGTCAGAGCCTTGGCGCTCAAATGAGCGTCGCCGCGATCGCCAAATTCGGGACCACGTCTGGCCCAAGACGACCCCGTTCTGTCGTCAGCGCCCCGGAATCGGCTAAAACGGCGATACTTTGCAGAGGGAGGGTGCAAGAATCCGGACAAGAGGCGAGGGGTCATCCCTGAGCTTCTCTCGGAAGTCCCCATCCGGCTATAGAATAGTCAGGCAACATGACCGCGCAAGCCGACAGCGCGACGGCGAGAGCCGGGCCGGGCGGCATGAGCCGGACGATGCGCCTCGCGCGCCGATCCGCCTCGCATGAAGGAGCATTTGGACGTGATCGCACGGGCGAGAGGACGCAGTATCTGGAGAGGGGCCGCATGCACCCTTGCCGGCGCGGCGCTGTGGGGCGTATCGGGCACCTGCATGCAGCTTCTGACCACGGCCGGCGCGCTGCCTGCCGCCCTGGTGACGCTCCTGCGGACGGCGATAGGCGGCCTGATCCTGGTGACGTTCCTCTTCGTCTGCAAACGCGACCAGCTCAGGGCGGTGCTCCGCTGCGGGAGGGACATCCTCCCCCTGGGGGTGTTCACGGTCGCCCTCTACGCCAATCAGCTGTGCTATGCCGAGACGGTACGCCTGACCAACGCGGGCACGGCCACGGTGCTGCAGATGCTGTCAGCCATCGCCGTCATGGCCTTCGTCTGCGTCGTCGGACGCCGGCCGCCCAGGGTGCGCGAGGCGATCGGGCTCATGATCGCACTCGTTGCCACCGCGCTCATCGCCACCCAGGGGAACCTGTCCTCCCTCAGCATGCCGCCCGATGGGCTGACCTGGGGGCTGGTGACGGCAGCGGCCACCGCGGTCTACATCCTGGTACCCAAGTACAGCGGCATATACGAGCGCTACGGCGCCGTGGTGGTCGTGGGCGTGAGCATGCTGGCCTGCTTCTTCCTGGCGCTCCCCGGCTATGCCATCCAGGGCGGCAGCCTCGGCGAGGCAGCCGGGCTGCTGGGATCCCTCGACGTCGTAGGCTGGCTCGTGCTCATCGTCGGGCTCGGAGCCGTGGGGACGGCCCTGGCCTACGCGCTCTACCTCTCCGGCGTGTCGATGGTCGGCCCGGTGGCCGGCAGCCTGCTGGCCGCAGTGGAGCCGGTGAGCGCGACGGTCGTATCCGCCCTGGCGCTGGGAACGGCGTTCTCCGGCTGCGACATCATCGGCATGGTCCTCATGTGCGTGATGGTGTTCCTCATCGGATAAGCGCCGGACAGCCGACGAGCGCAGATGCCGGCCGGCTCTTCGGGAGCAACAAAGCAAAACGGCCGCCAACTTGCGTTGACGGCCGTTCTAAGTTTGGTGGAGCATAGGGGGATCGAACCCCTGACCTCATGGCTGCCAGCCATGCGCTCTCCCAGCTGAGCTAATGCCCCGAAAAAGTGCGAGGACTATATTAGCAGAAGCAGCGGTCGGCGCAAGGACTTTTTCGGAAAAGTTCCGGCACCGGATGCGCGCGGCCTCGGCTACTCAGCGTCCTCCTTCGCCGTGGTGGCGACGATCTGGTCGATGATGGCGTCAAGGGCGCCGTCGACCTCGTACTCCTCCACCTTGCCGGCGTCGACCAGGCGCGCGAAGCCGGGGTCCATGGGCAGCGTGGCCACCGCGGGGATCTCGTACTTCTCGGCCACGGCCGCGCCCTGGGGCTCGCCGAAGATGTGGTGCTCCTTGCCGCACTCGTCGCACTTGAAGTACGCCATGTTCTCCACCAGGCCGATGACGGGCACCTCCAGCGAGTGCGCCAGGTTGACGGCC
>JAAWAY010000028.1 GCA_022792415.1 Eggerthellaceae bacterium | reverse complement strand
GTCCGAGATGAAGAAGCTGTTCCGACCTGAGTTCCTCAACCGCATCGACGAGATCATCGTGTTCAAGTCGCTCACCGAGGATCAGATCGCCCAGATCGTCGAGCTGATGGTGGCCGACCTGCGCGACCGCATGATCGCCCAGAACATGACCATCAACCTGGACGAGGCGGCCACCAAGCTCATCGCCAAGGAGGGCACGGACACCACGTTCGGCGCCCGCCCGCTGCGCCGCGCCATCCAGCGCCTGCTGGAGGATCCGCTGTCCGAGCAGATCCTGGAGGGCCGTTGGACGTCCGGCTCGGTGGTGGACGTCACCGTGGCTGACGGCGAGCTTGTGTTCAAGGAGGGCACCGGGTCCATCCCGGCCCCGCGCAAGCGCGACTCCATCGCGCGCGATGCCGAGCTGCTGCTCACGAACTTCGACCTGGGCCACGCCGGCATGAGCCCGGCGCCCGCCGGGTCGCTGTCCGGGGGCGCCGCCGACTAGCGGCCGCCATCCCATCCGCGCTGACGAGGGGCGCGTTCCGCACGGGACGCGCCCCTCTGCTCTATACTAGGAACATACTGCCAATCCACCAGGGGGTATGCCATGTCCCAGACCATCGATCCCATCTTCGAGCCGCAGGTGCTGCGCGCGCCCGAGCTCATGCTCGACGACCTCGACTTCGACGCGCTCAGCCAGGTGAGCTGCGGGCTGCAGGGCAAGGTGGACAAGAACCCCCAGACGGCGGCCATCATCCTGGCCGGCGGTACGGGCGAGCGCTTCGGCAAGGAGGGCGGCAAGCAGCTGGTGGAGATCGCCGGCAAGCCCATCCTCACCTGGTCGGCCGAGGCCTTCGACGCGGTGGGCGACATCGGCCTCATCGTCATCGTGTGCCCGGAGGATCGCTCCGACGAGTACCTCAAGCGCGCCATCGACCCGTTCCCCTTCGTTACGCCCGTGGTGACGGCCCCGGCGGGATCCATCCGCCAGGAGTCGGCGTTCTCGGGCCTGGAGTACGTGGGCGACGAGTATGAGTACGTGGTGCTGCACGACGGCGCCCGCCCGCTCATCTCGCCCGACCTCATCCAGCACACCATCAACACCGTCAAGGGCAACTTCGACTGCGACGGCGCCGTGGTGGCGCATCCGGCCGTCGACACGCTCAAGGTGGTGGAGAACGGGGTCATCGTGGGCACGCCCGACCGCAGCGTGTTCTGGAACGCCCAGACGCCCCAGGTGTTCCGCACGGGCATCTACCGCCGCGCGCACGCCTCGGCGCTGTCGGACGGCTTCGTGGGCACCGACGACTCGTCGCTCATCGAGCGGCTGGGCGGCCGCGTGCTCGTGGTGGAGGGCAAGCGCGACAACATCAAGCTGACGGTGCCGGAGGACTACGTGCTTCTGGCCAGCGCCGTGCGCACCATGTTCCTGAAGGACGCCGAGGGCCTGCACCACGGCAACGAGTAGGGAAGGGGAGCGCCCATGACCACCGACGACCTGCGGCGCCTGCGCACCGGGCTGGGCTATGACGTGCACGCCCTGGCCGAGGGGCGCCGCCTCATCCTGGGCGGCGTCGACATCCCGCACGACCGCGGGCTGGACGGCCACTCCGACGCCGACGTGCTGGCCCACGCCATCGCCGACGCCCTGCTGGGGGCCGTGCGCGGCGGCGACATCGGCCGGCTGTTCCCCGATACCGACCCCGCCTACAAGGACGCCGACTCACTCAAGCTGCTGGCCGCCGTGGCCGCCTACGTGCGCGATCACGGCTACGAGATCCTGGACGTGGACAGCGTCGTGGCCGCCCAGGCGCCCAAGCTGTCGCCCCATCGCGACCAGATGCGCGCCAACCTGGCCGCGGCCATGGGCGTGCCCGTGGACAACGTGGGCGTGAAGGCCACGACCACCGAGCACCTGGGCTTCGAGGGCCGCGAGGAGGGCATCAGCGCCACGGCCACGTGCCTGGTGTGCCGCGTGGGGGAGTAGCGTCCCGCGGCCGGGCGTCTCGCCCCGCCTCCCGAGAGCATCGAAAAAACTGAGAAAACCGCCGCACATTTCGGCGCGCCCGGGCGTATTACCGTCGAAGGCCTTCAAGCAACCGAGGACGAAGAGGGAACGCACGTGGACGACAGGGACTACCGCGCCGCCGTCGACGCCTATGGCGACATGGTGTACCGCATCGCGCTGAACCAGACGCGCTGCGCCGCCGATGCCGAGGACGTCATGCAGTCGGTGTTCCTCAAGCTGTACACGCGACCCCCGAAGGATGCGGGTGCGCCGGATGAGCGCCTGAAGCACTGGCTCATCCGCGTGACCGCCAACGAGTGCAAGAGCCTGTGGCGCACGGCATGGCGTCGCAGGGTGCAGCTGGGCGACGTGCCCGACCGCGCCCCGGCGTTCGGCGAGCCCGACCACCAGCGGCTCTACGACGCGCTGGCGCTGCTGCCCGATGCCTGCCGCATCGTCGTGCACCTGTTCTACTTCGAGGGCTATGCCACCCGGGAGATCTCCGAGATCCTGGGCGTGCGCGAGCCCACCGTGCGCACCCGCCTCGTCCGCGCGAGGAAGATGTTGAGACAGCAGCTGAAGGAGGCGTGGGAAGATGACTAACCACGAGCGCTACCGTGCCATGATGGAGGACGTCTGCGCCCCTGACGCCCTGCTGAGGAAGGTAAGGGGCATTCCCATGGAGAAGACGAAGGTTCAGATGACGGCCGTGCGGTTCGCGACGGTGGCCATGGCGGCCGTGGTGGGCGTGTTCGCCGTCACCAACGGCGTGTGCTATGCGGCCACGGGCGAGACGTGGGTGGAGAAGGCCACCGTGTGGGTCAACGGCCAGCCCACCGAGATGGACGTGCAGATGAGCCAGAACGGCGACGTCACGACGGGTGTCATCGAGTACACGGTGGAGGACGCCGACGGCGAGGGCAACAACATCGTGATGACCCTGGCCACCGAGGGCGGCGACGTGCGCGAGGGCACGTTCGAGATCACCGACTACACCAAGGAGGGCGCGGCCGGTGAGGACTCCCTGCCGTGCCAGGTGCTCGAGTCGAAGGACGGCGGGGTGCTGGTGGCGGTGGAGGGCATCGAGCCCATCGACGTGACCAGCCAGCTGGCAGAGGACGGCGTCGCCTCCGGCACGTGCGAGAAGGACGGCATGACGTACGCCTACGAGGTGAGCGGCACGCCGGGCGCCTACGAGGCGAGCGTGGAGGCGCAGCAGTCCCCGGCGGCCGAGCGGTAGCGAGGGCGCCCCGCGATCGCGCCACGGGCGGGGCTCGCGGCGACAAGATGACAT
>JAAWAY010000027.1 GCA_022792415.1 Eggerthellaceae bacterium | reverse complement strand
GCGCCGACATCGTGGGCACCGACATCCTCATGGAGCAGATCCAGGCCGGCGAGTTCAACTTCGACGCCGCTGTGGCTACCCCCGACCAGATGGGCAAGGTTGGCCGCCTGGGCAAGATCCTCGGCCCCCGTGGCCTCATGCCGAACCCGAAGCTCGGTACCGTCACCAACGACGTGGCCAAGGCCATCAACGAGCTGAAGGGCGGCCGCGTGGAGTACCGCGCCGACCGCTACGGCATCGCCCACGTCATCCTGGGCAAGGCCTCCTTCACCGCCGAGCAGCTGGCTGAGAACTACGGCGCCGTCTACGACGAGATCCTGCGCATGAAGCCGGCCGCCGCCAAGGGCAAGTACGTGAAGTCCATCACCGTCTCGGGCACCATGACCCCCGGCGTCCCGGTGGACTCCTCCGTCACCCGCGCCTACACCGAGGCTGCCGAGTAGCGACTACTCTCTCAATCACCGGAAGGGCCCTGCGCTGAGCGCGGGGCCCTTCTGCGTTTCGCGCGCCGATCGCATGAGGGGCGCGGTTCGCCAGGGCAAACGCGAGCACGCGATCGGGCGTCTGTTGCCTTAGAATTGACCCCGGCTCGGAAAAGCCCCCGATATCGTGCAGAGCCGGGGGCGAGGGAGCATCCGAGCGGGGAGAGCAGGCGTCCCGTGATCTGACAAGGGGAGGGAGCCCTATGATCATACGCAAGTCTCCGGCCGAGATCGAGGCCATGAGGGAGGCCGGCCGCGTGTCGGCCAAGGTGCTGCGCGAGGTGGGCAAGCAGGTGCGGCCCGGCGTGAGCACGCTGGAGCTGGACGAGTTCGCCGAGGCGCTCATCCGGCTGGAGGGCGGCATCCCCGCGTTCAAGGGGTACGGGGGGTTCCCAGGGTCCATCTGCGCGTCGGTCAACGAGCAGATCGTCCACGGCATCCCGTCGAAGGGCGTCGTGCTCAAGGAGGGCGACATCATCTCCATCGACACGGGGGCCATCGTGGACGGTTGGGTGGGCGACAACGCCTGGACCTACCCCGTGGGCAAGGTGAGCCCCGAGAAGAAGCACCTGCTCGAGGTGACGGAGGCGGCCATGTGGGCCGGCCTGGACGCGGCGCGCCCCGGCAACCGCCTGGGCGACATCGGGCACGCGGTGCAGTCGGTGGCCGAGGCAGCCGGCTTCAGCGTGGTGCGCGAGTACGTGGGGCACGGCATCGGACGTGACATGCACGAGGATCCCAACGTGCCCAACTACGGGCGCAAGCACACGGGCATCCGGCTGGAGCCCGGCATGGTGCTGGCCATCGAGCCCATGGTGAACGCGGGCACGCACAAGACGCGGGTGATGCCCGACGGCTGGCTCGTGTGCACGCGCGACGGCCGGCCCTCCGCCCACTTCGAGAAGACGGTGGCCATAACGGAGGACGGACCGCTCATCCTGACGACGGAGGAGGGGCATCGCCGCCCGGTGTAGCCGCGGGGACGCCGACGGCCCCCGGCTCGCCGCCGCACCCGCCTAGCGGCGCAGGCGCCGGCCCAGCTTGTCGGTGATGCCCGTGACGAAGGCGGCCTCGGGCAGCCTGAGGCGCACCGCCGGGCCGAACGTCACGGCCAGCGCCACCAATCCGCCGACTACCAGGTAGGCGAGCGCCTGCGCGATCGAGCCCGAGAGGGGGCCCGCCATCAGCTGGAGCGCCGCCAGCACGCCCGCCCCGGCCGCCGCGCCCAGCGCGCCCAGCCCGAGGCTGCGCAGCGTGGCCGCCGCCAAGAAGCCCAGCCCCATGCGCCCGTAGTGGCGGCGCAGGTACATGAACGCGATGAGGTCGCCCAGCACGTAGGACACCACCGTGGACGCTGCGACGGCCTCGAGCGTGGCGGGGTAGCCGTGCTGCACGGCCCAGGCGGCTCCGAGGGTGACGGCCACCTGGGCCGCCACGGCCACGAAGTTGATCAGCGAGAACACGCCCATGCGCCGGATGCTGCTGAATATCTTGTTGAGGTAGGCGTTCACGCCGTAGAACGGCAGCGCGACGGCCATGACGGCCAGGTAGCGCGCGATCTGGCCGATGCTCTCCTCCGTGAACGCGCCGATGTGGTACAGCGTGACAAGCGGCGTGGCGAACACCACCAGATACAGGGCCATCGGCACCATGAGGAACACGATCTGCGCCGTGCCGTCGATGATGCCGCGCACCAAGCCGCGCTCGTCGCCGTCGGCCTGCATGTCGGACAGCTCCGTGAACATGGCGGTGGTCACCGGCACGGCCAAAAACGAGTAGGGGAACGTGAACCACAGGCGCGCGTAGGCGATGACGGACGGGCCGTTGTCGGCGAAGCAGTACGACGCCGCGTTCTGGGCCGACACCGTGGCGAAGGAGCACACCGTGACGAACACGGCCGGCGCGCCCAGGGCGAGCGTCTCGCGCAGGGCCGGGTCGCGCAGGTCGATGCGCGGGCGGATACGGATGCCGTTGCGGCGCAGCGCCGGCACCTGGATGGCCATCTGCACGAACACGCCCAGCGGGTTGCCGATGGCGATGGCGTAGAACGCCCACACCTGGTCGTGCTGGGCGATGGCGGCGTAGGCGAGGAACGACGCGATGACGATGAGGTTGTTGAACACGGGTGCGATGGAAGACCAGAAGTACTCGCGATTGGCGTTGAGCAGCCCCGATATGATGGACGAGCACCCGTAGAACACGATCTGGATGGCGAAGAACTGGAAGAAGAACACCGACAGCGCCATCTCCTGCTGGTCGGAGTAGAACGTCTGCGTGAACACCACCTGCGCTGGGAACAGCATGCACAGCGCCGACACGACGCCCAGAAGCAGCACGACGATGGTGAGCAGGTTGGACGCGTAGGCGTTGCCGCGCCGCTGCCCGAGCTTCTTCTTGACGCTCAGGTACACCGGGAGGAACGCCGTGACGAGCATGCCGCCCATGACCAGCTCGTAGAGCATGTTGGGCAGGTTGTTGGCCACCTGGTAGGAGCTGGACACGAACGTGGCGCCCAGCGCGAAGGCCATGGCCCACGTGCGGGCGAAGCCCGTGATGCGCGAGATGATGACGCAGATGCTGATGAGCGCCGCCGACGCGCCCACGTCGCGTGAGCGCTCCTCGGCGACCACGGAGAGGGCCTCCTCCTCGGCAGCCGCCGCGGCGGGCTGCGCGCCCTCGGCCCGGCGGGCGGCATGGCGGGCGACGCGCGCCTCCTCCTCGGCCAGGTGGTCGAGCTGCTCCACCTCCTGGAACTCGAAGAGCTGCTGCTGCAGCGTGCCGTCCGGGTCGGTGCGGTCGAGGCCGACGTGGCGCCCGATGACGGGGATGGCGCCGGTGAGGCCCGGGTCGAGGGCGCCGGGCGCGGGGGCCTGGGCAGTGCGGTCGAGGCCCCCGTGGCGCCCCCGCGCCGCGCGCTCGGCGTTGAGGCGCGGGTTGTTGCGCGGCAGCCCGGGAGCGTCCGTCGCGTTGGCGGCGTCCGCCCTCGGCGCGGGGCGGCGAGACGGGGCCGCGGGGTCGCCGGCCTCGTGGCGCGCGGCCTCGTGAAGGCCGCGGGTATGTCTGCCTCGCAGGGGGGCGTCGGGCATGATGGGGCCTTCGCGGGTTTCGGATATAATGCCCCATCATAGCAAAAGCGGAAAGCCGGCTTACATGTACATCCTCATCGTGCGTAATAACTCCAACCCGCAGGCCGTGGACGCCTCGCTCATGCTGGCCGCCTACCTGGGCGGGCAGGGCATCAGCCACGGGGTGGTGGACGTCGCTCAGCTGGGCAACGACTCGCTGCGCGCCGAGGTGCGCCGCCAGCTGCCCGACGAGGTGGATCTGGCCGTGGCGCTGGGCGGCGACGGCACCATCCTGCAGACGGCCCACCTGCTGGCCTGGCGCGAGGTGCCCCTGCTCGGAATCAACTACGGCCGGCTGGGCTTTCTGGCCAACGACAGCGAGGGGGGCGTGGTGCCGCTGGTGGCGGCGGCGCTGGCCGGCGACGCGGTGGCCGAGCGCCGCGCGAGCCTGCGCGTGGACGTGGTGCTCGACGGCGAGCCCGACCCGCTGGCCGACGGCGCGCTGCCCGATCCCGTGGCCGACCCTTTGGGCGGCTGCGACGACGCGTGCCGCGCGGCCATGCTGCAGGCCGCCTCGGACGACCCGCACGGCGGCTTCGGCGTCAACCGGCTGGGCCTGTGCGGCACGCGCACGTTCCACGCCCTGAACGAGGTGGCCGTCACGCGCGGCGCCATGGGGCGCATCATCGACTTCTCGCTGGGCATCTCGGGATCGCCCGTGGCCCAGATGCGCGGCGACGGCGTGGTGGTGGCCACGGCCACGGGGTCGACGGCCTACGCGCTGTCGGCGGGCGGCCCGGTGGTGGCCCCCAGCTACCAGGGCCTGGTGGCGGTGCCCCTGGCGCCCCACACCCTGCGCGCCCGCGCCATCGTCACCGGCGAGAGCGACGTGGTGGAGGTGGCGCTCGACAGCCCGGACGCCTTCCGCGAGGCCACGCTGTTCGTCGACGGCGAGCTGCTCATGTTCGACCGGCCCGTGCGCCGCGTGTACGCCCGCCGCGCCGAGGTGCCCGTCACGCTGCTGCGCTGCGGGGACGGCGCCTTCTACGACCGCGCGGCCTCCGTGTTCTTCGGGTAGGGCGCCCCGCGTCCGGCTCCCGCGCGCCTGATGCACCGGCGTGCGTGGCGGGATTGTGTCCTTTGCCCGATCAGGGCCCCTATCGGGTTGCATTCCGCGCCTGATGTGCTATCTTTGGCAGGCTGCGTTCTCGCAGCGGCAACTATTTCACATGCTCGCGTGACCCGAGCCGCCAGTGGCCAACCGGAAAAGGCTGCGGCTCCCAGGGGATGACCGCGGGCAGAGGACTAACGAATGGAGAAGCACATGGCGAAAGTCAGCATCACCACGCTGCTCGACGCGGGCAGCCACTTCGGTCACCAGACCCGTCGGTGGAACCCCAAGATGAAGCCCTACATCTTCGGCAGCCGCGGCGACATCTACATCATCGACCTCAAGCAG
>JAAWAY010000026.1 GCA_022792415.1 Eggerthellaceae bacterium | reverse complement strand
GCCGTCCTCGATGGAGATGATGGGGTACTTGTTGACGAGCGCCTCCCAGTAGTCCACCATCTCGTCGCTCGTGAGCTCGCGGCCCTCGCCGGCCAGGACGTACTTGCCCTTCTCGGCGTCGTAGAACTCCGTGGACGCCGGGTCCATGGCGAACATGATGTCGGTGCCGGGCTTGTATCCGGCCTTCTCGCAGGCCTCGACGATGTACTTGAACGGCTCCTCGTTGGTGGTGAGGTTGGGGGCGAAGCCGCCCTCGTCGCCCACGCCGCCGCCCAGGCCGGCGTCGTGCAGCACCTTCTTGAGCGTGTGGTAGATCTCCGCGCACCAGCGCAGGCCCTCGGCGAACGTCTTGGCGCCCACGGGCATGATCATGAACTCCTGGAAGTCCACGTTGTTGTCGGCGTGCACGCCGCCGTTGAGGATGTTCATCATGGGCGTGGGCAGCAGGTGGGAGTTGGCGCCGCCCACGTACTTGTACAGGGGCAGGTCGGCGGAGTCGGCCGCCGCCTTGGCCACGGCCAGCGACGCGCCCAGGATGGCGTTGGCGCCCAGGGCGCCCTTGTTGTCCGTGCCGTCCACGGCGATCATCGCGGCGTCGATGGCGCGCTGATCGTCGGCCTCCTTGCCCAGGAGCACCTCGGCGATCTCCTCGTTGACGTGGCCGACGGCGTCCTGGGTGCCCTTGCCCAGGTAGCGGTTCTTGTCGCAATCGCGCAGCTCGACGGCCTCGAAGGCACCCGTCGACGCGCCCGACGGCACGGCCGCGCGCCCATAGGCGCCGTCCTCCAGAACGACCTCGACCTCCACCGTGGGGTTGCCGCGGGAGTCGAGGATCTCGCGCCCGTACACATCGATGATGACGCTCATGTAGTCCTCCTAGCAGGTTGGTTCGATGCTTGCGTCCAGCGGCTCCCATCATAGCATGGGGCGCGGCGGCGCCGCAGGTCATTCGGCTTGCGCGACGCTGCGGCGGGGAGGGGTGGCTGCGAACGCCGACGGAGGGCGAGGTAAGCCCTCTGAGGTGTAGGCGCGCTCGATAAATCAGCCCGTGCCCCCGATGCCCGCGGCCCTGCGTCTTGCTACCATGGATCAAGACAGAGGAGAGAGACGGGGGATCTATGGGAGAGTGCGCGCAAGGGCGCGGCGACAACGCCCGTGCCGCCGGCTCGCAGGCAGCGGGCGCGCTGCGCGTGCGCCACGGCGATGGCCGCGAGCAGGCGGCGCCCATCGCGCCGGGCGACACGGTGCTCGATGCGGCGCGCCGGGCGGGTGCGATGGTGCTCGCCCCCTGCGGCGGGGCGGGCACGTGCGGGCACTGCGCGGTGACGCTGGAGGAGCGCGATGGGAACGGCGAAGCGCGAAGCCGCGTCGTGCTCGCGTGCCAGACGCCAGCCGAGGACGGCATGACGGTGCTGCTGGAAGGCGCGGGCGGCATGGCCGTCACCACCGGCGGCCCCGCCTCGGCCCCCCGGGGCGGGGCCGCGCAGCCGGGAGACGACACCCGCTACGGCCTGGCCGTCGACATCGGCACCACCACGATCGCCGTCTACCTGGTGAGCCTGCCCGACCTGGCCATCCGCGAGGAGACTGGCCTCGTCAACCCCCAGGCGCCCTATGGCGGCGACGTCATCTCCCGCATCCAGGCGGCCGGCGACCCCGCGGGGCTGGAGGCCCTGCGCGACGGGGTGCGCCGCGCCATCGCCGACGCGGCCGCCGACTTGTGCGCGCGCCGAGGCATCGAGCCTTCGGCCATCGAGCGCGTAAGCTGCGCGGGCAACACCGTCATGGAGTGCCTGGCCGCGGGCATCGACCCCACGCCGCTGGGCGTCTTCCCCTTTACGCCGCCGACGCTGTTCGGCCTCGAGGAGGATCTTTCTCCCCTCCCCGCCCGCACCTACCTCGCGCCCGCCGTGGCCGCCTACGTGGGCGGCGACATCACCGCCGGCATCCACGTGGCCGGGATGCGCGAGCGCGCCGGGTTGCAGCTGCTGGTGGACATTGGGACGAACGGCGAGATGGCCCTGGGCAACCGCGACGGCATCGCCTGCTGCGCCACGGCCGCCGGCCCCGCGTTCGAGGGCGCCGGCATCACGTTCGGCATGCCGGCGCTGCAGGGCGCCATCTCGGCCGTGCGGCTACGCGAGGGCGACCTGGCCATCGACGTCATCGGCGGGGGCGAGGCGCGGGGCCTGTGCGGATCGGGCCTGCTGGACGCGGTGGCCGCGCTGCTGGACGCCGGCGTCATCGACGAGACGGGCTACCTCCTGGACGCCGACGAGGCCGCGGACGAGGCGCCTCCCGCGGTCGTCGCGCGCCTCGGCGAGGAAGGCGGGCAGGCCGTCTGCTACCTGGACCCCGCCCGGCGCGTCTGGCTGTCGCAGGCCGACGTGCGCCAGGCCCAGCTGGCCAAGGGGGCCATCCGCGCCGGCATCGAGGTGCTGCTCGCGCGGCGCGGCGTCGGCGCGGGCGACGTGGACGAGTTGGCCCTGGCCGGCGGGTTCGGCACGCACCTGGACGTGCGCAGCGCCGCGCGCATCGGGCTCATCCCGCCCGAGCTGGCCGATCGCGCCGTCGCGCTGGGCAACGCGGCGGGCATGGGGGCGGTGGCCGCGCTGGTCGACGAGGGCCGCGCCGCGCTGCAGGACATCGCCGGAAGCTGCGACTACCTGGAGCTGTCCACCGACCCGGGATTCAACGACGCCTACATCGAGGCCATGGGCTTTGACGAGGAGCAGCCCGTGGCGGAGGGGAGGACGCGATGAGCGATCAGGACGACACGCGCGAGGCCATGCCGGCGGCAGGCGCGGCGGGCACGGCGCACCCGGCGGCGGACGACGCGGCCGGGGCGGCGCTTCTGGCTGAGCTTGCGACGCAGGCGGGCTTCGAGTGCGTCGGCGTGGCCGATGCGGCGGCGCTGCAGGTCAATCCCGAGGTCCGCGCCATGTGCGCTGCCGACCGCTGCCACGCCTACGGGCGCAACTGGCGCTGCCCGCCCCACTGCGGCGACCTCGACGCGTTCGCCGCGGACATCGCCTCCCACGAGCGCTGCGTGGTGACCCAGACCGTATGGCAGCTGGAAGACGAGTTCGACGTCGAGGGCATGATGGAGGCCGAGGCGCAGCACAAGCGCCGCTTCACGGCCCTGGCCGAGGCGATTCGCGCCACGCTGGGCCCCGGGGCGGCGGACCTGCTGTTCCTGGGAGCGGGCACGTGCACGCTCTGCCCCACGTGCAGCTGCCCCGACGAGCCATGCCGCCGCCCCGACGAGGCCGTCACGTCCATGGAGGCCGCCGGCCTGCTCGTGTCGGACGTCTGCGAGGCGGCCGCCATACCCTACAACCACGGCCCGCGCACCATCGCGTACACGAGCTGCGTCCTGGGGTAGGGCATCGCGCATCGAGCCCAACGTCCGCGGCGGACAGCGGACGGATCAGCGACGCCGGCCGCCGTGCTCCCCCCTGATGACCAGGAGCGACCCCACGCCGATGGCGCCTACCATGACGACGATCTGCCACACGGGCATCCCCGGCGCCTCCTCGGGCTGGCCCTCGGCGGAAGACGACGGCGAGGCGTCGACGTTCGGAGGCGTCGCATCCCCCACCTCGCGCACCGCAAACGAGAAGGCCACCTTGTAGTTCGTGAACGAGGGCAGCACCGAGGCCCCCAGCAGGACGAGCGCGTCCTCGCGCAGCTCGTAGTCGAGCGAGACGCGGTAATCCCCCGGTCCGAAGGTGCCCACCTGCACGGAAGCGCCCTGCTCGGCCCGCTGCCCGAGGAAGTCCACGACCACCTCAGGATCCGACCACACCCCCTCCCCGGCGGCCGATCGCGACACGATGAGCGCGCCGCGCCCGAAGTCCTGCTCGGGAACGCCCAGCCGCTCGTCGCGGCCGTTCGTATCGCGGGCTATGGAAAGGCCGGGATCTCCGTTGAGCGCATCGACGTCCTGGTCAAGCCGGAACGACAGATCGACCGAATCGCCAGGCGACACCGTGAACACCGTCACGCCGTCTTCCTCGGCCACCGACTCGAAGCCCGACGCGAGGAACGTGCCAAGCTCCCACCCGTAGTGGGGATCACCCGACCGGAGCGCGTCTTCGGCGTAGAAGCCGGTGTCGGTCCCCGTGTTGACGGGCTCGCCCAGAGACCAGGGCGCCTGTTCCTCGGCAAAAGCAGGCTGCACTGCGAAGACCGCCCCTGCGACCACCAACGCCGCCAATGCTGGCAAGACCCGCACGCCGTATCGTCTCAGCATCATACCGCCCTACCCTTCGCCCCCTCCCGGCGCCCTCTGGCACGAGACGCCGGAGCAGCCGTCATGTTAGTGCCATCAATTCTAATACTGTTAAGTCTTATTTAGAATACATATTAGGATTAAAAGGTATTAGCATCGAAGAAGCCGTGCGTCGGCAGCGTTCCCGACCGAGACAGGGGCAAATCCATCCCCTATCACTGTCCGGACAGCACGGGCGGACTCTCGGGCGATTTTTTCGTCTTTGGTACACACCAAGCCATCCCGCATCGGCCAGTACATCTAAGGCCAAGCTCGCGACCTGGGCTTTTCAGCATGTCCAACGGCGAGCAAGACGCTCGCTTGCCCGCACCCCCGTCGGCTCGTGTACCAAAGACGGAAAAATCGCCCCGCCACGCCCCACCGGCGTCATTGACAGTCCCGGCATGGCGTACATGGCGGGGCGAGGAGGCAAAACGCAAGGGCACGGGCGCACGAGGGCGCCCGGGGCGCGAGGCGGGGCGACGGGTCGCCCGCCGCCCCGCGCCCGCTAGCGCGACTCGTAGAACTCGTCGACGGCGGCGAAGAAGGCGTCGATGTTCTCCCAGGGGCTCATCGGCGGCACGTCGCAGCCCGTCGACGGCACGAAGTTGGGGTGGTGGGCGCAGGCGGCCATGAGGGCCAGCGTCGCCTCGCGCACGCTCTCCGGCGTGCCGTTGCGGATCTCGCCGGCCGGGTCGACGTTGCCCATGACGAGCGCGTCGGGCGGCATGAGCGGCAGGATGTCAGCCAGGTCGATGGCATTGCCGAAGTGGAAGGCCGCGGCACCCGTAGCCGCCACGTCGTCGGCGGCCGCCACGACGGAGTTGCCGCAGTTGTGGTACACCACCGCGAACTCATCGTCCTGCACGGCGTCGACGATGCGCTTGACGTAGGG
>JAAWAY010000025.1 GCA_022792415.1 Eggerthellaceae bacterium | reverse complement strand
GGGGTGGGTGGGTGTGGGCCCTTCGTTTTCTTTCTTGCCCTTCCGGGCGCGCCGCCTCGCGTGCGGCGTGCCGAGGCGAGGAGAGGAGAGGAGAGGAGAGGAGAGGTGAGGGGAGGTGAGGTGAGGTGAGGTGAGGTGAGGTGAGGTGAGGCGAGGCGAGGGCTGCGGATTAGCCGCCCGGCCCTCCGCTCGCCGAGCCGCTGATGCGGTCTCCCCATCCCTACCATGCATATATTTTGATGATCTAATTAATTATCGTGACACGACGCGTTTCCGTGCTAGGCTTTTCCGCGTCGACGACCACGCCGCGCTGACGGCAGGGCTGGCCGGCATGGCATGCAAGAGGCGGCAGCCCCATCGACCGACCTCGCACCGCATCGGCGGCAAGGCCCGTTGCACCACGCGCAGGCGCACCGCGCAGGCGTCATCACCACCGGCAGGCGCCACGCCGCGCAGACGGCACCGTCGCCGGGCGGCGGCACACCGCGCAGGCGGCACCACCATCGGTCGGCGGGGCACGCAGGAGGCGGCCGCGCCACCAACGGGCGGCACACCGCGCAGGTGGGCTGCGTAGGCAGACGTCGTCGGCAGCCGGCGTCGTGGAGCGCGCGATCCCTCCCGCGCCCCACGACGCCGGAGCAGGAAGACCAGAGAGAAGGAGGCCCCATGGGGGTTCGCATCATAGTTGACTCCGGAAGCGATATGGAGCTGGCCTACGCGGCCGAGCACGGGGTGTGGGTGATCCCGCTGAAGGTGGCGTTCGCCGACGGCGAGTTCGCGCAGGACATCGACCTGTCACGCGAGGACTTCTACGCGCGCCTGGTGGAGAGCGACGACATCCCCTCCACCAGCCAGGTGCCGCCGGTGGAGTTCCAGCGCGCGTTCGACAGCGCCGTCGCCGCGGGCGACGACGTGGTGTGCGTATGCCTGTCGAGCAAGCTATCGGGCACCTACGACAGCGCCTGCGCCGCGGCGGCCGCCCATCCGGGACGCGTGTTCGTGGTGGACAGCATGAACGCCACCATCGGCGAGCGCCTGCTGGCCGAGCGCGCCATCGCGTTGCGCGACGAGGGACTGGGCGCCCAGGCCATCGCCGAGCAGCTGGAGGCCGAGCGCGGCGACATCTGCCTGCTGGGCCTGCTGGACACGCTCGAGTTCCTGAAGAAGGGCGGGCGCATCTCGTCGGCCACGGCCGCCGTGGGCGGGCTGCTGTCCATCAAGCCGGTCGTGAGCGTGGTAGACGGCGAGGTGGTGATGGTGGGCAAGGCCCGCGGATCGAAGCAGGGGAACAACCTGCTGCGCCAGAAGATCGTCGAGAACGGCGGCGTCGACTTCTCGCGCCCCGTCTGGCTGGGCTACGCCGGGCTGGACGACGCGCTGCTGCGCAAGTACGTCCAGGACAGCCGCGAGCTCTACGATACCGAGATCCCCACCCCGCCGGTCAGCCTGGTGGGCAGCGTCATCGGCACGCACGTGGGGCCGGGCGCCATCGCGGTGGCGTTCTTCATGGACAAGTAGGCGCGCGAACCGACCTCCTGACGCATAGGGGCCCGCGACTCATCACGAGTCGCGGGCCCCTTCCGCTTATGGCGTCGGACGCGCCGGGTACGCGGGATGCGCTAGACGCGCTTGATGAAGCGGCCGTCGCGGGTGTCGATCTGCAGCACGTCGCCGATCTCGATGAACGTGGGCACCTGCAGCTCAACGCCCGTCTCGAGCGTGGCCGGCTTGGTGGTGTTGGTGGCGGTGTCGCCCTTGAAGCCGGGCTCGGTGTGCGTCACCTCCAGCTCCACGAACATCTGGGGCTCGATGGAGATGAGCTCATCGCCAGCGTAGAGCAGCGTGGCCTCGTCGTTCTCCTTGAGCCACTTGGCGGCCTCGCCCACGGTGTCGGTGGGGATGGACATCTGCTCGTAGGTGTCGTTGTCCATGAAGTAGTAGTCGGAGCCGTCGTTGTAGAGGTACTGCATCTTCTTCGTCTCCAGGCGCACGGAGTCGAACTTGGTGCCGGAGTTGAACGTGTAGTCCACCACGCGGCCCGTCTTGATGTCCTTGAGCTTGGTGCGCACGAACGCGCCGCCCTTGCCGGGCTTGACGTGCTGGAACTCGACGATGGTGCACATCTTGCCGTTGTTGATGATGCACATGCCGTTCTTGAAGTCTGCCGTAGAGATGCTCGCCACTGGGTTGGTCCTTTCACGCAGGCGGCCCGCCATCGCGAGCAGCCAGAGGTTGTCAAGCCGGTCTATTATACGCGCCCCCGGTCGATCCTGCGGAAAAACCAGCGAATCCGCACGTCGGCGAGGGGGCGGCGGGCCCGCAGCGGCGGTGGCAGCCAAGATCGCGAGTTCTCCGAGGCCCTGACGCGCCTTCAGCACCGAAGAGACGTGGAAACGCGCGGGCCCTCCCCTACTCCGCGGCCGCCGGGACGCCGCACGCCTCGCGACGATCCCGCCACGCGCCGCGGGCGCGGCCGTACGCGCCCATGATGAGGTTCACCACCAGCCCGGTGCACAGCGCGCAGGCCAGCGTGCCCTCACGCACGCCCTCCAGGTGGCCGAACAGCGCCAGCGCCAGCAGGGCCGCCAGCGCGGTGAGCACCAGGTCGAAGCCCACCTTCACCGTGCCGAAGCGCCAGCCCGTCACGTCGACGACCGCCTTGACCACGGCCTCACCGCAGTTCATGACCGTGTCGGAGATGACCGTGCACGCCACGCCGACGGCTACCAGCACGATGCCGACCGCCAGCAGCGCGTACGCGCCCCACGGGCTGGCGGGCGCCAGCGGCC
Source organism: Eggerthellaceae bacterium (assembly GCA_022792415.1). Taxonomy (GTDB): domain Bacteria; phylum Actinomycetota; class Coriobacteriia; order Coriobacteriales; family Eggerthellaceae; genus Enterorhabdus. The sequence goes on along the minus strand of JAAWAY010000025.1, from coordinate 10,384 downwards.
CCAGCGGGACGGCCCACGCGTCCACGCACATCCCGAAGAACAGCGACACGGGTATCTGCAGCAGCGCCACCAGCTTGAACCGCGAGCGCAGGATGAGCACCTGGGCCACCACCAACACCACCTGCCAGCCCATGAGCAGCGTGCCGAACGACAGGCCCGACGGCGCGAGGCTTGCCACGTAGGGGCAGGCCGAGATGGGGGCGTTGCCCACGTAGGAGTGCACGATGAGGTCGATGCCCAGCGCCATGACGGCGATGCCCGCCAGCATGAGCGCGACGCGCCCGGCGAGGACGACCGCCCGCGAGAGGCGGCTCCGGTCGGCGAGCGCAAGATCTACGGAAGAGCCAGCACGCGGATCGGGCTCAAGGGCGATCTCGGTGGCAGAGGCCGGGTGCGCTGACATGAGTCGTGCCTGCTCAGGGGAGGGGACGCGATCGCGTCCCGCGGACTTGCCCTTGGCCAGGATCACATCCTTGCGATTGACCTTGCTGACACTCTTCACGTCCTCACCTTCCCTTCCGATCGAACCGAGCGCACGACGGCAAAGCGCCGGCGGGTGCCGGCGCGTGGGCGTCCTATGCGCTGTGGTATAAGGCGTGGCGGGCGCGAATGCGCGCCCTGCGATATCGATGCTACCACCAGGCCGGCGGCAGCAGGAGCCGGGAAGCGCCCCGCGTCGGCGGAAGGCCGGCGGAGGCGCAACGTCGAGGGCGACGCCTCCCGCCCCCTTCCCCTACAGCACCACCATCTCGTGGGTGGAGCGCGTGAACACGTCGAAGCCGCCGTCGGTGATGACGCCGAAGTCCTCCAGGCGCATGCCGAAGCGGCCGGGCAGGTAGATGCCGGGCTCCACGGTGACGACGTTGCCGGCCACCAGCTCGCGGTCGTTGCGCGGCGAGAGCACGGGCTCCTCGTGGATGTCGATGCCCACGCCGTGCCCCAGGCCGTGCCCCATGCACCCGCCGAAGCCCGCCTCATCGAGCACGCGCTCGGCCAGCTCGTGGGCCGCGCGGCCCGTCACGCCGGGGCGCAGCATTGCCTCGACCTCCTCGTTGGCGCGGCGGATGGCCTCGTAGGCGGCCCGCATCTCGGGGTCGGGCTCGCCCAGGAACACGGTGCGCGTCATGTCGGAGCAGTAGCCCCACGCCCGCGCGCCGAAGTCGAGCACCACGCACTGGCCGGCCTCGAGCACCGTGGCGCCGGGGATGGCGTGCGGGCTCGCCCCGTTGGCGCCCGTGGCCACGATGGAGGGGAACGCCAGGCCCCAGGCGCCGGCGCGCTCCATGAAGCCCTCGAGCTCCAGCTGCACCTCGCGCTCGGTCATGCCCGGCTGCATGAAGCCGATGATGTGGGAGAACGCCGCGTCGGTGATGGCCTGGGCCGCGCGCATGCGCGCCACCTCGCCGGCGTCCTTCACCGAGCGCAGGCCCACCACCACGCCGTCCGTCTCGCGGAAGGGCGCCGAGGGCGAGAACGCCTGCTCCAGACGGCGGTACTCCGCCAGGCTGATGGAGTCCTCGATGCCCAGGTCGTCGGTGAAGTCGTCGCCGTGCAGGCGCCGGGCGAACGCGGCGTGGGCCTCACGGGCGTCATCCACCGTGACGGGCGTGCCCTCGGCGGCGGCGCGGCACGCCGTCACGTAGCGCGAGTCGGTGTGCAGCACCGCGCGGTCGCGGTCGACGTAGAGCACGTGGGCCGCCTCGTCGTCGAACACGCGGTCGAACGCGGTCAGCCAGGCGATGTTGGACGTGTCGCGCACGAGGAACGCCGCCAGGTCGGCCCCGCGGCAGGCCTCACGCAGAAGCCCGATGCGCCGCGCGCTGGCCCCGGGATCGGCGAAGGGCGGCTCGAGGGCCCCCTCCCCCACCGGCGCGGCCGCCGGCGAGTCCGGCGCGTCGTTAACCTGCGCGTACCCCGCCACCGCGGTGGCGGCCAGCGGATCAGGTGCCATGCTCATCGTCCCTCCTCGCAGTCGGTGCCGACCCCGCCCGCGCCGCGGCCGGCGCGGGCCGCCTCCTCGGGCGCAGGGCCGTCCAGCAGGATGTCGAGCGCGCGCAGGTAGCCGGCCTTGCCCAGGCCCTTCACCTGCGCCACGCACGCCGGCGCGATGACCGAGCGGCGGCGGAACTCCTCGCGCGCGTCGATGTCGGTGAGGTGGATCTCCACCACGGGCACGTCGATGCACTCCACCGCGTCGTGGAGCGCGTACGAATAGTGCGTGTGCGCGCCCGGGTTGTACACGATGCCGTCGTAGCGGCCGTGCGCCTGGTGGAGCCTGTCGATGAGCGCGCCCTCGTGGTTGGACTGGAAGCAGTCCACCTGCACGCCACGCGCCGCGCCGTGGGCCACGACCTCGGCCTCGATGGCCGCCAGCGTGTCGGTGCCGTACAGCGCCGGGTCGCGCACGCCCAGCATGTTCAGGTTGGGCCCGTTCACGAGCAGTATCTTCTTCATGCGATCCCTCTCGACGGGCGTCCGGCCCCGCGGGGCGCGGCGCCGCCTCCTACTTGGACGCCTCCCAGGCACGCAGGTGCTCCAGGATGACGTCGTCGTCCACGTCGCGCAGCTCCCAGCGCCCCACGTCCAGCGGCAGCACGAAGCGCACGACGCCGGCGCGGGCCTTCTTGTCGCGCTTCATGGCGGAAAGCATCGCCTCGGGCGAGGCCGACCACGCCAGCGCCGGCAGCCCCAGGGCGTCGAGCAGGGCGTCTTGCGTCTGCACCAGCTCGACCGGCGTGCCGGCCAGCGCGGCGCCCAGGCGCGCGGCGAAGCGCATGCCCTCGGCCACGGCCGCGCCGTGCGAGTACGTGCCGTAGCCCGCCAGCGACTCCACCGCGTGCCCCAGCGTGTGGCCGTAGTTGAGGCACTCGCGCACCCCGCGGCTCTCCGTCTTGTCCTCGGACACCACGCGCGCCTTGAACACGACGCAGCGGGCGATGGCCTCGGCCGTGACGGCCTCGTCGCGGGCGGCCAGCGCGTCGGCGTTGTCCATCAGCCAGAAGAAGAACTCGTCGGAGTCGATGACGGCCGACTTGGCCACCTCCGCGCAGCCGCAGCGCCACTCGCGCTCGGGCAGCGTGGCCAGCGTCGACGTGGACGCGCACACGAACGAGGGCTGCTTGAACGTGCCCACCAGGTTCTTGCCGGTCTCCAGGTTGACGCCGGTCTTGCCGCCCACCGACGAGTCCACCATGGCCAAAAGCGTGGTGGGCGCCTGCACCACGGGGATGCCGCGCATGTAGGTGGAGGCGGCGAACCCGGCCAGGTCGCCCACGACGCCGCCGCCGAGCGCCACCACGGCGCAGTCGCGCGTGAGGCCCAGCTGGGCCATGGCCTCCCACACCTCGCCGATGACGGCGAGCGACTTAGACGCCTCCCCCGCGGGCACGACGATGTCGGACACGGGGTAGCCCGCCGCGTTGAGCGACGCCTTGGCCGCGTCCAGGTACAGCGGCGCCACGTTGTCGTCGGACACGACGAGCAGCCGCGGGGCCGCGCCCACACCCGGCAGCGCACGCAGCGACGCGCCCAAATCGTCCAGCACCGCCGGGCCGATGCGCACGTCGTAGGCATCCTCGCCCGGGATGTTGACCACTATCTTGGTTGCCGGCACAGCACGCCCTCCTTCTCGAGCAGGCGCTGGACCTCGCGGGCGATGGCCGCGACCCCCTTGCCCGCCGTATCGACGGTCACGTCGGCCACGGCCTCGTACAGCGGCAGCCGCTCCTCGCAGCGCGCCCGCGCCGCGTCCAGGTCATCGAACAGCGGCCGCGTCGACAGGTCGCTGATGCGCGACGCGGCCTCGTCGGCCGTGACGCGCAGGTACACCACGAAGCCGCCCTCGTCCAGGATGGCGCGGTTCTCCTCGCGCAGGATCACGCCGCCGCCGCAGGATATGAGCAGCGGCTCCTTGGCCGCCAGCTCGCCCAGCACGTCGGTCTCGATGGCGCGGAAGCCCTCCTCGCCCACGTCGGCGAAGATCTCCTTGACGCGGCGCCCCTCGCGGCGCTCCAGGTAGGAGTCCATGTCCACCGCCGCGACCGAGCACTGGCGGGCCAGACGGCGCGCCACCGACGTCTTGCCGGCGCCCATGAAGCCCACGAAGAAGACGGGGCGCGCCAGCTCCATCGGCACGCGCTCGCGCGACGCGGCCGGCGGCCTGCGCGCGCCCGGCGCCGGCCGGGCGCCCGAGCGGGCCCCGGAGGAGGCGCCGCCCGCGGGGCGTGAGCCCTGGGGCGCCGGGGGCTGGGTGGGGCGCCCCTTCCCCCTCTTTCCGCCTCGGCTCATCGCGACATCGTCCTCAGCCGCTGGCGGTACGCCTTGACGGCGGCCTTCAGGTCGGTCATGTTGGTACAGCCGAAGGCCTCCAGGTAGGCGTTGGCCAGCGCGAACGCCACCTCGCCCTCGGCCACCACGGCCGCGGCGGGCACGGCGCACACGTCGCTGCGCTCCTTGGAGGCCTGCTCGACCTCCAGCGTGTCCAGGTTGACGGTGTCGAGCGGCTTCATGAGCGTGGGGATGGGCTTCATGGCCACGGTGACGATGAGGGGCATGCCGTTGGTCATGCCGCCCTCCAGGCCGCCGGCGTTGTTGGACGACCGCTTGAAGCCGTCGCCGGCCTCCAGCACGATGGGGTCGTGCACCTGGGAGCCGGGGCGGCAGGCGGCCTCGAAGCCGATGCCGAACTCGACGCCCTTGATGGCGGGGATGCCGAAGATCGCCGCGCCGATGCGCGAGGTGAGGCGCTCGGAGCCGGACGCGTAGCTGCCCAGGCCCGGGATGAGCCCGCGCGCCACCACGCGGAACGTGCCGCCCAGGCTCTCGCCGGCGCGGCGCGCCTCGTCGATGGCGGCCTTCATGGCCTCGGTGGCCTCGGCGCTGGGGCAGCGCATCTCGGACAGCTCGATGTCGAGGGGGGTGTAGGTGGGGGCGGCCGCGATGGGGTCGTCCTCGTCCATGGACACGTCGCCCACCGACACGACGTAGGAGTACACCTCCACGCCCAGCTCGGCCAGAAGCTCGCGGGCGATGCCCGTGGCCGCCACGCGGGCCGCCGTCTCGCGCGCGCTCGCGCGCTCGAGGATGTTGCGGCAGTCGTCGGTGTTGGTGCGCAGGGCGCCCACCAGATCGGCGTGGCCGGGGCGCGGCGTCACCTCGCGGACGAGGTCGTCGGGCGCTGAGCCGAAGGGGGCCATGCGATCCGACCAGTTGACCCAGTCGCGGTTGCGCACCGACAGCCCCACCGGGCCGCCCATGGTGCGCCCGAAGCGCAGGCCGCCGGTGATGCGCACCTTGTCGCGCTCGATGGTCTGGCGGCCGCCGCGGCCGTAGCCGCCTTGGCGCCGGGCCAGGTCGCTGTTCATCTGGTCCTCGGATATGACGAGGCCGGCGGGCACGCCGGTCACGATGGCCGTGAGCTCGGGGCCGTGGCTCTCGCCTGCGGTGATGTATTCCATGGTCGGGCCTTTCGAGCCGCCTGCGTCCGGGGGCCTACCCCCGGTGGAGGGGTCGCAGCGCGGCGTGGTTGCCGCCCGCTATTGTAGCGCAGCGCGCCCGGGCGCGGGGCCGGGCCGGGCGGCCGTGGCCGCGGCGTCCGGGAACGACGGGGCGCCTGGCGCGGCGGGGCTAGCAGTCGAAGTCGGCGGCGCGGGCCATGAGCTCGAACAGCTCGTCGAAGGACAGGGGCTGGGGCGCCTCGGCGATGTCACAGACGATCTGCACCGTGACGGCCGCCTGTCCCACCAGCATGCCGGCCCCGTCGAGCGCCGTGGCGCCGGCGTCGCGGGCGGCGGCCACGAGCGCGGTGGTGCCGTGGCCGTACACGCAGTCGAGCACCACCTGGCCCGCGTGGAGCAGGGCCGCGTCGAAGGGCGCCGGGTCGCCGGCGGCCATGCCCAGCGGCGTGGCGTCGATGATGACATCGGCCGCGGCGATGGCCTGGGTGGACGTGGCGTAGCTGCCGAACTTGAAGTTGACGTGGTCGTACGCCTCGCGGAAGCTCAGGTGGCCCGGCGTGGCGCCCGGCAGGTCGATGGTGGCGCGGGCCAGCAGGCCGTACTCGTCGACGTAGTCGCGCAGCACCTGGGCGGCGCGGTCCTTGTCGCGCCCGAGCAGCAGGCACTCGTCCGCGCCGGCCTGGGCCGCCGCGTGCAGGATGGCGAGCGAGGTGGGGCCCGTGCCGCAGACGGCCACGCGCGCCCCGCGGAAGTCGACGCCGGCGCGCTCCAGGTAGGCGACGCAGCCCGCGCCGTCGGTGTTGTAGCCGATGAGCGCGTCCTTCTTGCGCACGAGCACGTTGGCGCCCCGGGCCAGGCGCGCCGACGCGGCGCGGGCCGTGGCCAGCTCGAAGGCGAGCGGCTTGTAGGGCGTGGTGATGTTGACGGAGAGGAAGTCGCGCTTCTTGAGGAAGGCGCGCGCGTCCAGGGCGTCGGACAGGTCCATGGCCCCGTAGCGCCACGGCAGCCCCAGGGCGCCGTAGGCGGCGTTGTACATCACCGGCGACTTGGAGTGGCCGATGGGGTGGCCCAGCACGTAGAGCCTCTGGGGCGTGTCAGCCAGGGCGGCGGGCTGGGAAGCGGGCGTGGTCATGACGATCCCTCCTGGGAGCGGGTGTTCGGGGCGTCCCACAGGGCGGCCTGCGGGGCGGTGGGCGCGCTTGCCTGCGCGGTCGGGCGGCAGGCCGGGGGCGCGGGCTCCGGCTGGCGCGACCCCAGCATCATACGCTCCAGGTTGCGCAGCACAAGGGTGTGGGGCAGGTCCTGTTCGACCAGCGGCTGCAGCATGTAGGCCTTCATGCCGGCCAGGTGCGCGGCGGCCACGTCGGTGAGCAGCTGGTCGCCCACCATCACGGTGTCGGCGCGCGTGCCGCCCAGCTTGCGCCGGGCGATGACGAGCCCGTGGGGCAGCGGCTTCAGGGCCTTGGCCACGATGGGCAGGTCGAGCTCGCCGGCCAGCTCATGCACCGAGGCGTGCCAGTTGTTGGACACCAGGCACACGCCGATGCCCGCGTCGCGCGCGCGGGCCAGCCAGATACGGGCGTCGCGGGGCACCTCGTGGGTGTCGCGCGTGAGGATGGTGTTATCGATGTCGAGCAGCACATGGGAAAGCCCCTGGCCCAGCAGGTCGCGCCCGATGTCGATGTGGGACAGGCGCGAGAAGTAGCGGTCCGGCTGCAGCAGGCCCATGCTAGTTCCCGGCGATGGCCTGCTGGTGCTCGTCGTAGGTCTCGCTGAAGAAGTAGTCCGTGCCGCCCTGGTCGTTGGGGCGGAAGTAGAAGAACAGGTAGTTCGTCTGCTCGGGCTCGCACACGGCCTGCAGGCACTCCAGGCTGGGCGAGCAGATGGGCGTGGGGGGCAGCCCCGGGTTGGTGTAGGTGCTGTACGGGGTGTCGGCGTGCACCTCGTCGGCCGTGGGGTCGTGGCCCACCTCGTAGGCGGTGGTGGCGTCGGACTCCAGGTAGGGGCGGTCGGACGCCAGGCGGTTGTAGAACACCGAGGCCACCGTGGCGCGGTTCTCGGGCGCCGCCTCCTTCTCGACGATGGAGGCCAGGGTGACGGCCTGGTACAGCGTGAGGCCCGCCGACTCGGGGTAGGCGAACGACAGCGACGCCGTCTCGGTCTGGAACTGGCTGAGCATCATGGCGACGATGGCGTTGGCGTCATCGCCCACGGTGACGGTGTAGGTCTTGGGGAACAGGAAGCCCTCCAGGCTGTTGGTGCCGGCCGACTCCAAGAACGGGAACTGCTCGACCCACGCGCTGGCGTCGGCGGAGGCGGCCAGGAAGTCCTCGGTGCTCACGCGCCCGTTCGTGGCCTGGGCCACCGCGGCGGCCGTGGCCTCGCGGGTGAGGCCCTCGGGCACGGTGAGCGTGTCGCCCGTGGCGGCGGGGCCGGCTTTGAGCGTGGCGATGATGTCGTCGAGCGACGCGCCCCCGGCGAACTGGTAGGTGCCCGGGATGAGGGACGCCTCGGCGCCCAGCTCGCGCACGCGGTCGACGAAGCCGTCGACGGACGCCACCAGCTTGGCCTCCTCCAGAGACTGGCCGATGTTGTAGGCGCCCTCGCCCTGCTCGACGGTGATGACGGCCGTCTGGCCCTCGGGCAGCAGGTCAGCCGGCGGGTTGACCACGCGGAAGATGAGCACGGCGGCCACCGCGACCACGACGAGCGCCAGCACGGCGGCCACGATGGCCGGCGCCTTGGATCGCTTGGGGCGGATGGCGCTGGTGTCGTAGGTGCGGAACAGCTCATCGCCCTTGGCGTGGGCGGCGCGCGCGGCGTGGTTGGGGCGCTCTGAGTACGTGACCTGGTTGCGGTGCAGGGCCATGGGGGATGTTTCCTTATCTCGCCGTGGAGGCGCGCTCGTCGAGCCACGCCTGCAGGAACAGACTAGCGGCTATCATATCGACTTTCCCGCGCATGGCCCGCTCGTCGTAGCCCTTTTCACGCAAACTCCGCTTTGCCTCGGCCGAGCTGAGGCGCTCGTCCACGAACGTCACCGGCAGGCCGGTTGCGGCGCTGACCTGGGACGTGACCTTTCGGATGCGCTGGGCCTGCGGGCCCTCCTCCCCCGCCAGCGTGAGCGGCAGGCCGCACACGAGAAGCTCGGGCTCCCAGTCCTCGAGCACCCGGCGGAACGGCTTGGCGTGGTCGGCCACGTCGCGGGCCTGCAGCACGCATACCGGGGAGGCCACGCGCTCGCCCGGGTCGCTGACGGCGACGCCGACGCGGACCTCGCCTATGTCCAGGGCCATGATGCGCATGGGGGCTCCTTTCGAGGTGGGGGGTGACGGGAAGGAGAGCTGATGATAGCACGGAAGTCCGTAGCGGGCCCCACCCCGCCGATGGCGCGCCGCAACGCCGGCCCTGACCACCGCACGGCATCCCCGCGCACAAAACGGGGCGGCGTCGGCTCCAAGGGCCGCGGCAAGGCTCGACGCATGCTCCTTTGCTATCTCGCCGATCTCCTTGTTGTCGGGAACGTAGAACTCGATGCCGATCTTGTTCGCATTCGCATAGATAAGCAATTAGATTTTATCATCGGCCAGTCAGCAGCACTGCCCCCACTCCTCCGCCCCCCCTATCTTCTGCGACGTGACGCAAAACCGATCCGAAAGGGGCTATCCCGACCCTCTTTCAAGGCGCTATTGTGCCCTTACCTCCAGCGTGAGCGCGCTTTGTTTCCCAACGGCGAAAGGAAGGATGCCATGCTAAACGAACTCACCCCCGGCGACACGTTCTGCGCGTACTACTGTCAGTGGGTAAAAATGTACAAGGAGGGAGCGGTCCGCGAGGTAACCCTGAGGAAGTACCAGCTCACCTACTCTTGGCTGCTGCGACTCATCCCGCAGCTGACCCTCGCCGAGCTCAACCGCATAAGCTACCAGGCCCTGCTCAACGACTACGCGGCCTGCCATGAGCGGCAGACCGTGATGGACTTCCATCACCAGCTGAAGGGAGCCGTCCTTGATGCCGTCGACGAAGGTCTGGTCGAACGCGACCCGACGAGGAAGGCCATCATCAAGGGAAAGGCCCCGCGCGCCAAGAAGCAGAAGTACCTCAACCAGTTTGAGCTACACCGCCTCCTGAACGACCTCGACCTCGGGTCGGAGATAAGCTGGGATTGGCTCATCCTGCTCATCGCGAAGACGGGGCTTCGCTTCTCTGAGGCCATCGCCCTCACTCCGGCCGACTTCGACTTCTCCCGCCAGGTTGTGTCCGTGAACAAGACCTGGGACTACAAGACCGGATCGGGATTCGTCCCCACGAAGAACCGCTCATCGGTCCGCAAGGTGCAGCTGGACTGGCAGCTGGTCATACAGTTCTCCGAGCTCACGAAGAGCCTGCCGCGCGACGTGCCCATCTTCGTGCAGGGCAAGGTCTACAACTCGACCGCCAACGGCATTCTGGAACGCCATTGTCAGCACGCTGGGATACCCGTCATATCCGTGCACGGGCTGCGTCACACCCATGCGTCCCTCCTGCTCTTTGCCGGCGTCTCGATTGCGAGTGTCGCCAAGCGGCTCGGCCATGCCAGCATGAACACCACGCAGAAAACCTACCTGCACATCATTCAGGAGCTGGAGAACCAGGACGTCGACCTGGTCATGCGCTCGATCTCGAGCCTCATCTAACCCAGTGCGCTCACGCTGGTTTGCAGAGAAACGGTGCGAAGAAACGAGAACCCTTCGCCGGCAGCAGGCTTTTCCGCGGAAATGAGAGGGAACGCTCGACGCAGGATGCTTTCACGCTGATGAAGGGTGATGAGGGAGTCGAGCTTGGAGAAGAGAGCGCCGATGGCTTGCTGTTCTTCCCTTGAGGGGGGAATCAAGAATTCCGTTTGTGAGACATTTAGCCAATCGGCACGTGGCATCTTTGTGCCCGTC
>JAAWAY010000024.1 GCA_022792415.1 Eggerthellaceae bacterium | reverse complement strand
GCCCGCTGGGCACCCAGGTGTTCGGCCAGCCCAACCACGAGGTGTTCCTGGGTCGCGACTACGGCAACACGCAGGACTACTCCGAGGAGACGGCGCGCCGCATCGACGAGCAGGTGGCCATCATCATGAAGGAGGCCCACGACCGGGCCCACGACATCCTGTCGTCGCGCGCCGACCAGATGAACCTCATGGCCAGCGTCTTGCTGGAGCGCGAGACGGTGGAGGGCGAGGCCTGCGAGGCCCTGCTCGACAACAAGTGGGACGACTACCTGGCGCGCGAGGACGACATCATCGCCGCCAAGGAGCGCGAGGAGGCCGAGGCGCGCGCCCGCGACGCGCAGATGCTGGCCGACCCGAACTGGCGCGATGAGCCCGTCGAGCCCGGCGATCAGGACCCGAACGGCCCGTACCGCCCGGCGGCCGAGGACGCCGACCGCTCCGACATGCCCACGCAGGCCCAGGTGGACGCCGAGATCCGTCGCGAGGACATCATGGACGCCACGCCCGAGGCGCCGGCGCCCGCGGGCGAGGACCCGTACGCCGACGGCGGGGCCGACGCGCCGAGCGACGCCGACGGCGCCGGTGCGCCGGGTGCGCCGGGTGCGGGCAAGGATGACGCGGCCAAGTAGCGGCGGCGACACAGAGCGCGATGACGAGGGGCGGTCCTGCGGGGCCGCTCCTTTTGCGTGGGGCGACGGGTTGCGTAGGGACGACGCGTGCGCGGCAGTCGGGCGGCGAACGTTTGGCGCGAAGGGCGGGAGAGGGTGCCGCGTGGTCGGCCTCGGCGCATCCAGGGGGTCGTCTGGCACGTGATCGAGCGCGAAATGCCGTTTTCGGAGGGTTTGACGACGCGTACGCGCTCGCCTGTTGTGCGGGAGGCGGCAAAAGGCCTGGTCGGCGTTGGGCTATCGAGAAGGCTTGTGCCGAAGGGGCGGGAAAATGCCCGAGTAGGGGCACTTTCGCGTCGTCAAACCCTTGGAAAATGGTATTTCGTAGCTGGGGACTTGCTCGGGTCTTTTGGTAGCGGGCGTATCGAGGGGCGAGGGCCGGAAGAGGTTGAGGATTTGCGAGAGAGGGAGGCGAGGGTCCGGAACGCATGCGTCGGGCGCAATCGGCGCATCGAGATCGTGGGGCGCTGCCGACTACCTGGTGGGCGGGGCGTGGGCGGGGATGCTCGCGGGACGGCCGGCTCGACACGGTATGATGGGGCCGCACGCCGCGAGGACTCGCGTCATGCGTATGCGCCGTGCATCGCAGAACTGTCCGCACGCGCGCCACGCGACGCCGCCCGCGCGCGTCGTGCGGGAGCGTTCGTGCCCCGCGTTACCGCTGTCTGAGAGGAGCCTGCCTGTGATCTGGCATTGCGCATCGTTTGACTTCGATACCGACCGGCCCGTCATCATGGGCGTGCTCAACGTCACGCCCGACTCGTTCTCGGACGGGGGCGCCTACGCCGATGCTGATGCCGCCATCGCGCGCGGCATCCAGCTGTCCGAGGAGGGCGCCGCCATCATCGACGTGGGCGGCGAGTCCACGCGCCCCGGCGCCGCGCCCGTGACGCCGGACGAGGAGTGGCGCCGCGTCGGGCCGGTGATCGAGGCGCTGGCGGCGCGGGGGGTGTGCGTGTCCGCGGACACGCGCCATGCCGAGGTCGCGCGCCGTGCCGTGGAGGCGGGTGCTGCCGTGATCAACGACGTGTCGGGGTTCCGCGACCCGGCCATGCGCGAGGTGGCGCGCGCGTGCGACGCCGGGCTGGTGGTCATGCAAATGCAGGGCGAGCCCGTCACCATGCAAGACGAGCCCGCCTACGACGACGTCGTGGCCGAGGTGCGCGACTACCTGCGCGACCGTGCGGCGCAGCTGGAGGCCGAGGGCGTCGCGCACGAGCGCATCTGCGTCGACCCGGGGCCGGGCTTCGGCAAGACGTACGCCCAGACCGTCGAGCTCATGCGCAATCTGCACGAGGTGGCGCGCCTGGGCTACCCCGTGATGTGCGCCGTGTCGCGCAAGAGCTTCATCGGGCGCGCCTACGGCATCGACGACCCGCTCGAGCGCGACGAGGCGTCGGCGGCCGAGGCGCTGCTGGCCTGCGAGCTGGGCGCCGGCGTGGTACGCACCCATAACGTGCCCGCCACGCGCGCCGCGCTGGCCGACCTGCGTCCCTACGTGCTGCTGGGCCTGGGCGCCAACGTCGCCCTGGTGGCCCACGACGGCGAGGAGCAGGAGGGCAAGATCGCCCAGCTCAACCATGCCATCGGCCAGCTGTGCCTGCTGCCGGACACCGTCATCGTCGACATCGCCGGCTTCTACGGCAGCGAGCCGGCCTACTACGAGGACCAGGAGGAGTTCGTCAACACGGTGGTGCTCCTGCGCACCGGGCTGCCCCCGCTGGAGCTGCTCGACTGCCTGCAGGCCATCGAGAACAGCCTGGGGCGCGTCCGCGAGCGCGAGAACGGGCCGCGCACCTGCGACGTCGACATCCTCGACTACCAGATGTACCACTTCGCGAACGAGCGGCTGACGCTGCCGCACCCGCGCGTCGCCGAGCGCGACTTCGTGGTCAAGCCGCTGCTGGAGGTGCGTCCGGGCCACGTGCTGGCTGACGGGACACCCGTGGATTCCGTGCCCGAGGCCGAGCGCCTCGGTCGCGCCTGGCGGCTGTAGCCGTGGAGTTTCGCGTCGACGGCCGCGAGGCGGTCTCGTCCACCAACGAGGTGGTGAAGCAGGCGCTCGAGCAGGGCGTGCCCGAGGGGCTGGCCGTGCGCGCGCGGCGCCAGACGGGCGGCTATGGCCGGCAGGGCAGGACGTGGGCCAGCCCCGAGGGGGGCCTGTACCTGTCGGTGCTGCTGCGCCCCCAGGTGCCCGCCCGCCAGTTGCCAACGTTGAGCCTGGTGGTGGGCCTGGCGGTGCGCCGCGCCCTCGCGTCGCTCGTGACGCTGGACGAGGGGCGCCGCATCAAGGTGAAGTGGCCCAACGACGTGGTGTACGTCGAGTCCGACGAGTCCTCGGCGATGGCGGCGTCGACGGTGGGCGCAGACGCCCCTGGCCCGGCGCGGCCGGTCGCGCTTCGGAATGGCGGACCCGCGCAGGGCGCTGACGCGCCCGCCTCGCGCCCTCCCTTCCGCAAGCTGTGCGGCATCTCGCTGGAGGCGCACGGCGGTGGCGTGTGCGTGGGCATCGGCGTCAACGTGCTGCCGCCGGCCGAGCTGGTGGCGGTGGGCGGCAAGAACGCACCCGCGTACCTGGCCGACCTGGGGTTCGGGTTCACCTGCGAGCAGCGCGCGGCCGTGGACGAGGTGGCCGCCGCGGTGCTGCGCGAGCTGGGCCCGCTCTACGAGCGCTGGCTGGGGGAGGGGCTGGCCCCCCTCGTGCCCGAGTATGACGCCCACGGGGCGCTGGCGGGCCGCGCCGTCACCGTGGAGGACCGCAACGGCGCGGTGCTGGCCGAGGGCATCGTACGGGGCATCGACGGGGACGGCCGCCTGGTGGTGGCCCAGCCCGACGGCGGCCTGCATGCGGTGATGTCGGGCGAGGCCCACATTCGCTAGCGGGCCCGTCTCGCGCCGTTCCCGGTCGACCGCGACCCACGCGGAACTTCGTTGATCTGCCCCCGGTCTCGCGGGGTACGCCCGGCCTGTCGCACTTCCTTGACGTCGCACGGGCCCGCGCCGTCGGCCGGCTTTCCTTACAATGTGCGAATATTAGACCACGTCGGGAGTAGAATGGCGGGGAGAGACGAAGGAAAGGCGCCCCGTTCCCATGGCACGTGACTCACGAGACCCCCACGGCACCGCATCTGCCGACCAGCCCGATCAGGTCCCATCCCCGGTGGGGGAGGGGACTGGCGCGCCTGCATCCCGTCCCGGCGGCGCAGGCCCGGACAACCGCGTCACGCGCATGGGCACCGAGTCCATCCCGCGCCTCATCACCGAGTTCGCCATCCCGTCGGTGGTGGGCATGGTGGTCAACGGCTCGTACAACATCATCGACTCGATGTTCTTGGGGCACGCGGTGGGCGAGATCGGCCTGTCGGCCGTCACGGTGGCCAACCCTACGATGATCGTGTTCATGGCGCTGGCCATGCTGGTGGGCGCGGGTGGCAACGCGCTGGCGGCCCTGCGCCTGGGTGAGGGGGACCGCGACGCGGCGGAGCGCTCGCTCGGCAACGTCGTCACGCTGTCGCTCATCCTGTGGGTGGTGGTGGCCGCGCTGGCCGCCAACCCGACCATCTTAGACGCCGTGCTCACGCTGTCCAGCGCCACCGACGAGGTGCGCCCCTACGCGCGGACGTTCGTGCAGATCCTGTGCTTCGGCTTCATCCTGCAGTGCATCGGCATGGGCGTCAACAACTTCATCCGCACGGCGGGCGCACCCAACCGCGCGCTCGGCACTATGGTCATCGGCCTGGTGGCGGCCACGGCCTTCAACTACTGGTTCGTCATCCTGCTGGGATGGGGCGTGGCGGGCAGCGCGCTGGCCACGCTGGCGGGCCAGGCGTGCTCGTGCGCGGCAGTGCTGTGGTACTTCCTGTTCACGAAGGGCGTGCCGCTGCGCATCCGCCTGAGCTGCATGGTGCCCTCGCGGCGCATCGTGGGGACCATCCTGGCGTTCGGGTTCCCCAGCTTCGCGTTGCAGGCGGGCGCCGCGGTGGTCAACTTCCTGCTCAACTACCAGCTGGTGAAGTACGGCGCGCTCAGCCCCCTGGGCGCCGAGGACGCGTTGGCCTCCATCGGCGTGGTGCAGCGTATCGGCATGTTCACCATCATGCCGATCATCGGCGTGTCGGTGGCCATCCAGCCGCTTCTGGGCTATAACTACGGCGCGCGCAAGCTCGACCGCGTGCGCGCCACGCTGTGGCTGGGCATCGCCGGCGCCACCGTGATGTGCGTGGTGGAGTGGGTGGTGGTCATGCTGCTGGCCGAGCCCATCGCCACGGCGTTCGGCATCGCGCACGACGGACTGGTGGACTTCACCTCTTTCGCGCTCAGGCTGTGGCTGCTCCTGCTGCCCTTCATCGGCTTCCAGATCGTGGGCGCCAACTACTTCCAGGCCACGGGCCAGCCGGCCAAGGCCATCTTCCTCACGCTCACGCGCCAGATCATCTTCCTGGTGCCGCTGATCCTCGTGCTGCCCGACCTGCTGCCGCGGGCGGTCTCCAGCCTGACGGGCCTCGAGGCGCTCATCGTGGCCGCGCCGGTGTCGGACTTCCTGGCCATCTTCACGGTGGGCGTGTTCCTGGCCTGGGAGATGCGCCGCCTGCGCCGGATGCAGGGCACGCGCGGCCGCGGCTCCGGAGCGGCGTAGGCGCGGAGGGCGGGTCGTCCGGCCTCCGCTCGGCCCCTCGTTCCCCGCGGATTGCCGCGCTCTGGGTCGATTCCGATCTCGCCGCGCATCGATGGCGGGTATCATGGGCGTTTCCAACGCGCCCGACCGGCGCATGCCCCCAGGGAAAGGATCGCCCGTGGAACGCACCAGCCTTGACGTCACCGTGACCGCCAGCAACCCCTCGCGTACGCGCTCCATCGCCTTCGTGGGATTGACCATCGCCATCATGGCGGTGTCCGCCTGGGTGACCATCCCGCTGGGCCCCGTGCCCTTCACGCTGCAGATGTTTGCCGTCACCTTTGCCATCGTGGTGCTCACGCCGGGCCAGGCTATGGCCGCCATCGCGGGCTACCTGCTGTTGGGCGCGGTGGGTGTGCCGGTGTTCTCGGGCATGCGCGGCGGCATCGGGGTGCTCGCGGGGCCCACGGGCGGCTTCCTGTGGGGCTACCTGTTCGGCGTGGCCGCGGCCGTGGCGCTCCTGTGGTTGGTGCGCACGCGCCTGGGCTGGGGCGCGAAGGTGGTCGGCCGCGGCGTCGACCCGGCGGCCAAGGCGCTCATGACCCCGGGGCAGCGTGTGCTGCGCTTCGCGCGCCAGTCGGGCGTCGAGGTGCTGGCCGGCGTGCTGTTCACGGCCATCGCCTACGCCTGCGGCTGCGTGCAGTACGCCGCGGTGGCCGGCGTGAGCGTTGAGGCCGCGTTCCTCGTGGCCTGCGCGCCGTTCATCGTGGTGGACCTGTGCAAGATCGTCGCGGCCGTCGTGTGCGCCCAGGCCGTCCGCGCCGCCGTGCGGTAGGCGGGGCCAGGCGTGACGGGGTGCGCGTGACAGGGGGTCACATCAAATGTCACGCGTCGGCGTGACATTTGATGTGACCCCCTGTCACGCGCTGGCGCGCGCGGCGCTTCGGGTACCCCGCGCCTTGCGCAGCGGGCGAGACGCGCTGCCACGTCCCCTGCTCAGCGCTTCATTAATTAGCCATCTACCAGGCAGAACGCAGAAAATGATACCTTCGGTATCAGGGAAGACAATACTCTGAGCATCAGGACAACGGCTTCAGAAGAAGGCACCATTACTCCCACGATCGGCAATGGCCAAGGCTTCGTGGGGGCGCCTCTCGCGTCGTCCTGCGCAAGCCCTGCTGCGAAGGGGGCAGCGACTATGGGGGATGTGCTCGGCAGGCTGACGTCGTACTTCAAGATCCGCTATGCGATCTTGCTCATACCCATCTGCGGGTTCGCCATCTACGACAGCGTGTTCCAATCGTTCGCGTCCATCCTGGGGGTGCTTCAGACCACCTACCCGGACGTGCCGGTCACGGTCATCCAGATGATCCTGGCGCTGCCGCCCATGGTGAGCATCCCGGGCACGCTGTTGACCGGGTTCCTCTCGGCCTACATCCACAAGAAGCGCATCGCCGAGTTCGCCCTTGTCGTCATCTTCATCGGGGGCATGATACCGGTGGTGTTCCCCAACCCCACCATCTACGCCATGTTCGCCTGCAGCGCCTGCATCGGCCTGGGCCAGGGGCTTCTGCATCCCATGGCCAACGCCATCATCTGCCAGCGCTGGACGGACGACGAGGAGCGCAGCCGCGTGCTGGGCTTCAAGCAGTCGTTCAACTACATCGGCGAGGTCATCGTCACCATGTGCATCGGGTTTCTGGCGCTGGCCCACTGGGGCAACGCGTTTCTGGTGTACCTGGGCGTCATCCCCATCTTCATCATGACGCACGTGTGCCTGCCCAAGGGCGAGCTGGACAAGAAGCTCATCGACCGCGAGCACCGCGCCGAGGGCCTGCGCGAGCTGCTGCGACCCAAGATGATCTACCTGCTGGTCATCTTCTTCTTCGCCATGATGTGCCTGTACGGCTACTACACCAACATCGCCATGCTCGTGCAGGAGCGTCAGCTGGGCACGACGGCTGACGTCGCGGGCATCTCGTCTACCATCAGCATCGTGTCGCTGGTGCTGGGCGTGCTGTACGGCGCGGTGAGCAAGCGCCTGGGGCGCTTCACGCTGGCGGTGGGATTCGCGCTGCTCTCCTGTGGCATGATCGTCGTGGCCAACGGCTTCAGCCTGCCCATGATCGTGGGCGGCGGCGTTCTCATCGGCCTGGGCGTGGGCATTCAGCAGATCAGCACCATCTACTACATCTCGCGCGCGGTGAGCCCGCGGGTGGTGACGCTGGCCGTGTCCATCGCGCTGTCGGTCATCTCGCTGGGCGCGTCGCTGGCGCCGGTGGTGCTGCACGGCGTGGAGCTGCTGTTCGCCGGCGCCCAGACGGCGGCGGGCGGGCTGCTGGTGTCAGGCGCGGGCTACGCCATCCTGGCCCTGGTGGAGGGGCTGCAGGCCGCCCTGCGCCGCAAAGACGACCAGGATGACCCGGAGGGCCTGACGCCCGAGGAGAGCGCGCGGCTGGCGCCCCGGGAGGACTAGGCGCCCGCGCGCCGACGTCAGGGGAGCCGCTACTCTACGCCACGGGGGGGGTCCTTCTCCGTGCCCTCCACGATGTTGATGAGCTCCTGCTGGGAGTGGATGCCCATCTTCTGGTAGATGTGGTACGTGTGGGTCTTGACGGTGCGCTCCGCCACGAACAGCTGGTCGGCGATGTACTTGGCGTTGCGCCCGCGCGCCAGGTACGACAGGATCTCGCCCTCGCGCGGCGTCAGGTCGTAGTGCTGGGCGGCCTTCAGGCAGCGGTTCTTGTAGGGACGCTCCACTACCGCCGGCTCCTCAGGCGCCTCCGCAGGCGCGGCCATGGGCTCGGGATCCTCGTCGGCCACCTCGTCGATGAGGGGGTACTTCTTCGGGTTGAGGGTGCCGATGGCGATGTAGGCGCACATCAGGATGAGCAGCGCCGTGGTCAGCACCGGCGCGAAGCCCGAGCCCATCGGCGAGGCGAGGAACGCCACGCCCACCCAGCCGAGCGCCTGGCCCAGGATGATGAAGAGGCGCCCCTTCGAGAAGCAGTAGGCGGACGACAGCGACAGCAGGTTGCCGCGCAGCGACAGGATGGAGCGGTTCGCGAAATCGAACAGGTAGGAGAGGCTGAACAGCACCAGGGCCACCACGCCCAGCGCGGGCATCGTGACGTCGCTCATGATGGCCAGGCCGCCGGCAAGCACCGGCAGGAGCACCAGCTGGCTGCGCTCGAGCGAGAGGAGCGCCGGGTTGACGTGCTTCATCAGGTAGAAGATGAGCGCCGTCCCGATGAACGCCACGCCTGCCAGCATGAGGGGCAGGTGCCCCCGCAGGCCGCCTACTATCATCACGCCCGCGCAGAAGCTGATGAGGGCCCCGTCGACGGTCAGGACGTAGGACCCGCTGCGGCGAAACGGGCTGTTCGTGCGCAGCCACTCCTCGTCGTGCTCGTCCATGTCCTGCCCGCGGTGGGGCGGCGCGATCAGCAGGAGCCAGCAGGAGATCGCCTCCACCACCACGAGCGCCACGAGCGACGCCGTCCGACTGAGCGACATCATGCCCACCAGCAGGAAGGCCGTCACGGCGAACGACCAGAACGCCACCTTGGTGGCGTCGGACTCCTCGAGGTTGCTCTTGGCGTCTATCCATGAGCAGGTGAGCAGAGCGTGGGTGCAGCCACAGCACGCCCAGGCCAGCGCCGCGAGGGGCGCGGGCACCACGGTGCCGGTGAGCGTCTCCAGCGCCACCAGCGCCGGCAGGATCATCTGGATGCCGTAGCAGGCGCCCTTGACCGCGCGGGAGCGCACGAGGGCGTCGCGGTTCTTCACGAAGCGGTACAGGGCGAAGTAGGTGGCGGCGGTGAGGCCCAGCGCCAAGAAGCGCATGAGGCAGAACGCGACGGGGTCGACCGTCGACGCCGTGGCGACGATGGGGCTGTAGAGGAAGCTAAGCTGCCCAGTCATAAAGAGGGTGTAACCCAGCATTCCCAGCATGGACCGCTCGGTGAACCCGCCCCCGGAGACCGCTTCGGCATTGCTAATACTTTGCGTCATACCCCTTCTCCTTTTCCCTGGTCAAGCCTGCATTTTACACGGCGCGCGCCGTTCATACCCATCAGCAGATGTGTCCATGGCGCGAACGTGGAAAACTGCGATCCGTCAAGGCTTGGAAAGCTTGCGATCGCAGTAATGAGGTAGCTGGCTTGAGCGAAAGGAGGCGAGGGGGAACAGCCCTGGCCGCAGCGGCGGCCCGTGATTTCAGGCCTAATTGTAAAGGAGGTTCAAATGGCTGAACAAGAGGTGCTCGACAAATTCGCGCCGACGCTCGACGCGCTGGAGACGAAGGAAGCGTACCTGCTGGATGGGGATCTGTACATTCGCTACGAGTTCCGTGATCCGGAGGAGCTCCAGACGCGCATGACCTACCACAAGATCGGCGAGGACAACGTCGTCTCCGATGACAACCTGGTCCTTCTGGGCGTGTGGGCCCGGGCCCAGAAGAACGGTGAGCGCGTCAAGTAGCGCGGAGGGGCGCTTGAGCGTCTTGAGAGAGAGGAAAGGAGCTGCGCATGAGGGAGTGCTTTAATCCCGATGTGTACAAAAAGGACTGGCAGTACCAGGAGGGCGACCTGACCGTCACCCGTACCTGCCAGTGGTCTGCCCCCGGTTGCCACCAGGGCTGCAGCATTCTGTTCTACACCGACAAGGACGGCAAGCTCGTCAAGGTGGAGGGCGATCCCAACTCGCCGGTCACCGACGGCCGTCTGTGCATGCGGTGCCTGGCCATGGTTGAGGCCGTGTACCACCCCGACCGTATCGTCCATCCCATGAAGCGCAAGCGCGAGGATCGTGGTAAGGACACGTGGGAGCGCATCACGATGGACGAGGCCTACGAGCTGTGCATCGAGATGGTGAAGGACACCACCGAGAAGTACGGCGCCAAGTCCATCTGCACCGGCGCCGGCACCGGCCGTAACGCCACCTGGCAGTCCAACGTGCTGGGCCACGGCGCCTTCGGCACGCCCAACGACAACGCCGGCCTGCTGGCGGGCAACTGCTGCTACACCCCTCGCATGCAGGGCATGAACGCCATCTTCGGCAACACGTTCATCGCCGACTGCGGCCAGCTGAACGAGGCGCGCTTCGACCATCCGGAG
>JAAWAY010000215.1 GCA_022792415.1 Eggerthellaceae bacterium | reverse complement strand
GCCGGGCAGCGTCGCGAACCTCCGGGCCGTCAGGCCGCTCGCGTGGAAGTCCGCGAGCACCAGCTCCCTCTCCTCCTTGCTGTACACCTGCGCCTCCTCCCCGCGGAGGCACGTCCAACTGGGCTGCCGCAGTCCCAACCCCTTCAAAGTGGCATTTCGAGGACGCAAGCTTACCAAGGGGCCGCCGTCACTGCGATGGAGGCTCCGCGCGAAGAGGCAACGCGGGAGACGCATCAGAACGTGTCGATTCCGGCCGCCCACCGAGAGGGGCCCTCGGCCAACGCCCCCCCCAAACGCAGGTCGGCCCGCCGGGAGTGACGGGCCGTCCTTGCATGTCGGCGCACGAGGCGCCCAGGGGTGCGGGGGCCCGCCGGGAAACAGGCCCCCGGTCGGCAGCGCGGGAGGGGATGCGCCGCCATAGAGGGAATGCGTCAGATCTTGGAGGAAGCCGACGCGGGAAACAGCTACTTCTCGTCAGCCGGGCGCAGCGGCAGGAACTTGACGCCCAGCAGGAAGATGAGCACGGCCAGCGCGAGCACGCCCGCGGTGACGCCCCACTCCAGCGGGGTCGGCCAGTACACCATGCCGGAGTAGGCGCCGACCATGCCCGACTCCCAGCCGGTGACCGTGAGCGGCGTCATGGCGCCCGCATAGTCCAGGTTGGCCAGCTGGAAGCCGCCCACCAGCAGCTGCACGCGCTTGCAGAAGATGCCGAGGATAGCGAGCGCAGCGCCCAGCGCGATGAGGGGATTGGTCCGCAGCGCCGGCGTGAAGCAGATGACGGCGCACGCGGCGCAGCCGACGATCTCAGTCCAGAAGAAGGGAGCGAGCGGGCCGGACACGAGCATCGCGACGACCTCCATGCCGCCTGCGGCCGGGAAGGCCTCGGTGAGCAGGTCGCACCCGAAGAAGTAGAGGTCGACCATCACGAAGGCGCCGAGCAGCTTGGCGAGCTTGACCATGTTGTCACGGGAGAACTCGAGGTAGCCCGCCTTGGAGAGCGCCATGCACACGAGGGTGACGAGCGCCGTGCCGCAGACGAGGGCGGAGGACACGAACCAGGGCGCCAGCAGCGCCGTGTACCACATCTCGCGGCCCTGCTGCAGGCCGAAGATCCAGGCGGTCACGCTGTGCACGAGCACGGCGCACACGAGCGCGACCACGCTGATGACGCGCAGGGCGGTGTGCGACACCTTGCCGCGCTCGGCCTGGACCTGCGCCCAGAGGTAGGCGCACGACAGGATCAGGTACGTGGCCAGCACGATGATGTCCCACATGAGCGGGCTGCCCAGGTTGGAGTACGCGAACAGCTCCCACACGCGCAGCGGCTGGCCGAGGTCCACGACCACGAAGCCGATGGCGCCCACGGTGCAGGCGATGGAGCTCATGACGGCCACCTTGGAGATGCCGCCGAAGCCGGCGATGCCGAACGCCTTGGGCACCGACGAGATGATCAGGCCGCCGGCGGACAGGCCCACCAGGAACATGAAGTTGGTGATGTAGAGGCCCCAGGAGTCCAGGTTGCGCATGCCGGTCTGCACCATGCCGCCGGTCAGCTGCATGCCCCACAGCACGATGCCGATGACGGCCAGCACGCCGGACACGCCGATGGCAATGGTCAGCCCCTTCCCGCCCCAGGCGGCGGCGCGGGCGCCCGCGGCCTCCGTGGCGCGCGGCTCGACGGCCGCGAAGTCGTCGTCGATGACGCCGACGTTGTTCATATCAGTCATGGTCGTCATCCTTTCTAGACCAGGTAGTACACGGACGGGTTGGTGCCCTCGTCAGCCAGCAGCTGCTTGCTCGAGCGCTCGCGGATGAGAGTGGCCACCTCGGAATCGGGGTCGTCCAGGTCGCCCCAGAAGCGGGCGCGGGCCAGGCACGTCTTCACGCACATGGGCTCCTCCCCCTTCGCCAGGCGATGCCAGCACATGGTGCACTTCTCCACGGTGTGCTTCTGGTGCGGCGCGGCGTCGGCGTCGCCCACGGCGAAGTCCACCGTGTGGGTCGGCTCCTCCCAGTTGAAGGAGCGCACGCCCGTGTAGGGGCAGGCCGACATGCACAT
>JAAWAY010000023.1 GCA_022792415.1 Eggerthellaceae bacterium | reverse complement strand
TGACCGAGGCCGTGCGCCGTCACCCGTACTGCGTCATCCTGCTCGATGAGATCGAGAAGGCTCACCCCGACGTGTTCAACATCCTGCTGCAGGTGCTGGACGACGGCCGCCTGACCGACGGCCAGGGCCGCGTGGTGAACTTCAAGAACACCATCATCATCATGACGTCCAACATCGGGTCGCAGCTCATCCGCGAGCACAGCGCCCAGGAGAACGAGACCATGGGCGACATGCTCAACGGCATGGCGGAGATGACCCCCGAGGCCGCCGCCAAGCGCATGGCCGAGTTCGCCAACAAGATGCAGGACGCCCTGCGAAACACGTTCCGCCCGGAGTTCCTCAACCGCATCGATGACATCATCACGTTCAACGAGCTGAACATCAACGTGATCGAGTCCATCGTCAACCTGCAGCTGGAGGAGGTGCGCGGCCGCCTGGCGCAGCGTCGCGTCACGCTGGACGTCACGCCGGCCGCCATGGAGCACCTGTCCATCGACGGGTTCGACCCGGTGTACGGCGCCCGTCCGCTCAAGCGCCTCATCCAGCGTCAGATCGTGGACCGCATCGCCGAGAAGGTCATCAGCGGCGAGCTGCGTGACGGCAGCCACGTGCTCATCGACCTGGACGCCGAGGGCGAGTACACCTGCCTGGTGGAAGGCCCCCTCGACTTCGACGGCCTGCTCGAGGGCTAGGCTGACGGATTTGGACTGGGGGTGGCCCGTGCCCTGCGGGGCCGGGCTGCGCCTCGATACGACCCTTCGTCGCACGGTAGCGGGAGGGAGGTGGCTGGGCGGAGCCGAGGTAAGCCAAAGGAGGCGAGAGACCTTGGCTCGAGCCGACGACGCGTCGAGGCGCAGCCCGGGCGCCTCCCTCCCGCGGACAGGCGGGATCCGTCTCGCGGGGCTTGGGCCTCGTCCTCCCCGCACGCCGCTCTCTGACGGCACGACCCCAAGGGGCGCATCCGCTGGGTGCGCCCCTTTTCTTTGTACTAGAATACGCCCTATGCTCGCTTGCAGGGACATATCCGGCGCCGCCGCGCGCCCGAGGGGCCGAGGCTGAGCCATGGGCAGGGCTATCCGGAGGTTCCTCTCCGACCTGTATGTGGCCGCCCACGGGGTGGTGCTGGTGCTGCTGTCGGTGACCAGCTTCATCGTGGCGCTCGGCATCGTCATGGCGCTCGTCCGCGTGGTGCTGGGGTAGGCCATGTGGCAGCGGTTCACACTCTACGACCTTCGCGTCATCGGCCACTACCTGGGCACGCTCATCCTGTTCTCGGGCCTGCTCATGGCCGTGCCGCTGGTGACGGCCCTGGTGTTCCAGGAATGGGAGCCCGCGGCGCGCTACCTGTTCTCCATCGGCATCGCGCTGACGGCGGGGGCGCTCCTGCGGTTTCTGCGCGTTGAGCCGGGCCGCCTCAACCGCCGCCAGGCGCTGGCCGTCACGGGCCTGGCCTGGATCATCCTGGCCGTGTTCGCGTCCATCCCCCTGTACTTCTCGGGGCACTACGTCACCTACCTGGACGCGCTGTTCGACGGCGTGTCGGGACTCACCACCACGGGGGCGTCCATCATCCAGGATCTCAATCACCTGTCCAACGCCGACAACATGTTCCGCTTCATGATGCACCTGCTGGGCGGCCTGGGACTGATCGTGGTGGCGCTGTCCATCGGGCTGTTCGGAAAGCGCGCCGGCGCGTCGCTGTACAGCTCGGAGGGCCGTAGCGAGCACGTGGTGCCCAACGTGGTGCAGACCACCCAGTTCATCGCGGGCATCACCGTGGAGATCGTGGTCATCGCCACCGTCATCATCGGCACGCTGTGCCTGGCGGCGGGCATGGAGCCCTCGCGCGCGTTCCTGCAGGCGTTCTGGGTGTCCATCTCGGGCTTCGTCACGGGCGGGTTCACGCCCATGAGCCAGTCCATCATGTACTACCACTCCGCCGTCATCGAGTTCGTGCTGATGGTCCTCATGATCTTGGGCACCATCAGCTTCGTCATCTACGCCGAGGTGTGGAAGGGGCGCGTGGGGACGTTCTTCCGCGACATCGAGACGCGCACCATGATCATCTGGGTGACGCTGATGACGGTGGTGTTCACGGCGGCGCTGTCGGCCGGCCCCCTGTTCTCCGACCTGCCGGCGCTTCTGCGGCGCGCCCTGTTCATGGTGGTGTCCGCGTTCACCACCACCGGATTCCAGGTGGTCACGAGCAACCAGCTGACCACGGCGTTCACGTCGGGCGCGTTCCTGACGCTGGCGCTCATCATGGCCGTGGGCGGCGCGGCGGGCAGCACGGCCGGCGGCATCAAGTTCAGCCGCGTGGGCATCATCTTCAAGTCGATGGTGGCCACCATCAAGGAGGCGCTGGCCCCCGACTCGGCGCGCGTGGTGGTGGCGTACAACCACGTGGGGCGCCGCGTGCTGTCGCCCGAGATCGTGAAGGAGGCCATGACGGTGTTCATCCTGTTCGTGGTCACCTACGTCATCGGCGCGCTCGTGGGCATCGCGCACGGCTACGAGGCCAACCAGGCCATCTTCGAGTCGGTGGCCATGACGTCCAACGGCGGCATCATCACGGGCCTGGCCACGCCGGGCATGCCCATGTCGCTGGAGCTGTTCTACATATTCCAGATGTGGGCCGGCCGTCTCGAGTTCGTGACGCTGCTGGCGCTGGTGGTGGAGATCGTGGCGTCGTTCGTGCCGCGCCGGAAGGCGAGGACGTCGTGAGGGGGCGCGTGACCATGCGGGCCGCCGCCCTGGCGCTGGCCGTGGCGCTGGCCATGGGCCCTGTTGGCGCGTGGCCGACGGCGGCCTGGGCCGACGATGACACGACCCCGCCGGACGAGAACACGGTCAACCCCCAGCAGACGCCCGACAGCTCGTTCATCTACGACACGTCCATCGCCGATTTGTACAGCGCCGACTCCTACCTGAACAACCAGACGGTTCAGGTGACCGGCGAGGTGGTGGGCGACCGCATCAACGCCGAGTTCGACGACGCCAACTGCTGGATAGCCCTGCAGGCCGTGGACGGGTCCAATTCTGACATCCCCGTGTTCATGACGAAGGTGGCGTCGAAGGCCATCGACCGCTACGGCGCCTACGGCGTGCGCGGCACCACGTTGCAGGTGCGCGGCACGTTCCACCTCAGCTGCCCCGAGCACGACGGGCTGACCGACCTGCACGCCGACCACGTGAGCGTGGTGGCGCGCGGCGAGACGCTGCGCGATCCGCTCGACCCCGCCGCGTTCATCCCGGGGGCCGTGATGGTGGTGCTGGGGCTGGGGCTCATCCTGGTGTTCTACCGGCTGCGCGAGAGCCGGCGATAGGAGGTGCGCGTGCGAGAGGACGACCAGCCCGATCAGGTGCGGGAGCAGTCCCCGCGCGACCCGGGGACGCAGGCCGGGGATCCGGTCGCGCCCGATCGCGCGGACTGGCGCGAGGGGGAGGTGGTCAAGCTCGACCGCGGCTTTCCGCTCGTGAGGTTCCCCGACGGGCAGGCCCTGCGCTGCGAGCACGCGACGGCCCTGGTGAAGGGCGAGAAGGTGCGCGCCGTCATCGGCGATCGCGTGGAGGTGTCGGTGCCGGACGGCCACGACATGGGCATCATCGAGGCCATCGCCCCGCGCACGCGCGCGTTCGTGCGCAAGGACCCCACCGAGCGCGCGGTGCCCCAGGTGCTGGCCGCTAACTTCGACCGCGTCATCGTCGCGCAGCCCCTGGCCGAGGTGAACCGCCGCCGCCTGGAGCGCGAGCTGGTGCTGGCCTACGAGACGGGCGCCGACGTGACCGTGGTGCTGACCAAGGCCGACCTGGCCGAGGACGACGCCCAGGTGCAGGCCGTGCGCGACCAGGTGCGCGCGCTGGCGGGCCCCGACGTGCAGACGCTCGTGGTGTCGTCGGCCGATCCGGCGTCGGCCGAGGCCGTGCGCGCGCTCGTGCCGGAAGGTACGATGGCCGTGCTCATCGGACGCAGCGGCGTGGGGAAGTCCAGCCTGGTCAACCTGCTGCTCGGCCGTGATGAGCTCGAGACGGGCGCCGTGCGCGAGGGCGACGGGAAGGGCCGCCACACCACGGTGAGCCGCGAGGTCATCGATCTGCCGGGCGGCGGCCGCATGGTGGACATGCCCGGCGTGCGCGGGCTGGGGCTGTGGGACGCGGACGCGGGCATCGAGGCTGCCTTCGCCGACATAGAGGAGCTGGCCGAGGGCTGCCGGTTCCGCGACTGCCGCCACCAGGACGAGCCGGGCTGCGCCGTGCGCGCCGCCCTGGAGGCGGGGGAGCTGGCGCCGGAGCGCTTCGCCTCGTACCAGGCCCTGCGCCAGGAGACGGCCGAGATCAAGGAGCGGCGCGAGCAGGCGCGCTGGGCTCAGGGCGAGAAGGCGTCCCACGCACGGTCGTCGCGGGGACGCGCCACCGGCGCGCGCGGCGCCGCCCGTCGGCCCGGGGGGAAGAAGCGGCGCTAGCCCCGCGGTCGCCGGGCCCTGCGACCGCGTCCCCTCGCGGGGCGCCGGTCAACGGCTTCGTGGTGTTTCCCACACGGAGATGCCGGCCCCGCGCAATGACGAGTACAATACACAGGTTAACTGTCACCAACGACCAGGCACGCGGAAGGAGCTGCATGCAGCCCGTCGTCATCATCCCGACCTTCATCGCGGGGCGCCGCCATCGATCCGGGTCCAACGCCATCGCCACCTACGACCATGTGACCCCCCTCAACGACCCGGGCGAGCTCGGGCGCTGCCTGGCATCGCTGGAGAAGGTGCGCGGCCTGGGCCTGGTGGTGGTGCTGGTGGCCGCCGAGGCGCCGTTCGAGGCCCAGGCGGCCGAGAAGGTGCAGGCCGTGGTCGACCAGCATCCCTCGCTCAACGTGCTGGTCATCGGCGCGGCGGAGCTGTCGCTGGTGCGCCAGCGCATGGAGCAGCTCAAGATCGGCAAGCTCAGCCGCGAGGTGGGGCTGTCAGGCTATGGGGCCGTGCGCAACCTGGGCCTGGTGGTGGCCAACGCCTTCGGGTTCGACGCGGTGGTGTTCTTGGACGACGACGAGGTGGTGGACGACCCGGACTTCCTGGAGACCGCCATGTACGGCCTGGGCAAGCTGACGAAGAAGGGCATCCCCATCCTGGCCAAGACGGGCTACTACCTCAACGACCGCGGGTCGTACCTGTCCAAGTGGGAGGACGCGTGGTACAACCGCTTCTGGCAGCAGGGCCGCGCCTTCAACGAGTGGATATCCAAGGCCATGAAGGGTCCGCGCCTGTCGCGGTCCAACCACGTGTGCGGCGGCTGCCTGGCCGTGCACAAGGAGGCGTTCCGGCGCCTGGCCTTCGACCCGTGGATCACGCGCGGCGAGGACCTGGACTACATGCTTGACCTGCGCATGTACGGATCGGACATCTGGTTCGACAACCACTGGGTGCTGCGTCATCTGCCGCCCGAGCCGTCGAGCGAGGGCGATCGGTTCCGCCAGGACATCTTCCGCTGGATCTACGAGTACCGCAAGCTGGAGTACAGCCGCGCCCTCATCGACCTGCAGCAGGTCAAGCCCAAGTCGCTCGAGCCCTACCCGGGGCCGTTCCTGGAGCCGGGCCTCACGCGGCGCATCCGCATCACGGCGTTTCTGCGCAGCCTGGTGTTGCCCGACAAGAAGGCCTACCGCCGCGCCGCCAAGGCCGCGCGCAAGGAGGCCCAGACCTACGCCGAGCGCAACTGCGCCAAGTACTTCGAGTTCCAGTACGCCTGGCCCGAGGCCATGGCGCGCCTGGAGGGCGATGAGGCGCTGAGCGAGGCGCTGCTGCGCTCGTCGCTGCACCATGCGGCCCAGGTAGGCGCGGTGGAGGAGCCCGCGGCCGTGGCTCCCGCGTCGTTCGACCCGGGCCTGACCAGCGAGATCCGCCTGAACGTCGCGGAGTAGGTGGGCGCGGTGGATCAGCTGGGCATGCTGGCGGCGTCTTTGGCGGTAGGCGTGGTGGTGGGGGTGCTGTCGGGCCTGCTGGGCATCGGCGGCGGCACGCTGCTGGTGCCAGTGTTCAAGCTGGGCTACGCGCTGAGCCCCATCATGAGCACGGCCACGTCGCTCGTCACCATCATCCCCACGTCCATATCGGGCGCCGTCGGGCACATCCGCCGCAAGACGTGCATCCCGTCGCTGGGCGTGGCCGCCGGCATCGGGGGCGCCCTCATGTCGCCGGTGGGCGTGTGGCTGGCCACCGTGTCCCCCGACTGGATGATCATGGCCGGCGCCGCCCTGTGCATCGCCTACTCGGCCATCACCATGTTCACCAAGGCCGTCAAGGCGCCGAAGGGCGCGGCTGCTGCGAAGGCGGACGAGGCGGCCGACGAGGTGCCCCCGGCCCCGCGCATGACGCGCGTCCAGCTGGCCCAGGGCCTGGGCATCGGGCTTCTGGCCGGCGTCGCGTCGGGTTACGTGGGCCTGGGCGGCGGCTTCATCATGGTGCCCCTCATGGTGCAGCTGTTCCACATCCCCATGAAGCTCACCTCGGGCACGTCGCTCATCGCGGTGGCCCTGCTGGCAATCCCCGCTGCCATCACCCAGGCGCTCTACGGCAACGTGATGTGGATGGCCGCCGTGGCCGTGGCCGTGGGGTCCATCCCGGGGGCGCTGCTGGGCGCGCGCCTCATCCCGCGGATGCCCGAGCGCACCCTGCGCTTCGTGTTCAGCGGCTTTCTGCTAGTGGCCGCGGTGTTGCTCGTACTCAACCAGACGGGCGTGCTGTAAGGCGCACGGTGGGATGTGGCCGGGGGCGGCGGGGTCGCCGGAGGGAGCACCCCCGCAGCAAGAATTCATGTGGTATACCTCACCACATGAATTCGCAGCGAGGAGGCGACCGAGGCGACCCCGCCGCCCCCGGCCACATCCCGGGCCCCTGCACCATCCTGGGTCGTCGCACGGTGCCTCGCCGCTGGTTGGGCGGGTTTTGCTATAGTGGCCGTGACCGCGTGGCGCCCGCATCCGCGGCGCCCCCGCCCAACGCCATCCGAGGAGAACCGCCATGCCCTCCCTGAAAGACGCCTCGAGCGAGTCCGCCAGCAGCCAGTACCGCTACCCGCGGCTGTTCAACCTGGAGATGTTCGCCTTCACCGTGGCGGCGCTATCGGCCCTGGCCATGCTGTGGACGGTGCTGTCGCCCAACTTCTCCATCTTGGTGATGATCGTGGCGGGCATGGTGTTCACGCTGTCGGTGGTGGTGGTCATCCGCCTGCTCATGGACCCCGATTCCGTGCGCGCCCACCAGTCCGACGACATGCTGCAGCTGGCCAGCCAGTTCCTCGACCTGACGAAGGACGGCATGACCCCCCAGGCGGCTCAGGGCGTCTGCACCCGGCTGCTTCCCAGCACCGCCGCCGTGGCCGTGTCCATCACCGACACCGAGAAGATCCTGGGGTACGCGGGCTTCCAGGAGGCCGACAACCCGGCGGGCAGCCCCATCCGCACCCAGGCCACCCACGACGCCATGGCCGACGGCGTCATGCACGTGCTGTACACGCGCGAGGACATCGGGTTTCCCGCCGACTCCACCATCAAGGCAGCCATTATCGTGCCGCTGCACGTGGGCGATAAGGTGGAGGGCAGCCTGAAGTTCTACTACCGCGACGGCAAGAAGATCACCGAGACGCAGAAGTCCATCGCGCAGGGATTCGGGCGGCTGCTGTCCACCCAGATGGCCGCAACCGAGATGGAGGCGCAGCGCAAACTGGCCACGTCCATGGAGTTGCGCATGCTGCAGAGCCAGATCAACCCGCACTTCCTGTTCAACACCATCAACACCATCGCCTCACTCATCCGCACCGACCCGGCCAAGGCGCGCACGCTGCTGCGCGAGTTCGCCGTGTTCTACCGCCGCACGCTGGAGGACTCCACGGAGCGCATCATGCTGTCGCGCGAGATCGAGCAGACCATGCGCTACTTCTCGTTCGAGGTAGCGCGCTTCGGCGAGGACCGCGTGGCGCTGTACGTGGGCGCCGGCCCCGAGCTGCAGGACATGATGGTGCCGCCATTCATCATCCAGCCCATCGTCGAGAACGCCGTGAAGCACGCCATGCCGTCTGAGGGCAAGCTGACCGTGTCCATCCTGGCCGAGGTGGACGGCGACGACGTGGTGGTGGAGGTGCGCGACGACGGCGTGGGCATGAGCGAGCAGGCGTGCCAGAACATCATGCACCCCGAGTCGTCGACGGGGCTGGGCATCGCCGTGAAGAACGTCCACGACCGCATGAAGGGCTTCTTCGGCCCCAACGCGTGCATGGAGGTGGAGAGCGAGCTGGGCAAGGGGACGCGCGTGATGCTGCGGTTCCCCGAGTGCGCCAAGAACCACGGGGCCATGCTGGGGGCCGACGCGCCGGTGGCCGCCATCACGGGAGCCGCGGCCGCGGCCGTCGCCGAGGTGGGTGCTGTGGTGGTGGGCACGCCTGATGAGATGCCCCTGTCGCCTAAGCGGGTCCGCCCGGTGGAGGGGCACGTGGCGCGCACCCGCCGCGCTTTCGCGTTCGCAACAAGTGCCCTGCGTGCGGATCGCGCCCGGCCCGCGCGGAGGATAATGCCGTGACTGGAACCTGTTGCGCCGCCGGGGCACCGCCATGTTGCCCGGTCGGCTCTCACGGAAGGAGCGCGGGATGATACGGCGAGTCATCGAGATCGACGAGGAACGCTGCACGGGCTGCCGCCTGTGCGTGGACGCCTGTCACGAGGGCGCCATCGGCATGGTGGACGGCAAGGCGCGCCTGCTGCGCGACGACTACTGCGACGGGCTGGGCGACTGCCTGCCCGCGTGTCCCACCGGCGCCATCACCTTCATCGAGCGCGAGGCCGACGCCTACGACGAGGCGGCCGTCATCGAGCACCTGGCCGCGCGCCAGGCGGCCGCGCTGCAGGCGGAGGACGCCGTGGACGACGCCGTGGAGCGCCCGGCCGCCGCGGGCTGCCCGGGCACGCAGGCGCGTCAGCTGGGCGACGCCCCCGCGACGCCGGCGCCCGCCGCGGGCTGCCCGGGCGCGCAGGCCCGCGACCTGGGCGGTGACGTCGAGGCGCCGGCCGTGGTGGGCGTGCCGGGCGCCGACGAGCTGCCCCCGAGCCGGCTCATGCAGTGGCCGGCCCAGATCAAGCTGGTGCCGGTGCAGGCGCCCTACTACGAGGGCCGCGGACTGCTCGTCGCGGCCGACTGCACTGCCTTCGCCTGCGCGTCGTTCCACGAGCGCTTCATGCGCGGCAAGGTGACCGTCATCGGGTGCCCCAAGCTCGACGAGGGCAGCTACGTCGACAAGCTGGCCGCCATCATCGCGGGCAACCTGATCACCAGCGTCACCGTGGCGCGCATGGAGGTGCCCTGCTGCGGCGGGCTGGAGCGCGCCGCCGCCCAGGCCCTGGCCCAGAGCGGCAAGAACCTTCCCTTCGAGGTGGTCACCTTCTCCGTGGGAGGCGACGTCGTCGCCTGACGGAGGGCCCCGGCCGACCGGGCCGGTCATGGACAAGGCAGGGGCCTTTGGCTATGATTCGGAAAGGTTATCCATCCCATAGAGTGGAGCTTCTGTGTCCTCATTCCTGTCGTCGCTGAACCAGATGTTGGCGTCGCTCAACCTCCCGCCGCTCGCCTTGGCGGCCATCGGCCTGGTCGTGCTGGCCGTGGCGGTCGTGGTGCTGGTGGTGTGGCTGATCGTCGTCGATCGCCGCACGCGCGGCGTGGTGGACGGGCTTGAGGTAGAGCGCCGCAAGGTGGCCGAGATGCAGGTCCTTCTCAGCCAGATGATGGGCCAGGCGCCCGGGTCGCGTCGCCCGAGGGGAGCCGCCGGTCGTGGTGGTGCGCGTCCCGCCCAGGGTCAGGCTCGTCCGCAGAACCCCGGCGCGTCGCGCGTCGGCGTTCCGCAGAACGCGGCCATGGGGTCGCAGCGTGCCCGCGCGGCCCAGCAGGCCCCGACTCCCCAGCGGTCCGCCGCGCCTGGAGCAGGTGCGCCTGCGGCTGGAGCCGCGGCGCAGGGGAGGTCGCGCCAGACCGCGCCCCGCGCGGCGAGCTCCCAGGAAGAGCAGGTGTTCGCCGCCTGGGTGCAGGAGCGCGCGCAGGCCATGGAGCAGGGCTCGTCCCGATCGGGGCGCGCCCGGTCGCGATCCGCGGCCGGTGGCCGCGACGGCCGCAATCCCCACGAGTTCAGCGTCCCGCGGGGCGCCGATTTGACCGGCGGCGTGCCCATGGAGCAGTGGACCGGCCCGGTGGGGCGCGGCTCGTCCCGCGACCGCCAGGCTGCCGCGGCGCGCCAGGCCACCGCGGCCGCCCGCTCGCAGGTGGCGCGTCCCGCGACCGACCCGCGTGCCCGGCAGGGAGCTGGGGCTGGTGCGTCCCGAGGCGCGGCGCGTCCTGCGGCTGACCCGCGCGCTCGGCAGGAGGCCGGGGCGCGCAGCGCGGCGCGCGACCCGCGTGCCCAGGCCGGGGCTGGTCGCGCGACCGACCCGCGTGCGCAGGCGCGGCCTGCGGCTGGCGCGGGTGCCCAGGCGCGGCCTGCGGCTGGCGCGGGTGCCCAGGCGCGTGCCGCGGGTGCGTCCCGTGGCGGCGCTGCGGCGAATGGCGTGGCCGGCGGAGCGGGCGCAGGTGCGTCCCGCGGTGCGGCGGCGGGAGGCGTGGCCGGCGGGGCCGGCGCGGGTGCGTCCCGCGGGCAGAAGCGCCCGGCGCAGACGCGTGTCGCCGACTCGAGGCCGTGGCAGAATCCCCGCGCCAACGCCCGCACGGGCGGCCGCGGGGGCAACCCGAGCAACTCGGGATACGTGACGGTGTCGTCGGATTTCGACGCGCCGCGGGCGGGCGGCAATCCGTCGTCGCCGCTGCAGCCCCGGGATGCGAGGCGGCCCATGACGCAACCCCATCCCGAGAACCGCGCCTCTGAGGCGCCTATCCCCGTGCAGGTGGAGGCCGCCTCGTCGACCGGCCTGTTCCGCCGCAAGAAGGCCGACGACGGCCCCCGCGGCAAGCACGCCCGCTAAGCCATCGCGCCCGCGACGCCTGGCGGGTTGCCCAGTTTCACGCGCCCGCTAAGCCGCCGACCCGAGCTTCCGCGGTTCCGACCCCCGCGCGTTGCGCGCGCATTTTCACGTTCCTCGCCCCCCCGTGCCGGTGGCGCGACGTGGCGTCCTGTCCCGTGCCGCCTGCTTTCCACGCCGTTATTCCGGGCTGCCGCGATGCCTGCCCTCCGTCACTCTTCGACCGCAGCTCCCCGGTTCCCGCCTTCGCCCTTCACTTCAGTCGAACTTTCCATTTGCTGTTCGCGCCCCGTATCGCATCCTCTCGTTTCTGCTCTCGGATCCTCGTCCTGTGTTGACCCCACCTCCCCGTTTTCGCTCGCTGACTCCGCCTGAGATGCGGTCTATCCCACGTGTCTGCGCGTTTTTTTCGGTTGGTAACGATATTCGGAGGGCACTCGCTGGCCTTTGGGCGCTCTTGAGGTCTCCATGCGCGCAAAAGGCCTGGTCATCGAATCTGGCAGGGAAGGCGAAGCGGATCGCACCGTTCCCAATCGAAAAAAACGCGCAGAATCAACCTGGCGAAGGAGGGGAAGTCCTTGGGTCGGCTGTGCGTCCCCGCGACGAGGCCGCGCCTCCGCTGATCGGCTTGTGTCTCCGGCGGAGGTGGCTTTGGCCTGGCTGTGAGCTGGGAGCTGCACCTGCGTTTCGGCGGCTTCCCTCTGGCGCAGGGGTTCCGCCCGGCGCGCCCGCGTCTCCGATGAAGGCCGCCTTGGGTCGGCTACGCGTTCCGGGGCCGCGCTTGTGCTTCCAGGGTGGGGCAGCTTCGGGTCGGCCATACGTCCCGAGAGCGACGCCCGTGTCTCCGAGGAGGGCCGCCTCGGGTCGGCTGTGCATCATGGGGGAAGGTGCTTCCAGGAAGGGGTCGCGTTTTGGGGCCTCGGGCCGGCTGTGCCCGGCGCGCTATGGGGCGCGCCCTGCCACCCCTGCGTGTGCGCGTCGTCCCGGAGGAGGGTGCGTCGGCGAGGCGGCGGGGCTCTGCGCGTTGCCGGGGGGGGGGTGCTCATTTGCTATCATCGGGGACGGGTCGCGGCGATGGATCGAGGCCCCGGGGCCAGATCAGACGCGGGGGCGTCCCGTCGCCAGCTGGGTAAAAGCGAGAACGGAGGGTGTGAGTATGTCGTCGCAGGATCGTGACGCCGATCAGACGCAGGGGGATGGCGCCACGCGCGTGCTGCTCATCGAGGACGACGCCGCCATCAACGAGATCGTGGCCGACCACCTGGCGCGCCAGGACATCGCGTGCACGCGCGCCTTCTCGGGAAGCGAGGCACGGCTGCTGCTCGAGCGCGAGCGCTTCGACCTGGTGGTGACCGACCTCATGCTGCCCGGCTTGCCGGGCGAGGACCTGGTGTCCCTCATCCGGGCGTCCGACGCGACCACGCCCATCATCGTCGTGTCGGCCCGCACCGCCTCCGCCGACAAGGTCGACCTGCTCAAGCTGGGCGCCGACGACTACCTGGCCAAGCCCTTCGACCTGGAGGAATTGTCCGCGCGCATCGAGGTGCAGCTGCGGCACCGGGCGGTCCGCGTCGCCCAGGCCCGTGCGGCCTGGTCGGCGGCCGAGGCCGGGGATGCGCGCGCGTCCGAACCCGCGGCCGCGCCGCCTGCCGCGTCCCGCGCGGCCCGTCCCGACGGCGACCGCTTCCTCGCGGTGGGTTCGTGGGTGATCGACCGGGCCGCGCGCTCGCTGGAGGTCGACGGCCAGGACGTGCCCCTGACGCGCACGGAGTTCAACATCCTGGAGCTTCTGGCCTCCCACCCGCGGCGCGTGTTCACGAAGCAGGAGCTGTTCGAGCGCGTGTGGGGCGAGCCCTACGCCACCGAGGACAGCACGGTGAACGTGCACATCTCCAACGTGCGCCACAAGCTGAGGCCCACGGGCACGGACGGCTACATCCAGACGGTGTGGGGGCTCGGGTTCAAGCTGATGGTCTGATCAGCCCGCCGCCTCTCGCTACCCGCGCTGCGACGTCGGCCCCGTGCCGCCCCCGCCCCTGCTCACGTCCGCCCTCGCACTCCCTCTCTCGTCGACCTCTCACCCCGTCCCGGCGCCCCGTCCCCGTCCCTCAGACTTTCTTAAAGATTAGCCGGGAACTTCTTAAATCTTGCCTTCCATACTGAGGGGCGTACGATGGATCAGCCGACGTCCTCGGGGCGGCGGGAAAGGGAAGAGGGAGCGGATATGAAGGTGATAGAGGCGCGTGGCCTCACCAAGGAGTACCGCGGGCGCGCGGTGGTCGATCAGCTGTCCATGACGGTGAACGAGGGCGACATCTACGGCTTCGTGGGCAAGAACGGTGCCGGCAAGTCCACGGTGATGAAGATGATCTGCGGGTTGGTGGCGCCCACGGCGGGCGACATCACGCTGTTCGGGAGCGCCCCCTCCGCGCAACCGACCGCCCGGGTGACGGAAGCCGCCGACGCCCCGGCCCCCGGCTCGGCCCCGGCCCCACGCGTCGGCGCGCCCGACCCCCTCGCGCCCGACCCGGCGCGCCGCATCGGCGTGCTCATCGAGGAGCCCGGCCTGCTCCCAGGGCTCACGGCCTACCAGAACCTAATGGCCAAGGCGCTGGCCATGGGCATCGTCGACGCCCCCGGCCGCTGCCGCGAGGTGCTGCGCCTGGTGGGCCTCGACTACGTGGAGCGCAAGAAGGTTCGAGGGTTCTCGCTGGGCATGCGGCAGCGCCTCGGGCTGGGCATGGCGCTGCTGGGTAATCCCGACCTGCTGCTGCTCGACGAGCCCTTCAACGGGCTCGATCCCGAGGCCACGCGCTCGCTGCGCAACCTGCTCGTGCACCTGAACGAGGTGCTCGGCGTGACGATGGTGGTCAGCTCGCACGTGCTCGACCAGCTCGACCGCATGGTCACGCGCTACGGTGTCATCGCCGACGGCCGCATGGTGCGCGAGATGACGGCCGAGCAGGTGCAGTCCGAGTGCGGCGAGAGCCTGCTCGTGCGCACGGGCGACCCAGCCCGCACGCTGGCGATGCTGGAGGAGTCGTTCCCTGCCGTCGCCTTCCGCATGGAACCTGACCACGCCATCGTGCTGTCGGGTGCCCTGGACGCGGAGGCCATCGCTCAGGCCCTGCGCTCGTCGGGCCAGGTGATCCTCGAGTTCTCCCCGCGCCGCCGCGACCTGGAGGATTACTTCGTGTCGCTGATGGAGGGGAGGCGCCATGTTTAGCCTGCTTCGATCAGATGTCTACCGACTCGTCCACGGCAAGGCGCTGGCCGTGGCGATGGCAGTGCTCATCGGCATCATCGTCGTCACCGCCGTGTCGCTGCACGCCGTGTCCGACCCGGGCTTCCTCATCCTCTGCTACCAGGAGGACCCGCTGACCGTCGACGAGCTGCGGGACGACCTGCAGGTGGAGGGCGGCCCGCTCGGCTCCTTCGTGGTGACAGACGAAGAGGGGGAAGAGGCGGACGACCAGGCTGACGAGCGCTTCGGCGCCGACCCGAGCCCCTCGCTGATGCTGTCCGTGGAGGGGGCGTCCGAGTCGCTGACCGCCGCCGACTTCGCCGCCGTGAGCGCCGAGATGCGCACCTTCTCCAGCCCGACGGAGATGCTCGGGATGGGCTTTGTGGGCGGCGGCCTGCTGACCGTGGTGACGTCGCTGCTGGTGGCCGTGTACTTCGCGTCGGACTTCGGGTCGCGGTTCATCCGCAACCTGGTGATGAGCCGTCGCGGCCGCTGGGCGTACTATGGCGAGAAGCTGGTGCTGGCGGCGCTGATCGCCCTGCTGGTCGAGGTGGTCGCGTTGGTCGTCATCGTGACGTCGTTTCTGCTGGCCGGGTTCGGCTTCCGATCGCTCGACGCGCCGGGGGCGCTGGCTGAGTGGCTGCTGCTGGTGTGGCTGACCACGACGGCCTACGCGTGGCTGACGGCGCTGGTGGTGTGGCTGACGCGCAGCATGGCCGCGGCCATCGCCGAGGCGGTGACGGTGTCGACCGGCATGGTGGGCGCGACGCTCACGCAGCTGGCCATGTTTCTGGGAGGTGCGTTCCCCTGGGTGCGAGCTGTGCCGGATTGGCTGCTCGTGCGGGGGATGGACGTGGCGGGCACCGGTGCGGAGGGCCTGCTGGCGCCGAGCGAGATCGTGCCCTTCGTGAATGCCGGCGCCTGGGCGATGCTGGTGGCGCTGCTGTGGATGGCGCTGTGCGCGGCGCTCGCGCTGGGTGTGTGCCGCCGCCGCGACGTGTAGCACGCGGCGGGCGGGGCGTGGGGGCGATTCGCTGCCCGCGCCCCGGTGGGGCCGTGCGGCCGAGAGGCGGCGCGGTGACTGTTGAGAGGGGAGGCCCATGATCGGGTTGGTGTTGGCTCTGGCAGGGCTGGCCGCATGCGGCGTGGCGGTGACGTGGGCGTATTCCCACGAACTGCGTCGCATGGCGGCCTTCCTGCGCACGCGGGCGGCGCGGTCGAACGCCCGGCTGACCACGGACATGCCCGGGCGGGGGTTCTACGAGCTGGCGAGCGCCGTCAATGACGAGATCGACCGGGCGGCCGACGACCGCCGCGCCGACCTGGGCGCACGCCGGGACTTCCAGCGCGACCTCACCAGCCTGTCGCACGACATCCGCACGCCGCTGGCCGGCGCCAAGGGCTACGTGCAGCTGGCGGCCGACGAGCCCGACGCCGCACGCCGCGCGCACTACCTGGACGCGGCCGTGGCGCGGCTGGACGCCATGGAGACGCTGCTGGGCCAGCTGTTCGCCTACGCCCAGGCCAACGACCCCGACCTGGTCCTCGACCCCGCGCCGACGCCGGTGCTGCCGTTGCTGGCCAACGTCCTGGACGGCCAGCGGCTCGCGTTCGACGAGCGCGGATGGGAGCCGACCGTGTCGTTCGACGACGAGGGGCTGGTGTTGGACGTCGATCCGGACGCCCTCGCCCGCATCTTCGAGAACCTGGTGGTCAACGCCCTGCGCTACGGTGCCGCCGCGCCCGCCGTCCGGCAGCGGGGCCGCTCGATCGTGTTCGCCAACCCGGTGGACAATCCGGCGTCGGTGGACGCGGAGCGCCTGTTCGAGCGTTTCTACCGCGCCGATCCCGCGCGCACATCGGGCGGGACGGGGCTGGGACTGGCCGTGGTGGGCAGCCTGGCTCAGGCCATGGGAATGAAGGTGGAGGCTGCGATGGAGGGCGACGAATTGCGCATCACGCTGCGCTGGTAGCGGCCGCCGTTTTTTCAAAGCCGGCTGGGATCGCGGGCGTGGGGGCGCCGAAAACGGCGGGGGCGTCGAGAAACGAAAAGAGCCCGGCATAGCCGGGCTCTCTGCATTCAGTGGTGCGGGTGAAAGGACTTGAACCTTCATGGGGTTGCCCCCATACGGACCTGAACCGTACGCGTCTGCCAATTCCGCCACACCCGCACAGGGTGGCTTCGACTCGCGTCGAAAGCGAAGGATATGTTACCCCAGCGTCCGGGCGGGCGCAAGGGGGAATTTCGATCGACGCTGGTTGCCGGCGTCGGCGGCTCCGCCTGCCGTTGCCGAGGGGGCGGTACGAAATTCCGAGAAAACAAGCCAATATCGGGGTGCGGACAACGCCCAAGTGCCCCGATATCCAGGATGGGACGCCGTAGGCGGCGAACCGGAGGCGCCGTATTTTCGGCGACCTGGTGTTTTGCCGCGAGAGGACGTCCGGGAGTCGCGAGCGCTGTTGTCCGCGCCCCGATATTGGCTTTTTTTGGCCGCAAAACGAGACGCGTGCGTGCGAGAGGGCGCTGGCGTGTGGGCTTTCGGCGGGGGTGCGCGCGGGCGTCCCGTCAGCCTGCGCCGATATGGTAGGATGCGAGCATCAACGAAACCACGCCTCGCGGCGGCCTCGGCCGTGGCGCGGCGGAAACGCACCGTAAACGCAGCAGGGAAGGGCAGCCGATCCATGGCGCGCCAGCAGCTATTGCTTGATCGCTATCGCATCATCGAGAAGGCCGGAGCCGGGGGCTACGGCACGGTTCAGCATGCCTACGACACGCGCCTGAAGCGCGACGTGGCCATCAAGTGCATCGAGCTGTCCGAAGCCGATGTGGCCCGCGCGCGCCTGCTGGCCATGGAGGCCAAGCTGGCTGACGCGCTGGAGGCGCCGGTGCCGGACGGCGCGCGTGAGGAAGCTCCTGCCTGGGAAGACGTCGCCGATGCGGATGACGCGCCTGTCGTGGAGGCGCCTCGGGCGGGAGGGGCGAGCGCGCCGGGGAGGCGCTCCCGTGCCGCGGAGGTCGCGCCCCAGGTGGAGGACGAGGTCGCGCCGTGGGAGGACCTGCCCGGCGATGACGGTCGCGCGCCGGAGGCCGAGGACGGCCCGCACGCGACAGACACCGGGGAACGCGGCGCGGACGGAGGCGAGGACGCGGCGCGTCCGGACGACGGGGCGGCGCAGCCAGGCGCGCACCGCCGCCGGGGAGGCGCCGGCCGTGCGTCCCGCGCCGAGGCCGGCTCGGGCGCCGTGGGTGCGGCGGCGAGCATCCGCCCACGAGGCGGCGTATTCGACGATCCCGCGTTCGACTTGGACGAGCCCCGGGGGGCGCACGCGGGTGCGAGCCGGGACCTCGACGGGGAGCGCCGCGCGTCCTCCCTGAGGCGGCGCGGGTCGCATGCGCGGCCGGCCGCAGATGACGACGAGTTCTGTGCCGAGGACTTCGAGGACCTCGAGGACGACCTCGGGCGCGGTGGCGCGACCGGCGCGCGGAGCTGGGGCGACGGCGACGCGGCCAGCTGGAATGACGCCGACGCGGACGGCGACGCGCGCGGCTGGGACGAAGCGCCCGGCTGGCGCGACGGCGCTGACGAGGATACGCCCGGCTGGCGCGACGCGGACGCGGACGAGGAGGCGACGAGCTGGGACGAAGCGGCCGGCTGGGACGGCGCCGGCTCGGACGAGGACACCGGCGGCTGGGACGACGCGGCCCCCCGCCTCGGCGTGATCGGCGCAGCGGCCGGCGAGCCGGGCGACGCGGATCCCGCAGGCGCGGATCGGGATGAGCGGGGCGCCTCTTCCCATCGTCGCTCGCTGGCGAGCGTGCTGGCCGGGGCCGCGGGCAAGGGGCGCTCGGCCGGATCGTCGGAGGCATCCGGTGCCACTGCCTCGTCGGCGGGGACGGAGGCCGCGCGCATGTCATCGCCGCGTTGCGTGGCGGATCTGCCCGACGTCGAGGACGACGATCCCGAGCTGGATGACGACGACCTGTTCGACCACATCCCGGGCCTGGAGGAGGCGCGCACGGCCGCGCACCTGTCCGACGCGAACATCGTCACCGTGTACGACTGCAAGGTCCACGACGGCGTGGCGTACGTCATCATGGAGTACATCGAGGGCAAGACGCTCGCGCGCATCATGCGCGAGGAGGGCGACGACATCACGCTCGACATCATCGCCGCGGTGTTCACGTCCATCGCCCACGCGCTGGGTGCGGCCCACGGCAGCGACGTGCTGCACCTGGACATCAAGCCCGACAACGTCATCATCAACCGGCAGGGCCAGGTGAAAGTGACGGACTTCGGCCTGGCCACGCTGATGGACGCCAGCGGCCACGGCACCGCCGGCGGCGGCACCATCGGCTACATGCCGCTCGAGCAGATGCGCCAGGAGGCGCTCGACGAGCGCACCGACGAGTGGGCGCTGGCCAGCCTCACCTACGAGATGCTCTCGGGCGACAACCCGTTCTTCGCACGCGATTTGGACGAGGCCGAGGAGGCCATCGAGGAGGCCGAGCTGGTGCTGCCGTCCCTGTGCTGGGACGACCTGGATCCGGCGGCCGACGACGTGATGTTCCTGGCGCTCGACCCCGACCCGGACGAGCGCTACGAGACGGTGGAGGCGTTCGCCGAGGAACTGGAGCCCCTGCTGGGCAGCGCGCGCAAGGGCAAGCGGCAGCTGGCCGACATCGTATGCGAGACGCGCCCGCCCGAGCCCGAGGAGCCTCCGGCCCCGCCTGAGCCCGCCGTCCCCTTGGTGGATCGGCTGGGGCCGCGCGGCGGGTCGATCATCGCGCGCGGGCTGTCCATGGCCGCGGCCGCGCTGGTGACGGCGCTGGCCCTGGTGAACGTGAGGCTGGGCGCGCCCGACGCGGCCTACGGGCTGGCGAGCACCGTCCCGCCGGCGTTCTGGGCGCTGGTGGCGGCCGCGGCCGTGGCGGCGGCCATCCGCCCGCACCTGGCGGCGCTGGCGTCGTTCGTGCTGCTGGGCGTAGCGTTCTTCCTGAGCGGGTCGTTTTTGCTGGGCCTGGCCGTCATCGGCGTGACCATCGTCTGGTGGCGCGGCCTGGGGCGCGAGGGCGAGGCCCAGGCCCTGAGCGCGCTCGTCCAGCCGCTGGCGGGGGCCGCCGGGTTCGGGGCGCTGGCCCCCATCGCGGCTGGCGCGCTGCTGCCCGTGGGGCAGGCGCTGCTGAGCAGCCTGTTCAGCGTGTTCACGGCCCTGGCGCTGGCCAGCCTGGGGTCGTGCGACCTGGGCGGCTGGAACCCGTGGACCAACCTGCGCTTCGCCGGGTTCGACGCGTTCGCCGGCTTTGACGCGCAGTCCGCGCTCATCACGACGCTGCAGCTGCCGGGCACCTGGTGCGTGGCCGTCAGCTGGGTGCTGGCCGCCGGCGCGTACAGCCTGCTGTGCGTGCGGGGCACGCGCGCCTTCGACATCGCCGGGTCGCTCGCCGCGGGCGCCATCCTGGTGGCGGGCGTGAGCGTGGCGGCGGGCCTGGAGTCGGGCGGCGCCAGCTGGCTGCCGGCGACGGCGTCGTTCGTGGGGGCGCTGGCTTCCGCCGCGGTGGGCGTCGTGCTGGCGCTCATGGGGGTGCCCGATCGCGTGCGGTGGGCCCCCGAGGAATGGGAAGCGCTCGAGGCGGACGACGAGTAAGGCGCGCCGGCATCAGAACGAGAAAGGGCGGAGGCATGGCCTCCGCCCTTTGCTTGTATCCAGTGCGTGTCGGGGCCGGCTGGCTCGCTAGTCGAGCAGGGCGGTCACCTTGCCCAGCAGGGGCTCGAAGCTGACGCCGCGCTCCTGGAAGTGGGGCTGCTCGGCCGACACGATCATGGCATCGTGCACGAAGTCGCCCGCGAAGGCCACCGCCTCCTCCAGGGAGCGGCCGGCCATGATGGCCGCCAGCAGGCACGACGCATAGACGTCGCCCGTGCCGTGCAGCAGGTAGGGCAGGTACTCGTTGGACACCTCCACGATCTCGTCGGCGCCCTGGCTGCCGACGAAGTTGCGCACGGTGTTCTCACCGGCGCGCTTGACGCCTTTGAGCACCACGTGCTTGGCCCCCTTGGCCAGCAGGGCCCGCACCAGGCGGTGCGCCTCGGCGTCGGGGATGTCGGTGCCGGCCCAGTCCTCGCCGATGGGCTCGCCCAGGATGATGGCGGCCTCGGTCAGGTTGGGCGTGAGCACGTCGGCGCCGCAGGCCAGCTCGGCCATGGCGTCGCACAGCTCGGGCGTGTAGGTGGGGTACACCTTGCCGTGGTCGGCCATGACGGGGTCGACCACGCGCATGGCGTTAGGGTAGGTGTCGTAGAGGCTGCGGATGATGTCCACCTGCTCGGGCGCGCCGAGGAAGCCGGAGTAGACGGCGTCGATGTCCACGTCGATGCCGCGCCAGGCGGCCAGGTAGTCGGACAGGATGTCCGTGGTGTCGTGCATGTACCAGCCGGGGAACGCCGTGTGGGACGAGAACAGCCCCGTCGGCACCGGGCACACGTCGCAGCCGGCGGCTGACAGCACGGGGATAGCCACGCCCAGCGAGCACTTGCCGTAGCCGCACAGGTCGTGGACGGCGGCCACGCGCGGGATGTAGCGCCCCTCGAGCTGGTACAGGAACAGCTGGGGCTGGGGGTCGAGCGCGGCCATGCTAGTTCTCCTCGTCCTCGTCGTCGTCGAACAAGGACCAGTCGTCCTCGGTCTTCTCGTGGTTCTTGAACTGCTTGCGCGTGCGCCTCTCCATGATGATGCAGGCGATGACGCTGAGAATCAGGCCCGCGCC
Organism: Eggerthellaceae bacterium; assembly: GCA_022792415.1. GTDB lineage: Bacteria > Actinomycetota > Coriobacteriia > Coriobacteriales > Eggerthellaceae > Enterorhabdus. Next base: position 3,855 of record JAAWAY010000023.1, on the reverse strand, counting down.
CACCAGGCAGCCGATGCCCGGCATCGTCTCGAAGAGGAAGTGGTAGAGCTCGCCCATGTCCATGTAAACAGCCTCGTTACGTTAGAAGGATGACAACTTCTCGAAGCCTGCCCGAGACGCTAACCTTGGGAACATTCGTAGCAGGCGCCTGAAAGTATACTATGCGACGCGGGCGCCATCACGTCAGTTTGCCGGCGTGGAGAAGCGGTGAACTGGCGAAGGGTTCGGGCGCATCCTCTGGGTGCGTCGTGCGGGGGAGAATGGCTGATGGGCTCGACGATGGTCAAGAGAAAGGGCGGCGCTCTCATATATTGCGGCGTGGCGATGCTCGTCATCCTCGCCATCGCCCTGGCGGCCCTCTCCGGCTACGTCAACGACAAGCTGTGTCAGAACGGCGAGCAGCAGGCCACCACGTTCACCGAGCAGGTGGGCTCCTTCGTCGGCGAGGAGGCCGAGGCCATCCAGGACGCCATCGGCGCCTTCACCATCCAAAGCGACGACCCGGCGCTCGTGCAGCCGGCCCTCGCGTCCCTTGGCGAGCGCTTCGAGTTCTCCGGCGTCGCCTTCGCCCGGATGGACGGCCGGGGCATCACCGCCGAGGGGGAGCCGTTCGACGTGGCCGACCTGGGGGTGGCCGAGACGGCGCTGTCCCAGGGCCGCGCGAGCTACTCCGAGAGCTTCCAGTCGCTCGACGGCGTGTACACCCGCGTGGCGCAGGAGCCCCTCTTCATCAGCGGCGCGCAGGTGGGCGCGCTGTACGTGCAGATTCCCCTCAGCGTGTTCTCCGTCGACTCGGCGCGCGTGACCCGGGGCGTCATCGGCGACACGCTGCTGTTCGACGGCACCACCGGCGAGGTGCTGCTCAACTTCGGCGATGGGACGAACGTGCCCGAGGGCTCGTCGGTCTACGACTTCGTCGGCGGGGCCCTCGACGCGGGGGCCGACCGCAACGTGAAGATGGTCGGTGAGGTCCAGTCCGACGTGGAATCCCTGCGCAACGCCGTCGTCCACGGCGAGTCCGCCCTGGCGGTGGGGCTGGTGGACGGGCGTGACTCCTACCTGTGCGTGGCCCCGACGGGGCGCGGCTCGTGGTACGTGTGCAACGTCATATCCGTGGAGGCCGTGCGATCCGAGGCCAGCGTCATATCGGCGGTGTTCGCGGTGGTGCTGGTCCTGAGCGCGGCCTGCGTGCTGCTGAGCGCGGCCGTGGCCGTTGCGCTGTACCGCAAGCGCTCGCGCGAGAGCAACCTGGAGATGAAGCAGACCCTGTACCAGGCGCTCTCCGACAGCCTGGACTTCGGCGTCATCCTGTACTCCCCGGCGGACGGGGAGGTCACGCCCATCGTGGCCAAGAGCGCCAACATCTTCGGCGCCAGCCTGGAGGATCTCATCAAGGATCCCGACAAGGCGCGTGAGCTGGGCGTGTCGCCGCGCGGGTGCGCGGTGCTGCGCCGCATCAAGGAGAACGGCGTAAGCTTCTTCGAGCGCGGGGAGTTCGCGTTCGAGGCGCCGCGGGGCAACCGGGCGCGTTACGTCGAGTACACCGTGCGCCCCCTGCGCTACGAGAACAAGGGGCAGGTGCTCGTCATCATCCGCGACGTCACCGAGGCCAACCTCATCCAGCTGTCCATGAAGGAGGCCATGGAGGCGGCCGAGGCGGCCAACAACGCCAAGTCGGAGTTCCTCTCGCGCATGAGCCACGAGATCCGCACGCCCATGAACGTCATCATCGGCAAGCTGGCCATCGCGCGCAAGCACCTGGACGATCCCGCGCGCACCGAGGCCAACCTCGCCGACATCGAGCGCGCGTCCGATCACCTGCTGGAGCTCATCAACGGCGTGCTGGACATCTCCAAGATAGAGAGCGGCAAGGTCAACCTGGACGACCGCCCCTTCAACCTGTCCCACCTGCTGCAATCGGTCGACGACGTCGTGCGCCCCCAGTGCGACGAGAAGAACCAGTCGTTCACGCGGCAGGCCGAGGGCCCGGTGGACGCCGTGTTCCTGGGCGACGAGACGCGCCTGCGCCAGCTGCTGGTCAACCTGCTCACCAACGCGTCCAAGTACACCGAGGAGGGCGGCCACATCGAGCTGGGCGTGAAGGTGGAGCCCAGCCTGGCGGCAGGTTACGAGTGCATCACGTTCGTGGTGGCCGACGACGGCATCGGCATGGCGCCGGAGTTCGTGGAGCACCTGTTCGAGCCGTTCGTCATGGAGGGACGCTCGCGGTCGGAGGGCACCGGCCTGGGCATGCCCATCGTCAAGCAGATCGTCAACGCCCTGGGCGGCGACATCCACGTGGAGACGGAGGTGGGCAAGGGCACCACCTACACCATCGTCGTGAACAAGAAGATGCTCGCCGACGCTCCCTCCACGATCCTCGGATCGCGTGCGGACGAGGGGGAAGGGGCGACCGCCCCCTCAGCGCCCGCGGCGGCGCCCGCAGGCCAGGCGACCCAGCCGTCCGCGTCGGGCGCGGGTGAGCCTGCCGGCCGCGACGGCGCCGAAGCGCAGCCCGCCCGCGTCGTCCCCGGGTCGTTCGACTTCGGCGGCCTGCGGGTGCTGCTGGCCGAGGACAGCGACCTCAACGCCGAGATCGCCACCGAGCTGCTGGCCGACGAGGGCATGGTCGTGGACTGGGCGGAGGACGGCCAGAAGGCCTGCGAGATGTTCGCCTCGTCCGATCCGGGGACCTACGACGTGGTGCTCATGGACGTGCGCATGCCGCGCATGACGGGCCTGGAGGCCACCGCGGCCATCCGCGCCATGGCCCGGCCCGATGCTGCGACGGTGCCCATCATCGCCATGTCGGCCAATGCCTTCGCCGACGACGTGCTCGCGTCGCTGAAGAGCGGCATGAACGCGCACCTGTCCAAGCCCATCGCCATCCGCGAGGTGCTGGACACTATTGCCCGCGAGGTGGGTTGCCGGGGCGTGTGACAGAGGGTCACGTCAAATGTCACGCACTCTGTTGCGTGACATTTGACGTGACCCTCTGTCACACGCGCGCGGGCAACCGTCCCCCTGCGCGGGTCGTTGCCCTCCCGCGCGGTGCGCTATACTTGTTGCCCTGTTACCCTTGGATCGCTGTCGCGAAGAAGGAGCCCGTCAATGCTAGACATCAAGTTCGTCCGCGAAAACCTGGACGCCGTGAGCCAGGCCATGGCCAACCGCCATGCCTCCTGGGACTCGGCTCGCTTCACCGAGCTTGACGAGTCGCGCCGCGAGGCCATCAAAAAGGAGGAGGCCCTGCAGGCCGAGCGCAACAGCGTGTCTAAGGAGATCGGCAAGATGATGGGCCAGGGCCAGAAGGACGAGGCCGAGGCCGCCAAGGAGCGCGTGCGCGCCATCAACGACGAGCTGGCCGAGGTGAGCGCCCAGCGCGAGGCCGTCGACACGGCCCTGCGCGACCTGCTCATGTCCGTGCCCAACATGCCCGACGCCACCACGCCCGTCGGCGATGACGAGGACGACAACCCGGAGGTGCGCCGCTGGGGCACCCCGCGCGACTTCGCCGCCGAGGGCTTCGAGCCCAAGGCCCACTGGGACCTGGGCCCCGAGCTGAACATCATCGACTTCGACCGCGGCGTCAAGCTGGCCGAGAGCCGCTTCTACGTGCTGGGCGGCCTGGGCGCCCGCCTGGAGCGCGCGCTCATCAGCTTCATGCTGGACCAGCACGTGAGCCGCGGCTACAAGGAGTGGTGGGTGCCGGCCCTGGCCAACGCCGCCACGCTCACCGGCACCGCGCAGCTGCCGAAGTTCGAGGAGGACCTGTTCAAGACGACGAACGGCCTGTACCTCATCCCCACGGCCGAGGTGCAGCTGACCAACCTGCACGCCGGCGAGGTGCTGGAC
>JAAWAY010000022.1 GCA_022792415.1 Eggerthellaceae bacterium | reverse complement strand
CTCCTCCCAGTTGAAGGAGCGCACGCCCGTGTAGGGGCAGGCCGACATGCACATGCGGCAGCCGATGCACTTGTCGTAGTCCTGGCGCACGACGCCGGTCTCCGGGTCCTTGTAGGTGGCGCCCACGGGGCACACCTTGACGCACGCCGGGTTCTCGCAGTGCTGGCAGGCCACCGTCAGGTAGCTCATGGTGGCGTCGGGGAACTCGCCCGCGGGCGTGTCCATCTCGGCGCCGCCGTCGGTGAGGGCGCGGTTCCACCAGGTGCCGTTGGGCAGGTTGTTCTCGATGCGGCAGGCCACCGAGCAGGTGTGGCAGCCGATGCACCGCTTGGTGTCTATGGCAAATCCGTAACGCATGGCTTAAGCCTCCCATTTCCTGAAGTTGACGCGGGCGTCGTAGAACGAGGCAGCGGAGGGGTACGGGTCGACGCCCGGCTGGGACATCTCCTGGTAGCAGCCCTCGATGAACTGGTCGCGCTGCCATCCCTTGGGGATGGACACGACGCCCGGCGCGATGGACTCGTCGATGAGGCACTTCACGACGCAGTGGCCGCGGTCGTTGTACACCTCCACCAGATCACCCGTGGTGACGCCGCGCTCGGCCGCGTCCTTGCCGTTGACCTTGGCCAGCGGCTCGGGATCGAGCTCGCGCAGCAGCGGCACGCGCCCCCACTGGGTGTGCACGCGGAAGCGGGAGTGCTCCTGCAGGTACACGAGCGGGTACTTCTCCTTCAGCGGGTTGTCGATGCCCGCCTCCTCCGGCTCGCGGTAGTACACCAGGTGCTCGCCGTCAACGCGGTCCGACAGGTCCTGGCCGTAGTCCAGGCGCGGCTTGGGGTTGTCGGTGTACAGGCGCACCAGGCCCTTCTCGGTGGTGAAGGGCGACGTCATGCCCGTGATGAACGACTGGCCCGGCGTGCCGGTGGTCTGGATGACCTTCTCGTTGCGGAACCGGTCGAGCGTGAGCTGCTTGGCCTTGGACGCCGCGTTGCTGAACAGGATGGCGCCCCAGGTGTTGATGTCCTCCCCCTCGGGGAACGACGCCTCGAAGCCCAGCGCGCGGCCGAGGAGCCCGGCGATCTCCGAGTCGGGCTTGCTCTCGTAGAGCGGCTCGATGGCCTTCTCCTGGAAGATGGTGTAGGGGTTGTTGTAGCCGGCGCGGATGTCCTCGGTCTCGTACCAGGACGTGGAGGGCAGCACCATGTCGGCGTACTGGGCGGAGTCGGTCATCTCCATGTCGATGACCACGTAGTAGTCCAGGTTGGGCAGCAGCCGGTCGAGGAACTCGCGCTGGCCGCCCAGGTTGCTGGCGGGGTTGGAGCAGTACGACACCATGACCTTCATGGGGAACGGCTGGCCGTTGAGCGACTGGGTGGCCACGATCTCGGGCATGATGGCGAACGGGATGGTGGCGTTGAGGCCCTTGTACTCCTTGGTCACCCACAGGCCCAGCGTCTCGGGCGCCCAGCGCGTGGTGAACACGCCGGTGAAGCCCGCGCCCGGCTTGGCCAGGTTGCCCGTCAGCGCCATGAGGATGGCGATGGCCCAGGTGTTCTGGTAGCCGTTGAGGTAGTGGTCCAGGCCGTAGGTGATGTTGACGGACACGGCGTCCTCGGCGGCGAAGCGCTCGGTGAAGTCGACGATGAAGTCCTCGGACAGGCCCGTGAGGCGCGCGGCCTCGGCGATGGTGTACTGCTCGAGCTGCTTCTTGAGCAGCGAGAAGGAGGTGTCCAGGGCGATGCCGTCGGGCGTGGTGAACGAGCCCTCGAGCGCCGGGTCCTGCGCGTCGGCGTACAGGGCGGGCGCGCCGGTGGCGTTGTCCCACACGTAGTAGTCGACGGGCACGGCCGCCAGCGCGGTGGCCACGGCCGTGGCGCCCTGGGGCGCGTACTTCTCCTTCACCGCGGCGACGGTGGCGGCATACTGCTCGGCAGCCGACGCGGGCCAGTTGGCCGTGGACAGGTGGCGCAGGCTGTCCTGGCGCACCAGGAAGCCGCCGTTGGAGCGCTCGTTGATGAAGTCCCAGTCCACCAGGTCATGCTGGATGACGTAGTTGGCCATGGCCAGCGCCAGGTAGCCGTCGTGGCCCGGGTTCACGCGGATGTACTCGTCGGAGCGGTGCGCCGTGGCGGACTTGATGGGATCGATGGTGACGACCTTCGTGCCCTTCTCCTTGGCCCACTGGATCCAGCGCCAGCTGTGCGGGTGGGTGAACACGGGGTTGGTGCCCCACACCACCACCATGGACGAGTCCAGCACGCTGTTGGGCTCGTTGCAGTACTGCCAGTCGCCGGTGCCGAGCACGCGGTCGATGCCGTGGCCGGCGGCGTAGTCGTAGCAGGCCGCCGTCTTGATGGCGCCCAGGCACGCGGCCAGGCGCGGGAACAGGCCGTACACGCCGTTGATGTAGCCGTAGTTGCCGGAGGCCGCGTCGAAGGCGATGGCCTTGGGGCCGTAGTTGTCGATGGTGTCCTGCATCTTCTGGGCAATCTCGGCGATGGCCTCGTCCCAGCTCACGCGCTCCCACTGGCCGGCGCCGCGCTCGGTGCCGTCCACGCGGCGCATGGGGTACTGGATGCGGGTGGGGCTGTAGATGCGCTCGACGTAGGACAGGCCCTTCAGGCAGCAGCCGGTGTAGCCGGGCTCGCTGTAGCCGCCGGGGGACAGCTTGACCAGCTTGCCGTTGCGCACGTGCGCCAGCAGGCGGCACGAGCCCATGCAGTTGGAGCGGCAGTTGCAGTTGAACAGCTGCTCGCCGCCGCTGGCGGACTCGTCTTGCTCGTCGGCGTGGGCCTTGAGCATGCCGAACGTCCCGGCCCCCAGGGCAGACGCCCCGGCGACGGCGCCGGTCGTCTTGAGGAACGAGCGGCGGGTAAGGGTGGTACCACTCATGGCTTCTTCTCTCCTTAGAACTGCCGCGGCCGCGCGGCCGCGGGACTCGCCTCCCTCGCGCAGGCGCTAGGCCGCGGCGTAGGGGTTCGAGAACTGGGCGTAGGTGACGGGGATGAGCTGGGTATCCTTGTCGCCCGCGTACTTGTGGACGATGGCGTCGGCGTACTCGTCGCTCACCAGCAGCTTCATGAACGCCTCACGGCTCGGGTAGGCGATCAGGTAGAACTGGTCCCACGGCTCCAGGCTGTCGTCGTCGGTGACCACCGCGTCGTAGGCGGTCATCACGCCCAGCGTGGAGTACGACCCCGCGCCCGCCATGATGGGCGAGCAGGCGGCGGAGTAGAGCATCTTCGCCTTGAGGACGGAATCGGCGCGCTCACCCGTCCACCAGCTGGGATAGGTGGGGCCGTCCCACTCGCGCACCAGGTTGATCATGAGGAACGGCTTGCCGTCGTCGGTCTCGAGGAACGTGCGGATGCGCTCGACGGTGGCCGGGTCGGTCTCGTGGCCCGTGCGCTCCACCGTCAGGTTGGCCTGGTAGAGCGCCATGTACTCGTCCACCTGCTCCTGCGTGAGCGGTGTGCCCTCCTCGAAGGTCTTCTGCGCGGCGAGCGTGCCGGCGCTCACGGGGATGAGCTGGGTGTCCTTGTCGCCGGCGTACTTGTGGATGACGGCGTCGGCGTACTCGTCGCTGGCGAGCATCTCCAGGAACGCCTTGCGGTTGGGATACGAGATCAGGTAGAACTGATCCCACGGCTCCATGTCGTTGTCGTCGGTGAGGACGGCGTCCCTCGCCAGCGTGACGCCGAACATCGAGTACGAGCCGGCGGCGGCCATCTTGGGCGCGCAGGCGGCGGAGTAGAGCTTCTTCGCGTCCATCACCGTCTCGGCGCGCTCGCCCTGCCACCAGCTGGGATACTGCGGGGTCTCGTTCTCGCGCACCAGGTTGATCATGTAGAACGCCTTGCCGTCGTCCGCCTCGGCGAACGCACGGATGCGCTCGAAGCTGGTGGGCTCGGGCGCGCGGCCCGTGCGCTCCTCGGTGAGGTTGGACTCGATCTTGTCCAGGTAGTAGTCGATCTCGCGATCGGTCAGGGGCTCGCCGGGAAGCGATGCGCCGGCGATGATCTCGGGGGCGTTGCTGCCCGTCGAGGCGAGCTGGCCCGAAGGCGAGGCGCACCCCGCGAGGGTCAGCGCCAAGGCCGCGGCCGCGCAGACGGGGATGCCCCGTCGCAGTACAGGATTCATGTGTCCTCCTCCATGTGGCGGAGGGATGCCGGCGACGGGCCGCGCCGTCGCGCGCGCCACGCCCCTCCCCTCCTCGGCGACCGCTCACCCGGCGGCTGTCGCCGCCTTCGTTCCCTCAAGCGTTTCCGTCGCCTTCACGAATACCAGTAGAATCGGCCGGATTCTTCTTGCCCTAGTCTGTCATAGAACCCCCCCCCGTCAACAGTTTTTGTATGACAATCTATGACAGATGATGAGCGCAAGGGTGAGGGATGGGGCGGAGCGCGCCAGGCTGGCGACCGGATGCGGGGGCGCCATCTTGCACAATGCGAGTAGAACTGCCCGCTATACGGGTGTATTATGGTATTACGAATCTCAGCAAGCGATAGAGGAAGGAGATGCCATGGATGCCATCGTCACTGCGCGCGTGCCTGTGGAGATCAAGGAGCAGGGCGCAGCCATCCTACGGGAGATCGGTGCCACGCCCACGCAGCTGGTCAACGCCGCCTACGAGTACCTGCTGGCCAAGGGGGAGCTGCCCCCCTCGCGGACGGGCACGATACCCGCCCCGGGGCGGCGCACCCTCACCCCGGAGCAGAAGGAGAGCGTTCGCATTCTCCTGGATGCGATGTACGTCGGACCCCTCAAGGACACCCGTCCCTACAAGGAGATCCTCAACGAGGCGCGGGAGGAACGCTATGCGGCTTTTCTTTGATACGAACGTTCTCATCGATGCCTTCACGCGTCGGCCGCCGGATGGCGACGGGGTGCTGCGCCTGGCCGCGATGAGCGCCCTGGGAGATGCGGAAGCCTGGGTGTCGGCAAAATCCTATACCGACGCCTTCTACGTGTTGGCAAAGGAGATGGGCAGCGAGACCGTTCACGATGCCTTCCACGAGAGCTTCGAGTGGCTCAATGTGTGCTCCGTGGATGAGGCGGACATAAAACTCGCCACCGAGCGTCGCTGGGGAGACTTCGAGGATTGCCTCATCGCGGTAGGCGCCGAGAAGGTCAAGGCGGACATCCTCGTCACGCGCGACCTGAACGGGTTTCTCGGGAGTCGTACCCCCGCCTTTACCCCTCAGCAGCTGTTCGATCACCTGGAGAGCCGCTACGGCATCGTCTACGACGTCGTCGACTGGTAGCGGGCCACGTCGGCGGTGCCAGGCGCGTCGGCCGCGGGGACGAAGCCCTCGCTGAACGCGCTCGGTATCACGAGCGTGCCGCCGGACTGCTTGACCGACTCGTAGGCCAGGTGCATCGTGCGCAGGCGCAGCGCGTCGGGGCTGCCGTCGTACACGTCGGAGGCGTCGCGCAGCATCTCGGAGATGTCGTGCTCGGCCTCGGCCATGATCATGCGGGCGTTGCGCTCGCGCGTGGCCACGGCCTCGGCGGCCATGGCGGCCTGCAGTTCCTTGGGCACCACGATGTCGCGCACCTCCACGTCCATCACGGCGATGCCCCAGTCGGCCAGCTTGGCCTCCAGCTCGTCCTTCAGCTCGGCGTCCAGCTGGTCGCGGCGCGCGGCCACCTGGGCCAGCGACGCGCGCCCGATGGCCTTGCGCAGGGTGGCCTGGGCCATCCACGCCACGGCGCTCGCGTAGTCCTCCACCTCGGTGGCAGCCTTCTTGGCCGAGAACACCATCCAGAACACCACGGCGTCCACGTTGACGGGCACGAGATCTTCGGTGAGCGTCTCCTCGGCGCCGAAATACGTGGCGATGACGCGCTGGTCGACGCGCAGGGTGTAGAACTCGATGATGGGCCAGGTGAACACCAGGCCCGGGCCGGCCACGCGATTGAGCTTGCCGAAGCGCATGACCACGGCCTTCTCCCACTCCATCACCACGTGGATCGACGACGCGGCCAAGCAGCCGACGACGAGGGCCGCCACGAGCGCGCCGACGCCCACGCCGCCCAGCCCCACCTCGGCTACAGCGCACACGAGGGCCGCCGCGACCAGGAAGACGACGACCGTGAAGACGACGGCGCCGTTGCGCGAGGTGCGCCTACGCCCCGTCTCCCGCTGCTCGCTCGCCTGCATCCTCCGCTGCGCGGGGGAAGACGACGACTCGTCCGCGGCCGGCTTGGTCCTTCGCCTCATCAGCTGCTCCTTGGTCTCGGTCGCGCTTGGCCTTGGCCTCCACCAGGCTGGCCGTGAAGCGCGCGTCTATGTCTTCCAGCGACATGCCCAGCTCCTGGCAGCGCTGCAGGTACTCCGCCGTGACGATCTCGGCCGTGACGGCGATGG
>JAAWAY010000021.1 GCA_022792415.1 Eggerthellaceae bacterium | reverse complement strand
GGCCCGGCGCGCATGGCGCGCCGGGCCCGCCGCCGTCTGCCGGGCGGGGGAGGGCGGGTTGCGTCCCCGTTGTCCGCGCCTTGCCCCGCGCGGCCGCCCGCCGCGCGCCGATGCGCTACAATCGCAGTCACTCACGCTGACGTAAGGAGCGCCCCATGACCATCAGGCTCTACGATACCAAGCTGCGCCGCAAGGTGGACCTCGACCCCATCCATCCGGGGAAGGTGTCGATGTACGTGTGCGGACCCACCGTGTACAACCGCATCCACATCGGCAACGCCCGCACGTTCATCTCGTTCGACATGATCCGCCGCTACCTCATCTGGCGCGGCTTCGACGTGACGTTCGTGCAGAACGTCACCGACGTGGACGACAAGATCATCAAGCGCGCCAACGAGGAGGGCCGCACGGCCGCCGAGGTGGCGTCCGAGTACACGGAGGCCTTCATCGCCGACATGCACGCCGCCGGCGTCATGGACCCGGACGTGCGCCCCAAGGCCACCGAGGAGATCCCCGCCATGATCGAGCTGGTGGAGCTGCTCATCGAGGGCGGCCACGCCTACGAGGTGGATGGCGACGTGTACTTCTCGGTGCGCTCGTTCCCGGCCTACGGCGGGCTGTCGGGCCGCAACATCGACGAGATGGAGGGCGGCCATCGCGAGCTGCGCGCCGACGGGCAGGGCCTGGAGGACCGCAAGCGCGACCCGCTCGACTTCGCCCTGTGGAAGGCCGCCAAGCCCGGCGAGCCGTCGTGGGAGAGCCCCTGGGGGCCGGGGCGTCCGGGCTGGCACATCGAGTGCTCGGCCATGTCGCACAAGTACCTGGGGCTGCCCTTCGACATCCACGGCGGCGGCTCCGACCTGGCATTCCCCCATCACGAGAACGAGCGCGCCCAGTCGGAGGCGGCGTACGGCTGCACGTTCGCCAACCACTGGATGCACTCGGGCATGCTGCAGATCAACGCCGAGAAGATGTCCAAGTCGCTCGGCAACTTCATGCTGCTGCACGAGGTGCTCGACACCACGCGGCCCGCGGCGCTGCGCATGCTCATGCTGCAGACGCACTACCGCAGCCCGCTCGACTTCTCCGACGACCGCCTGGCCGAGGCCGACGCCGCCCTCACGCGCATCGAGAACGCCGTGCGCAACCTGGACTGGCTGGCCGCCAACGCCGCCGACGGCGCGCCCGACGCGGTGGACGCCGCCGCCCTGGGCGCCCAGGTGGCGGCCGCGCGCGAGGCCTTCACCGCCGCCATGGACGACGACTTCAACGCCCCCGCGGCCCTGGGCGCGCTGTTCACGCTGGTGGGCGATGTGAACGCCGCGGTGGCGGACGCCTCGCTTTCCGTGGCCGACGCCGAGGCCGTGGTGGCCGCCCGCGACGCCATCGTGGAGTTGCTGGCGGTGCTGGGCATCCAGCTGGCCGACGACCAGGGCGAGGGCGCTGACTACCCGCCCGAGGTGGTGGCCCTGGCGGCCGACATCGCCGGCTACGGCGGCGCGGATGCCATGGAGGCCGTGGAGGCGTTGCTGGAGGCCCGCGCCCGGGCCCGCGCCGAGAAGAACTGGGCCGTGGCCGACGGCGTGCGCGACGGCCTGACGAACCTGGGCTTCACGATCGAGGACACGCCGCAGGGAGCGCGCGTCACCTACGCGGGCTAGGCGGTCCTGGCGTGCGCGAGACCATGGAGCTGCTGGCCCCGGCCGGCGGCTGGGAGCAGCTGCGCGCGGCCGTCCTGTTCGGGGCGGATGCGGTGTACCTGGCGACCGACCGGTTCGGCATGCGGGCCCGCGCGGCCAACTTCGCGCTGGACGACCTGCCGGCGGCCGTGGCGCTCGCCCACGAGGCGGGCGTGCGCGTGCACGTGGCGTGCAACGTCCTCATGATGCCCGGCGACATCGACGAGCTGCCCGCCTATCTGCGCGCCGTGCAGGCGGCCGGCGCCGACGCGCTCATCGTGGGGGACGTGGGGGCGGCGGCCCTGGCGCGCGAGCACGCGCCGGACGTGGCCCTGCACGTGAGCACCCAGGCCTCGGTGGCCAACGCCGCGGCGGCGCGGGTGTGGCGCGGCCTGGGGGCCAGCCGCGTGGTGTGCGCGCGGGAGATGACGCTGGATGACATCGCGCGCCTGCGCCAGGACGCCCCGCCCGACCTGGAGATAGAGGCCTTCGCCCACGGCGCGCAGTGCATGGCCGTGTCGGGCCGGTGTCTCATCAGCTCGTACCTCACCGGGCGCTCGGGCAACCAGGGCCACTGCACGCAGCCCTGCCGCTGGAGCTACGCGCTGGAGGAGGAGAAGCGCCCCGGCGAGCACTTCCCCGTGGAGGAGGACGGCCGCGGCACGTTCATCATGAACGCGAAGGACCTCAACATGCTGGCGCACCTGGACGCCCTGGCGGCGGCCGGCGTGGACGCGATCAAGCTGGAGGGGCGCAACAAGAAGGCGTTCTACGTGGCCACCGTGACCGGGGCCTACCGGCGCGTGCTCGACGGCGAGCCGGCCGCGGACGTGGCGTCCGAGCTGCTGGACGTGTCGCACAGGCCCTACTCCACCGGCTTCTACTTCGGCGAGGCCGAGCAGGCCTGCGACTACGACGGCTACGAGCAGCAGGCCCTCCACGTGGCCGACGTGCTGGCCTGTGATGAGCTGGCGGGGGAGGGCAGCCCCGCGGCCGACGCCGGCGACGCGATGATGCGGCCCCGCTACCGCCTGACCGTGCGCTGCCGCACGCGCTTCGCCGAGCGCGACGCGCTGGAGGCCTTGGTGCCGGGCGCCCCCGCGCGGGCGCTGACGGTGCGCGACCTCACCTGGCTGCCCGACCCGACCGACGACGACCCCCGCCCCGCGCCCGAGCCCGTGGCCGTGGCCAACCGGTCGTGCAACCGCTACACGCTGGTGGCGGAGGCGCCCGCATCGCCCGGGTCGTTCTTGCGGGCGCGCACGTTTCGCCGCTCCGCCCGGCACGGCTGACGCGCCGCGCCCCGTCCCTTCCCACACCCCGATTCCCAGGAGGACCCCATGCGCACCAACGACGACAACCTCATCGTGGCCGACGACCACCTGGCCCGCGTCCTGGAGGGCCGCGCGCTGCTGCTGGAGGACGGCGGCATGGGCACCATGCTCCAGCGCACGGGGCTGCTGGCGCCCGGGGCGGCGCCCGAGACGCTCTGCCTCGACCATCCCGAGGCCGTGACCGCCGTGCACCGGGCCTACGTGGAGGCGGGCTCCGAGCTGGTGACCACCAACACGTTCGGGGCCAGCGCCCCTCGCCTGGGCGGCGACGAGGCGGTGGCCGAGGTGTTCGCGGCGGCCGTCGCCTGCGCCCGCGCGGCGGGGGCGCGCTACGTGGGCGCCAGTCTGGGGCCGTCGGGCCAGCTGCTGGAGCCGTGGGGCGACCTGGATCCCGACGACGCCTACGACCTGTTCGCCACCCAGGCCCGCGCCGCGGCCGACGCCGGTGCTGACGTCATCATCGTGGAGACCATGGCCGACCTGGGCGAGATGACCGCCGCCGCCAGCGCGGCGCTCGACGTCACGCGCCTGCCCGTGTTCGCCACCATGACGTTCGGTCCGGGCGGGCGCACCATGATGGGCACCGCGCCCGATGAGGCCGCCCGCGCGCTCGCGGCGCTGGGCGTCCACGCCGCGGGCCTCAACTGCTCCGTCGGCCCGCGCGAGGCGGCGCCCCTGGCCGCGGCCATGGCCCCGCTGCTGGGCCGCCCCCTCATCGTCAAGCCCAACGCGGGGCTGCCGCGCCTGGAGGGCGGCGAGACGGTGTACGACGTGGACGCCGCCGGCTTCGCCCGCGACATGGCCGCCGTCCTCGACGCCGGCGCCGCCATCGTGGGCGGCTGCTGCGGCACCGACCCCGCGTTCATCGCCGCGCTCGCGCCGCTGGTGGCGGCGCGGTCCTAGGCGCGCTGCGCCCGCCTCGCGCCCGCGCCCGCCGCGCGCCCGCGCCCGACGAAGGGCGGCTCTCGCGTCCGGCCGCCCCTCGCGTCCTCGCGCGTCCGCCCGCGTCCCTTCCCGGCCCCTGCGTCCGGCCGCCCCTCGCGTCCTCGCGCGTCCGTCCCTCGCGTCCGCCCGCGTCCCTTCCCGGCCCCTGCTAAAAGTTGAGGTTCTGGCTGGCTGCACCAGGCCTTCTTGCTATGATGGATGCAACCTATTTTCCGAGGGGAAGGAAGCGCCATGGGAGTGAAGGCCGACGAGGTTCTCGAGGTATCCTACGATGAGCTGCCGACGTACCTGCATGCCCACCATTCGGTGTACATGGACGTCGACGGCGCCACCTACTACCTGACCGACGTCAACGACCGCTACTGGCGCGTCCAGGACACGGCCCAGCTCAACGAGAAGGGCCACTACGTCGACTGCAGCGACCTCGTCCCCACCCTCAGCGAGTTCCTCGAGCTGCCCTTCCTGCACGGCAAGTGCGTCAAGGAGCTGTTCGACGAGGCCGTCTTCTACGCCTCCGAGAAGCCGGAGTAGCCGCCGCGCCTCACCAGAAGAACGATACGCCACGGGGCGGTCCTGCGGGGCCGCCCCTCGTCATGCCTTGTGCTATGATGGCCCGCGGTACACAGAGCCGCCGCGACGGGTTCAGACGAGGTCGCGGCCCAGTAAGGAAAGAAGGAACGACATGGCAGAAGAAGCGTGCAGCCACGAGTGCGGCAGCTGCGGCGTGTCCGGGTGCGGTGACCGCACCGAGAACGCCGGCCCCACCACCCTCGAGACGAACAAGCGCACCACCATCAAGAACGTCATCGGCGTGGTGTCCGGCAAGGGCGGCGTGGGCAAGTCCCTGGTGACGAGCCTGCTCGCCTCCGAGATGAACAAGCGCGGCTACAAGGTGGCCATCCTGGACGCCGACGTCACCGGCCCGTCCATCCCCAAGTCCTTCGGCATCGGCAAGACGCTGCGCGCCGACGAGGACGGCATCATCCCCGCCGAGTCCGACAGCGGCATCAAGGTCATGTCGGTCAACCTCATGCTCCCGCAGGACGACCTGCCGGTGGCGTGGCGCGGCCCGGTGGTGTCCGGCGCCATCCGCCAGTTCTGGCAGGAGGTCAGCTGGGGCGACATCGACTACATGTTCGTCGACATGCCTCCGGGGACGTCCGACGTGTTCCTGACCGTGTTCCAGTCGCTGCCCGTGGACGGCATCGTCACCGTGTCGGCCCCGCAGGAGCTGGTGGCCATGATCGTGGGCAAGGCCGTCAACCTGGCGCACTCGCTGGAGGTGCCCGTCATCGGCCTGGTGGAGAACATGGCGTACTTCAAGTGCGACGAGTGCGGCAAGGAGCACCACATCTTCGGCGAGCCCCAGGGCGCGGCCGTGGCCGAGAAGTACGGCATTCCGTCGGTGGCCACGCTGCCCATGGACCCGAAGTTCGCCCGCCTGGTGGACGAGGGCAAGGTAGAGGCCTACAACGTGGAAGGCGCGCTCGACGGCATCATCGACCAGATCGAGGTAACCGCCGCCATGGCCGAGGCCACCGCCTAGCTGAGCGACAGCTCCCCAGCATCAAGCACAAGCCGAAAGCGCCCGCAGCTCTGCGGGCGCTTTTTTGTGCCGCGGAAGAGGGCGGGCACCCGCGTTGACTTCGCGAAACGTATGTCCGAGGGTGTGAAATGCAGGGTCGCGGAAGGGTGCGTTTCGGTAGGATAAAGGCTGATACACGCCAGCTGCGACCTGATAGTCGGTCGGCAGCTGAAACTACCGACGCCCAAGGGCCATCGGGGCAACCGTGCCGCCGATGCGCTACCGCATAACACCGAGGAGGCTCCCCGTGCCCCGCTGCCACATATATCGCGCTCAATCGTCCGGTGCCGGCCGGAACTGCCGGCACCGGCTGCCGCGCGGCCTGGCGGCCGTCTTCCTGGCGTGCGCCCTGACCGTTGCCCCGCTGGCTGCCTCGGCCGCCGAGGGCGAAAGCTCCACGCCGGCGCAGGTGTGGGCCGATCGCCTGACGGTGGTGAAGCCCGATTCGCCCCTCGCAACGCCCAAGGGCGTCTTGCATGGAACGACGAAAT
>JAAWAY010000214.1 GCA_022792415.1 Eggerthellaceae bacterium | reverse complement strand
TGGTTCAGGCGGTCGGCGACCTCCTGGATGGCCTGGTCGTAGTCGACCTGCTCCCACTTGCCCTCGCCCTTGGCGCCCACGCGCTTGAGCACGTGGTTGACGCGGGCGGGGTGGTTGAGGTGCAGCAGGGCGCTCGTGCCACGGCAGCACAGGCCGCCCTGGTTGGAGTAGTTGGGATCGCCCTCGATCTTGATGACGTCTCCGTCCTTGACATATGCAAGGACGCCGCAGTTGGCGTGGCAGAAGTAGCACAGCGACTTCACCATCTTGACGTCATCGGCATGAATATCGATTTCCGTCATCTACCTTCCCCTCTTCTTTCCGTAGACTCTCTCTTCTACTGTGACGCAAGCGCACCGCGAGAAGCGGTGGCGTTCTCACGTGGTGCCTGGGCTCGCCCTAGTGTAGGCAACGGAAGTCCGCCCTCCATCGGACCGCGGGAAGTAAATCCCGCCGGCGGCCTAAGCCCGCCGGTACGATAGTCAGCGCGCCTTCCTCCCCCACCAGCGCGAACGACCCGTCCTCCCCGTTCCACCGGGCGTTTTCCGCCTCGGACGCAGGGTGGCCGAATCACCGGTGATTATAGTGGCCTCATCCACTAATGGCCGTGAGCCTACGGGTATTTCCGACGAAAGGCGTAATGGCGCGCTTACATCGCGCCGCGGGCGTTTCGCGGCGTCCACAGGCCGGTACCTGGCCGAACGCCCGCCGGAGGCGCGGGGCGCGGGGCTATAATCCGTCGGGTACGCAGCGCCCGCGGCGCCGACCGGGCCCGCGGGTGCGACGCGGCGCCGGCAGCCGATGACCCGCTCCGATCCGCGTGCCGCCGACCCGTGGCCCGCGCCGCGGGCGATGCCGAGCCCCCGATGAGGAAGGCCCTCCTATGACCACGCACCGCTTCACGTTCATGGGCACCGCCGCCGGCTGCGGCGTGCCGTCGTTCTTCTGCGACTGCCCCGCCTGCACCGAGGCCCGCGCCGATGCGCGCCTGGCCCGCGGCGACTGCGGCGTCATGGTGCGCGGCGAGCGCACGCTCATCATCGACACGCCCCCCGACGCGCGCCACCAGCTCATCCGCGAGGGCATCCGCCGGGTGGATGAGGTGCTGTTCACGCACTGTCACTTCGACCACATCGGCGGCCTGGGCGAGTACGAGTACCTGGTGCAGCTCGTCCAGAAGCAGCCGCTGCCCGTGTACGGCAGCCCCGAGGCCCTGGCCGGCATCAACGCGGAGTTCCACTACATGGACTACTGCCTGGACGAGCACGTGCTGGCCCCGTTCGAGACGCACGAGTTCGACGGCGTGCGCTACACGGCCTGCCCCGTCACCCACGCGCCGGGCACCTACGGCTACCTCATCGAGACGCCCGAGACGCGGATGTTCTACGCCAGCGACACCGCCACGCTGCCGCCCGAGACGGCCGAGCGCGTGCGCGGCTGCGACATCCTGGCCATGGACGCCACGTTCTGGAAGGGCAACTGGTCGCCGAACGACCACCACTCCATCCAGGAGTGCATCGAGGAGGGGCTGGCGCTGGACGCCGGGACCATCTACCTGACGCACATGTGCCTGCACTACGACGAGCCCATCACCTACGCCGAGCTAGTGGACTACCTGGCCCAGTACGACGGCCGCGTCGTGGCCGCGCTCGACGGCATGACGTTCGAGATCTAGGAAGACGAGCCACCGCCGGCGGCGCCTCGGGACGCCCCATCGCCCCTGCGTGCATGAAAATGCGCGTTTGGTACGCTCCGGCCCGTGCGGAAGCACGCCGGTCGGGGGCGCCATGGTCTGAGGAACAGGAAAAGGCCAGGTCACCGTTGGCCGGCTGACGCGTGTCGGCGCGTCGCCGGCGGCAGCTGTGTACCAAACGCGCATTTTCATGCACGCGGACGAGCCCTG
>JAAWAY010000020.1 GCA_022792415.1 Eggerthellaceae bacterium | reverse complement strand
CAGGGCTCGTCCGCGTGCATGAAAATGCGCGTTTGGTACACAGCTGCCGCCGGCGACGCGCCGACACGCGTCAGCCGGCCAACGGTGACCTGGCCTTTTCCTGTTCCTCAGACCATGGCGCCCCCGACCGGCGTGCTTCCGTGCGGGCCGGAGTGTACCAAACGCGCATTTTCATGCACGCAGGGGCGATGGGGCGTCCCGAGGCGCCGCCCCATTACGTCGTGCCGGACGGCGGGGTGCGCTCGCTCGCGTCCCTCATCCTGCACTCCCGCCTCACACTCCGAGTTCCAGACCCTGCGCTCCGCCCCGCGTCCCCATGTCTTGAGCCCCACCCTCGCTTTCGTCTCGCACTTCGAGTCCCGTGTCCTGCATCCCGCCCCGCATCCCATGTCTTGGCCCTGGCCCTCTGCATCTCCGGCTCCCGTCCGCGAAAGGCGCTCGTTTTGGCGAGAAACGCGACTTCTGCGCACTCGCATGGCGTGCCGCGTGTGCCGTGACGCGTCTCATCTCGGCATGAGGGGCTGTTTTCCCTGGCGGGGATGATTCCGCCGCATCGGCTCGGGGCGCATCGCATGCCGGCAGCGCGCAGAAGTCGGTTTTCTCGCCAGAAAGCGGCTGGTTTTCCGCCGGGGCCGCGAAAAGGGCGCCGCGCCGGCTTGAACCGAGGATCCCGCTCGCATCAGAAGGCGGCCGCGCCCGAGGGCACCGCGCGCATCAGAAGGCGGCCGTGGCCATGGGCGCAGGCGGCGGCTGCCCGTGCTCCGACCGCGCCCCCCGGCTCGCACCCCTCTCGAGATCTTGAGAGTCATGCCGTCGAGCGCAGCTACGACGCAGACGCTGTATCGGCCAAGCAGCTCGCCGGCTCGGCGTAGCGCACGTGTGCGCTTGGGCGACGTTGGGTGCCGCATTCCTGTCGTACGCGCAACCCTTCGCGCCGATCTCGCCGAACTGTTGCCCGCGGAGCGCATGGTTTGATACCATCCTGTTACCTAGAGCCATGCGCAGCCGCATGGGGTGAGTGGAAGGAAGGGACATGATGCATGTGACAAAGCGGGGGGGGGGTGTCTGTTCCTAGCCTTCGCGCTCGCGTTCTCCCTGCTGGGCGTCGGCGGAACCCAGGCGCCGCCTGAGGCCTTCGCCGTCGAGGGGCCGGATGCGGCCGATGCCGCTGCACCCGAGCGTGCCGACGATGCCGTCGGCCAAGCCGGGGCCGTTGACCCCGATAGCGCGGGCGATACCGCCTCTACGGGGGCCTCGCGGAACTCCAACGAATCGCAGGAATCAGATAAGGACGCGGTTTCCTCGGGGGAGGGGCGTGCCGTTGCGTCCGATGCGGCCGAGGCCTCGACGGCTGAGGGGACATCCGGCACTCCCGAAGGCCAGGCGGCTGACGAGGCTGTCGCGCAGGTGGCCTCCGAGGACGAAGCCCAGCTTGCGCCCCAGGCTGATGCGACGAACCGCTCGTTCCGCGTTCCCGAGGAACGCTACGTTTTCGAGTACGTGTACGGCGTGATCGGCAAGGACCACGCGGTATTCTCGGACGAGCCGTTCAATTCGTATGGTGCGTGCGGTGTGCTGGTCTCCCAGTCTATCGGTCAGGTTTTGGGGTCCGGGGCGACGATGGTCATTTCGGACCTCGACGTTGCCATCACGGGGGACGTGTCTGTAGCTCCGTTTGCCCAGGACGGGAAGTATGGGCTGATGAGTGTTGCTGAGGATCGGGTGCTCGTTGAGGCGCGCTACGACATCGCTGGCAGCTCGGGTCACGGATCAAGGTGGGGCTTCATCCAGCAGGGTGAGCGCGCGGCAAACGGGATGTACCCCAATGCCCGTGCGGTAATTTGCGAGGGTGATAAAGAGGTACTCTCCGTTCCGCTTGAGAGCTATCGAGGGACAGGAAGCGTTACTTATTCCTCAGGATGGGCAATTTCATGGCACACGGGAAATTCATCCAGCGGGGCTCCGGATGCATTCCTGAAATACTCAGAAGAACTAAAACTCATCTCTTCAGATGTAATGTCGGGAACTATCGGAATGCCGTCGGTCACCTTTGACGGCCGTGGCGTGTGGTTCGGAATCGATGACAACGATACGGTCATCTTCAAGGTGAAGTCAGCCGATGGAGTTTGGGGCGAACCTATAAACCTGGCAACGGACAACAAGCAGACGGGATCTTACCGCATAGCCAGTAATATCATTGAGGTGCCCAACTCGAATGGCTTTAGATATCAGTATTTCACCCTCGATGGGCGGCTGCTCCAAAACTCTGATAAGAGCTTTCGAAACATTGGTAACTATGTAACCGATGGGGTAGCTGACAGAAATGGCGATATCGTTTTCCTTGACACCAGCGTATCGGGTAATGATGCCAGGCGGATTCCCTGTCGAATAGGGGATTTCATCTACGAATGGATTACCCCGACAAAACCCATCATCACCTTCGAATGCTTGACGAAGGACAACAAGGTTCAGCTCTACGACAGTGACCTGAATTTAGTCGGGGAATTCGAGCCTACGCTTGACCTAACCAAGCGCAGCTCGAAGGAGTGGGTGCTCAAGAAGCTGAGCGATGATGTCTGGGCGCTCTCGCAGAAGGGCTCATCGGGCAGCCCCTCGACGCCGGCTGTCGATCCGGTGACGGACATCTACAAGGGTTCGACGCGCCTCTCGCACGAATCTCTCGGGCTAGATTCTTCGCAACTCGTTTCCTCGGGTAGCGTCGGGGACTACATCTACCTGGTGGATGACAGCGGGTCAAACAAGCTGAGGATATACGACCGAGACCTCAAGCCCGTTAAGACCATAGACTTGAACAGTCTCATGGGAGAAGGCGCTACCCTGAGATCGGTGAACATGGGTAATTCCCCCATCGATCGCTGCCCAGCCTTCACCGTGAACTATACGCGGGAGGGAAGGTACCAGTACAGCGAGATGCTGCTGGATTCCTCTTTGGAGCCAACGGGAATCACCTCTGCGCGGAAATGCGGTGATTACTACAGCGTTATGAAGGAGGGCAAATACGGGATCGTTGATGCCGATCTGAAAGCCCAAACTGAATTCACGTATGACGGCATTTGGAATCTGGGGAACTATAGCGTCCAGTCAGATTGCTTTGTGGTAACCAAGGACGGCAAACATCAGCTCTTGGGCCCGGACTTCAAGGATGCGCTTGGCTTTTCGTTTGGTTCGGTCAGCTTGCTCTCGCCGGATACGTACCTCGTCATCGTCGATGGTGTCTCGCATGTGTATACCGGGACGTTCAAAGAGGTTGACCTTCAGGGGTACCGACCCATTGAGATGCCCGCATCTAATCGCTTCTTCAATAGCGCGCGCGTGCTGCCGAACGGCAACACCATGGTGTATGCTCGAGACGCTCAGGGACGGTTAGGTGCCGTTGACAGCGCGGGCAACGTCCTCATCCCCTTCGAGTATAAGGACTTTGCCGAGAGCGCTGGTTGGACGGGTAATTCCGACTACATCCTGCTCCGCGATGACGCGGGCTGGTTCTTCGTCTCCGTGCGCGAGATCCAGGGCACCACGACGAATCCCGAGTGCGATGCCAACGGCCATGACTACGAGTCCGTCACCTACCAGCCCACCTGCGAGGAGGACGGCTACGTCCAGCAGGTGTGCAAGCGCTGCGGGCACGGCGAGCGCGTGGAGGGATCGACGCTTCCCAAGCTCGGCCACGATTACGTGCTGACCTCTGCGGCCACCGAGCCCACCTGCACCGAGGTGGGCAAGGGCGCGGCCTATACCTGCACGCGCTGCCAGAAGGAGCGTCGCGATGAGGACAAGCCCAGCCTGGGCGGTCACGTGGACTTCGACTGGAAGGTGCTGAGCTACCCCACCTGCACCACCGCGGGCCTCAAGGAGCGCACCTGCGGTCGCTGCGGGACCACCGAGCAGCAGGAGCTGCCGGCGCTCGGCCACGCGTGGAGCGCGCCGACGTGGGAGTGGGCGGACGACTTCTCGACCGCAGCCACGCACAGCCGCTGCGAGAGGGGCTGCGGGGCGACGCTCGACCTGGACGCCGCCATGACGCACGAGGCCGTGCAGGGTGGCACCCGGCACTCCGCGCGCGTGGAGATAGCGGGCCAGGCGTACAAGGACGGCCGCCTGGTGCTTGGCTGGACGGGTGCCGACGGCATCGCGCGCAGCCTCATCGTGAAGGGCGCGCCCGTCGTCGACGGGTTCACCGTGCAGCCCGAGGGCCTGACGCTGCCGGCGGACGCGACCGTCGTCATCGACGTGTCCGAGGTGCGCGAGGGCGGCGTGTTCGACGCCCTGGTGGCCAAGATGGGCAGCGGCTGGCCGGGCGGCACGTTCGACGTGAGGCTCAACGTCAATGACGCCGAGGTGCACGATAACTTCGGCACGCTGGCGTTCTCGTTCCCCACGGGCGGGGGCAGCGCCGGCAAGAAGGCGACCATCCACCACTGCCACCAGAACGATCGTACCAACATCACGTCTCATGACGTGGTGGTGTCCCAGGACGGCATGGCCCTGCTGACGGGCATCGTCGACCTGTCCACCTTCGCCGTCGAGATCTATGACGACGAGACGCCCCTGGCTGGCAGTGCGAAGGCGGGCAAGCTGGCCGCGACCGGCGACGACGTTCCCGCCGCGTTCGGCACGGCCGGCACCACGGCGGTCGTCGCCCTCGCGTTCCTGTGCCTGGCTGCGTTTATGCTGCGGCGCAGGGTGCGTGGCTAAGCGCCGGCGCGTGGGGCCGAAGCGGGCTTCGGGCACACCGAGCGGGGCCGGGAGGCGCGACCTCCTGGCCCTGCCTCGTGCTGCGCTGGCGGCTTCTCCGGTCGTGCTGCTCGCCGTGCTCATGGCGTGCCAGGGCGGCTTCTTTCCGCTGGCGTCCACGTCGGCCCTGCTGGCCTACGGTGCCTTCCTGGGAGTATGGGGCGCGCTGTGGATCGTTGCCGTGCGGCCGCGCGTTGCGGGCGCGTTCGCTTCCTTCCCCGTGGCGCGACTCGTCCCGACGCTCGCGTTCTTGCTGGTCGGCGCTCTCTACGCGGTAAGCGCAATTGTCCACGGGCTGCCGGCCGACTCTCTCGTCCAGTGCGCCCCATGGGCGCTCGGCGCGCTGGCAGCCGCCGTGTGCGCAGGGCTGGACGGTCGGCAGGCGAGGGCGCTCGTCGCGGGCGTCGCGTGGTTGGGCGTGGCCAGCTCCCTCGCGGGCGCGCTCATGTTCGCGGGCATTCCTCCGGTCGGGGGTGCCGTGAACGCCGGCCGACTCCAGTTCCTGTTCCAGTACGCCAACGCGGCCGGGGCATGGTTCGCCTGCACGGCCCTGCTGTGCCTGCGCGCCGACGACCCCCGCCTGCGAAGGTGCGCGACCGCGCCGCTGGCGGCGCTTCTGCTGACCCAGTCCATGGGCGCGATCCTGGCCTGCGCGGTCGTCGCGTCGGCGTGCGTCGCGGTTAGGGTGGTGCGTTCCGGGGCGGGGGAGCGGGCCGCGTCGTATGCCGAGGCGACGTCCTTCCTGGTCCAGGGCGTCCTCGCGGCGATCGTGTTCCTGCTGTTCGCCCTGCCGGCAGACCACATGGTGGGGGAGGGGCTGGGCATCGCCTCCCTCGCCGTCGCGACCGCCTCGTTCTATCGGTTTTGGCCCGCCATGGATCACAGGTTGCGTCGCGGGTGGATCGGTGGCACGGCCCTCGCGTTGAGCGCGTGCGTCCTCGCCGTGGGCGCGCTCCTGGTCGCGCTGCTGCTGCACGACCGCCTCGTGCAGGCGACGGCCACGTTCGCCGAGCGGGCGTTGCAGGCGGGGGATGCGTGGCGCGTCCTGGCCGCCTCGCCGCTGCTCGGCATCGGGCCCGACCAATGGCAGTTCACGTACCCGGCCATTCAGAGCGCTGAGTACGAGTCGACACTCGTGCACAACAGCTACCTGCAGTTGGGCCTGAACGCGGGCGTGCTGGCACCCGCTGCCCTGATCAGCGCCGGGGCGTGGGCGGTCGCCGCCGGCTCGCCGGAGTGGCGCTCGACGGCGTTTCCGGCGCTCGCCATCCTTGCGTTGCACGCGCTCATCGACTTCGACCTGGAGTTCTCGTTCTTCGTCGTGCTGGCGGCGGTGCTGATGGGCACGGCGCGACAGCGTTCTTGACGGGTGGCTTGCTGCCGTGTTCGCTGGTGTGCTGGACAGCAGGGCTCGTCCGCGTGCATGAAAATGCGCGTTTGGTACACAGCTGCCGCCGGCGACGCGCCGACACGCGTCAGCCGGCCAACGGTGACCTGGCCTTTTCCTGTTCCTCAGACCATGGCGCCCCCGACCGGCGTG
>JAAWAY010000019.1 GCA_022792415.1 Eggerthellaceae bacterium | reverse complement strand
GACCGCAGGCCTCGTCCCCTTCCCGCCTGCGCGCCCCCGGCCCCGACGCACGGCGGCCCGGATCCTCTCGGACCCGGGCCGCCTCAACAGGATGCGGAAATGCGCGCTAGCCGATGGTCACCTTGTCGGCTTCCAGGCCCTGGGCGCTGATGGTGCCCACCACGGTGACGTTGCGCCCCACGAGGCTGGCCGCGTCCACGTCGCCGCTCACCGTGAGACCCATGGACCACACGTCGCGCTCGGTGCCGTCCAGCGTGAGGCGCAGGCCGCCCTCGGGCTTGAACGTCAGCGCGCCGGGGCTGCCCGCCACGGTGCCCGACAGCTCCACGAGGTCGCCCGTCGAGCACTTCAGGCCGTAGGAGGGCAGGCCGCCCTCCTGGCCGACGGTGCTCAGGTCGACGCCCTGGCCGCCGTCGCCGCCCTGGCTGTTCTCGCCGTCGCCCTCGCCGGGCTGCTCGGGCGTCAGGTCCTGGACTGACACCTCGTCGTTGAGCTTGGTCACGGCCGGCACCCAGCCCTGCTGCTCCGACCACGTCACCGTGATCTCGGCCGTGCAGTTGTGGTGCTTGAGCAGCTGGCGCTCCTGGCCCTCGGCGTTGGGCTCGGTCACCGTCTCGTCCTTCTCCATGGTCACGGTGATGGTGCCGCCCTCGGTGGTGAGGCGCGACGACGTCTTGGCGGCCGCGCCGGCGAACAGCGTGCCCACGGCGGGGTCGTAGGCGGTGAGCACCTGATCTAGGTCCTCGACGATGGTGGCGGCGTTGGGGGCGGCCATGGGCTGGGCCACGGCCTCGCCCGGCACGAGCTCGCCCTGGCGCCACGTCTCGTTCTCCTCGTCGTAGACGAAGGGCAGCGACACGGGCACGGTGATGAGGATGCCCTTGTTGCGGAACAGCGCGTCGGCGGTCACCGTGCGCGTGGACAGCGTGCGGCCGCCCTCGGTCAGCTCCTCCGGATCACCCACGACCACGTTCTCGAACTTGGGTCCCACCAGATCGTCGGTGCGCACGTAGTGGTACTGCGACAGGTCGGGCGCCGCCATGCCGGCCTCCTCGAGCACCTGCTGGGCGCGCGGGAGCGTGAGCGTGACACGCTGGCCGCCGCCCACGGCGGGGGCGTCGGCGGAGTCGTCGGGCGAGAAGAACAGGTAGGCGGCCAGCGCGGCGGCGGCGAACAGCAGCACCACGACGATGGCCACCACGATGCCGCGGCGGCGACCGCTGGGCTGCTGCGCCCGGGCCGGCTCGACGGCCCCGTAGGCCACGGGGCGCACGCCGCCCGGCGCAGCGCGGCGCGGGGTGGGGACGGGCATGACGTCATCGGCCGGGCCGGAGGCGGCCCGCTCGCGCTCGGCGGCGCGCACGCGCTCGGCCTCGGCGCGGGCCGCGGCGGCCGCGGCGGCGATGGGGTCGGCCGCGGTGGCGGCAGGCTCGGCGGGGGCAGGCTCGACTTCGGGCTCGGTCACGGCGTCGGCCGGCTCGGTCGCAGCCGGATCAGCGACCGCATCAGCCTGCTCGGCGGCGACTTCGGCGGCCTCGGCCGCATCGGACGCGGGCGCGCCGGCAGCCTCCTCGGCAGCGGCGGAGGCGTCAGCCGCCTCGGCGTCCTCGACCTCGGGGACAGCCGCAGGCTCGGCCTCGGCGCCGGTCAGCTCGGCATCGGCGGCTTCATCATGGGACGGTGCCATGGGGGTGTTCCTTTCCTCATCCCGCCGCCCGCCAGCGCGGACGCGGGGTTGGTGCTGGGTCTATTGTACTTGGGAGCCGCCCCAAGCGCCAGAAGATCGCCCGCACGACGCCCCTCCGAGCGCGCGAGAGCCTCGGCAGATGCCCCCGCCGGCGCGTCCGGCCCCGCACCCGGCAACCACCCCCAAACGCACGGAGGCCCGGGCAGATGCCCGGGCCTCCGTCAGAGGTCGATGTCGGCGACGCTACCGGCGCATCTCGGCCGCGCGCCAGGCGTCGGTGCACCACTCAGGCGCGTAGCGGCCGATCCAGTGCCCCACGGCGCGGAACGTCACCACCAGCGCCATGGTGGAGGCACCCATGCACAGCAGCACCCACACGATGACGAGCAGGACGATGGCGATGCCCATCGACCCGGCGGCCATGGCCGCGGCGCTGCCGTACCCCGAGGCCAGGCTCGCCATCGGCCCGATGAGCCCGATGGCGCCCATGATGGACAGCACGACGCCCACCACCGTCATCACGATGCCCACGATGAGCGTCGGCACCACGGCGGCGCACAGGAGCCCCGTCCAGTTGCGCTTCATGACGTCCCAGGCCTTGCCGATCTGGAATCCCTCGCCGAGCGATCCCATCATGGCCATGCGCAGGCCCAGCAGCGTCTCGAACATGTAGCACACCAGCATGAGGGCCATCGCCGCCACCCAGCCAATCAGCGGCACCCAACCGACGATCGAGCTGGCAATGCCCGTCACCAGGCCGAACACCAGCGACAGCAGGAAGAAGTAGAAGCCGTACTCGAAGTTGCGGCCGTTCACCATCGTGCGCGGCAGGGGCGTCTTGGCTCCGAAGGGCACCTCGCGCGACCAGTTGAGCCCGTAGCCGTACACGGTGAAGTTGAGAATGGGCACGCAGCCGATGAGGCCCAGCACGAGCATGCGCCCCTTCCAGCCCTCAGACGCGGTGACGTCGTTCCAGGCGGCCTTGACGCAGCCCTCGGCGTACACGGGCTGCGCGGGCGCGGGCTGGTACTGCGGCTGCGGCGGCACCTGGTAGGCGTGAGGCTGCTGCGGCTGCGGCGCCTGGTAGCCGGACTGCGCGTCCGTCGGCGCCGTCCCGGACGTGCCCGGCTGCTGGGGCTGGCCGTCGGCGGGCGCGACGGGCTGCGCTGCGCCCGACGTTCCCGTCGGGGCCGCGGGCTGCGCCCCGGGCTGGTTCTGATCGTGGTACTCGGTCATGATCTGCTCCTTCTCTGCTCACGAGCCCTCGGCTCGCCGTTCCGTTCTTCTATGCGCCGCGTCACGCGCCGCTCCCGCCCGTCCGCCGGCGCCGGCACCGGGACGGCCTCGGGGGCCGCTGGGGGCTCGGCGGGCGGCTGCGGGTTTTTCGCCACGTCCGCGCGGATGCGGAAGTACTCCCACACCAGCAGCACGAACAGGATGGACATCACGATGAGGTAGCTGATGACGGCGCCGGGCAGCCCGGTGAACATCACCAGCAGGATGGGCACGAACAGCGAGAACCCGAACGTCACCAGATACAGCGTCGTGACGTCCTTCTGGCGGCGCATGACGGTGATGGTCTGGTACAGGAAGTCGATGGCCGCCGTGACGCCGCCCGCCGCCAGCATGATGAACATGAGGCCGCGGAACTGCTCGAAGTCGATGCCGTAGAGGAAGCTCATCACGGGGATGCCGATCCAGGCCATCACGGCCACGTTCGCCACGGTGATGACCACGATGACCGCCAGGATGCCAACCATGATGAGGTCGAACTGGCGGCGCTTGCCCGCGTCCTGCCACACGCCGGCCATGCGCACGAGCAGCGGCTTGTACACCAGCTGGGCCGTGATGAGGATGCCCTGGGCCGGGAAGTACAGCGCATTGAAGTACAGCTGGTTGTCGTAGGAGAGCGCGCCTTCCATCACGAACTTGGGCATGTTGTCGATGACCGCGTACAGGAACAGGGCCAGAAACAGCGGCGCCGTGTTCTTGAACAGGGCCAGGACGCTGCCGGCGCTCACCTTGCGCGACTTGGGCGTCTCCAGCAGCGTGAGCGGGTAGGTCACCACCACGAACGTGGCCGCGGCCGCGATGGCCATGGCGAAGCCCGCCACCACCATGTTGCGCGTGACGAACAGCGCCACCGCGAACACCGCCAGCGCCAGCACCGAGCGGATGGCCTGCGACACGCCCGCCAGGTACAGCTTGTCCACCTGCTGCAGGCGTCCCTCGTACACGTCCGCCAGGCCGTCCACCATGCGGTACAGGTAGATGCCGATGGAGAGGTAGAACATCTCGGTCTCGTAGCCGCGCACGGCGCAGTAGGCCACGCCCACCAGCACCATGATCACACAGGTGATCCAGCGGTTGACCTGGTAGTCCGCGAAGGAGTGCGTCTCCTCCACGTCGGATATCTGATAGGTGCGCACGCCGAAGTTGGCCAGGATCATCAGCAGCGAGCCGGTGACGAAGGCCATGGACAGCATGCCGGCCTGCTCCACGCCCACCAGCTGCGTGGCGATCATCGTGAGCAGGGGGAACACCATGCCCCACGCGCCCACGCCCACCGTGTTCCAGATGAAGTCGCGCGTGGTGCGATGGGCCGCGTAGTGCTCTTCCTGGCCGGACAGGCCGCCGTCGGATATGGCGCCCATCACGCGGTCGAACCACTGGTTGACCAGGCGCGCGATGGGGTTCTGCCGCGGCGGGCGGTCGCCGCGCGTGCGGGCGGCGCCCTGCGCGGCGCGAGAGCGGTCGGCGGGAGTGCGGGGAGCCGCGGAAGCGCCAGACCGGGCAGCCGGCGCCGGGGAAGGCGCATCCACGGACATCGATCCACCAGCGGTGCGAGCTGGGCGCGGCTGCGCCGACTCGCCCTGGTGGCGCGCCGTGCCGGAAGGCCCGGTCGCCTGGGAGCCGTCCGCAATCCGAGCAGTCGCCCGCTGCGCGGACGCCACGTCGCGCCGGGAATCCTGGGGGGCGCCGCCCTCGCCGTTGTCGCTGAAATCCCGTGGCATGAGCCGGACGCGGCCTTCCTTTCGCTTCACGCATCGCGTCGGACGAGCGCCCGTCGGACGCCTCGCATCGCGCCGATGCGGCAATTCTACGTGTACCGATCAAAGTATAGGTTTGATCTCACCTAGGGTAGCAAGGCCCCACAGCTCCTCCGCAATCCGAGGGAAAAGCGTCAAACAACCGTCCCCATCCGGTCAGTGCGGCGCGCATTCGGGCGCGTCCTAGCCAAAATCGCCGCGCGGACAACACGATTGGAGGCTCGGGAGGGCGTTTTGCTCCTCGTTCGGACCATATTGTTTTCCCTAGATAACCGTGACCTGGGGTTTTGTCGGTGCAATCCGGAGCAGAACGCCATCACGTGTTACCCGCGCGGCGATTTTGGCTAGGACGCGTCGAAAAACATGGGGCGACCCGCCAACGGCAGGAATTTCCCGAGGATGCGGGGGGGGGTTACCGTGGGCCGCCAACGACAAGCCGCCCAAGGACGAGGGGTTTACCGCAGAGCCGCCCCACGCCAGGCCGCCCGAAAACGAGGGATCGCCGCGGGCCGCCTAAGCCAGGCCGCCCAAGGACGAGGGGTCGCGCAGGCCAGCGCGCGCTACTCGCCCTTTCCCGCGGGGACGTGCGCCAGTTCCTCGTACGCCTCGTCGCGCACGTTGCGCTTGAGCAGGCGGTAGAACAGCGCCAGTGTCACGGGGATGGCGATGGCCAGCGCGGCGCCCAGGTCGAACGACGCCACGGCACCCCACTCGTCGATGATGAGGCCGCCCAGCGACGGCCCGAAGGCCATGCCGCACGTGCTGCCGGCGTTCATCCAGGTGATGGCCTCGGTCAGGCGGTCGCCCGGCACCGCGCGCTCGCAGGTGGCGTTGCACACGATGAGGAACGGCGCGTAGAACAGGGCGCCCAGCGTGGACACCACGAACAGCGAGTACGCCGAGTCGATGAGCGCCATGCTGCCGTAGGCGCAGCCGATGAGCACGCCGGCGCCCACCAGCTGCAGGTACTGGGGCACGCGCAGGCGGATCATCCCGAAGACGAAGCCCATGATCATCGACACGAACGACGCGATGATGAGGATGATGCTGGCGATGTTGGGGTCGTGCAGCTCCTCGGCCAGGGCGACGGTGGCCGTGTCGAAGATGCCGTAGAACGCGCCCAGGAACAGCATGAGCAAAAACAGCACGCGCACCACCGCCGACGTGCGGAACACGCTCCGTCGCCGGCCCTCGCTGCGCTCGGGCGCACCCCAGCCGGGCTCGGGCTCGGTGGAGCGGGACAGCGACAGGATGGTCACGCCCACGGCGAAGCTGATGCCGCCCGCCAGCAGGCCCGCCGTCGGGAACAGCGACGACGCCAGCGCGATGGAGATGGACGGGCTGAACATGAAGCCGATGTCGTCGAGCACGCCCTCGTAGGAGAACATGGTGCGCAGGTCGGGGGCGGCGTCGCCCAGCCGTCCGGTGCGGATGAGGTATGTCCAGCGCGCGCGGGTGAGCGCCTGGGGGTTGGGGACGAATCCCATGAGCACCGCCGCCACGAACAGCAGCGCGTCCGGCCCGCCCGTGCCCACCGTCGCCAGCATGAGGGCCCAGCCCACCAGCGTGATGGCCGCCGCCACCGGCACGACGCGATGCTGCCCGCGGTCATCCACCAGCTTGGAGATGCGTGGCGATATGAGGAACGTGCACAGCGCGATGGCCGACGAGACGAGGCCCGCCGTGAGGAACGACCGGCCCGCCAGCGTGATCATGGTGATGGTGCCGATGTTCATCATGTAGGAGTAGAAGCGCATGAGGAAGCCGCCTATGTCGAAGGCATAGGCTTGGCGCACGCGCAGGATGGCGCGGTATACCCCTGGGTCGAAGTTCTTAGCCATAGCCGCTGATTATAGGCGCTGGCCCTGCGCGGGGCCACCGCATGCCGGCAGATGACGCCCAGCCGTCACGGCCGGGCGAGCCGAGGGCCCGAGGCGGGGCGCCGGGAAGGCGGCGTCGTCGCGCCCGCGGAGCACGAAGGCCGGCGGTGCGGCCTAGCCCGCCAGGGCGAGCGCTCCCGCCATAAACGCCGCCACCGCCACGATGAGCCCGACGAGGATGCCCCAGGCCGCAGGGCGCCCCCAGTTGACGGTCCAGCCTATCCCGAAGCGCTCGGGCAGAAACAGGCTCGCGTCATCGGGGTTGACGTAGAACACGCCCAGCTTCCAGTAGCGGTCGTCGTCGGCATCGAGGCGCGCGGTCTCCTCGCCGGACGCGCCCAGGCGACGCGCCAGGCGCGAACCGGCCTGGCCGTACACGACGGCGATGACGATCGACCCGGCGACCACGGGCGCCACCGCCACCAGGATGACGACCGCCACCGTTCCCAGCGTGATGACGCCGATGTCGGACAACACGAACGTCACGCCCATGACGGTCGTCAGCAGCAGGCCCGTCGCCACCAGGAGCACGCTGCTCGCCCGCGCGAACATCCCGTAGGCCAGCGCCGTCGTCACCGGCGCGCCCACGCCCGTCGGCCGCTTCGACCGCAGGATGGTCCAGTGACAGAACACCATCACCACCGCCAGGAACAGCTGCGTGGCCACGGGAAACAGCGCCGCCGGGTTCTTGGGCGCCCAGCTGTTGACGGTGCCGGAGAAGTCGGCATGCATGGGGATGAGATCGGGCATGGACGGGTAGGTGGCGATGACCAGGGCCAACGTCCCCAGAATGACGGGGATGTAGAGCAGGTCCCACGCCATCGACAGGGGCCGCGGGATGTCGTCCTCCCCCACCACGGCCACAGCCGCGCGCCCCTCGGCCCGCCAGCCCTCCGCGCGCTTGACGTCCTGCACGCGCCGCCGGTAGTGCAGCATGAGGCAGAACGACGCGACGACGGGGATGAGGACGGCGCCGCCCAGGGCCCAGGCCAGGGCCGCAGACGACGCGTCGACTGGGCCCACGGCCAGCACGGCGACGAGGCCGAGTGCGCATACGGCGGTGATCGCCGCCATGGCCTGGGCGTAGCGGCGCCTAAAGCCCACCAGGCGCGCATCGGCGCGCGCGGCGGGCGGCACCGTGACGGCGAAGTACTCGTCCTTGGGCATGAGCCACGGGGTGGCGGCCAGCAAGCCGCCGGTGACCACGACGGTCAGTACGAAAAACACGCTGGTGAACGGGGCGAGCAGTTCCATGAGGACTCCTCTCGGGGAGGTAGCGGGATCAGACGGCTTGGCGCGGCGCGGACGTCGGGGGCTGGGCGCCGAGACGCATCAGGGGATCGGGCGCCGCGGGCGGCGGGGTGAGGCGCTGGGACGCGTCGGGCGGGACTCAGCGGCTCGCCGCAGGCGCCGGCATGCCGGCGGGGGCGACGGAGGCGGCGTCCGAGGGCTCGTCGGGCGGGCGGCCATCGGCGACGTCGCGGCGGGTCACGTGCACCTCGCGGCGCGCCCCCGCAATGCCCGGATCGGCGTACACGGCTCCCACCTCGGTCGCCGCCAGATCCAGCAGGCCACGCGCATCTCCCCCGCCGGCGCGCCACTCGAGCGCCAGCTTGCGGAGCACCGCGGCCGTACGCTCCTCGGCCTCGACACGCCGCCGCACGGGGGCATCGGCCACGAAGGCGCCGCTACGTCCGCGCATGAGCAGGTAGCCCTCGTCACGCAGCACCGCGTAGGCCTTGTTGACCGTGTGCAGGTTGACGCCCAGGTCAGCCGCGAGCGCGCGGACGCCCGGCAGGCGATCGCCCGGCTCCAGCTCCCCGCGGGCGATCGCCCCTACCAGCTCATCGCGTATCTGCAGGTAGAGGGGCTCGGGCGCGTCATGGTCGATGCGCAGGATCATGGGAGCCTCCTTTCGCGGGCATCTGGTCTGTCTCCTGCCGGTTGGCGAAAATTGTTATATCTGTTATAGAACAGAATAGATCAAAAGGAGCCTTCGCGCAAGACGGGGCATCACGCGACCCTCACGAAGTTGCGGTAGTATAACAACCCGACACATCGCCCAACCCAGACGCCCTTCGGGGCAGATTCGAGGAACCATGTACGACGGACAGCCCGAGCCCGGCCGCAACGACCCATGCTGGTGCGGCAGCGGCCGCAAGTACAAGAAGTGCCACCACGCCATCGACGAGCGCCTGCAGGCCCTCTACGAGGCCGGCGAGGAGGTGCCCGTCCGCGG
Source organism: Eggerthellaceae bacterium (assembly GCA_022792415.1). Taxonomy (GTDB): domain Bacteria; phylum Actinomycetota; class Coriobacteriia; order Coriobacteriales; family Eggerthellaceae; genus Enterorhabdus. The sequence goes on along the minus strand of JAAWAY010000019.1, from coordinate 18,944 downwards.
CATGCTCAAGACGCAGGCCGACATCGAGGGCGTCAAGCGCAGCGCCGCCGTCAACATCGGCGCGCTCGACTACGTGGCCGAGCGCATCGGCCCCGGCACCACCACCGCCGACATCGACCGCTGGGTGCACGACTACACCGTCGAGCACGGCGCCATCCCCGCCCCCCTCGACTACGAGGGCTTCCCCAAGAGCGTGTGCACGTCGGTCGACGAGGTGGTCTGCCACGGCATCCCCCGCGAGGACGAGGTGCTCAAGGAGGGCGACATCATCAACGTCGACTGCTCCACCATCCTCGACGGCTACTACTCCGACTCGTCGCGCATGTTCTGCATCGGCGACGTGCCCCCCGAGAAGGCCGACCTCGTGCGCGTCACGAAGGAGGCGGTTGAGGAGGGCCTCAAGGCCGTCAAGCCCTGGGGGCACCTGGGCGACGTCGGCGCGGCGGTCAACGCGTACGCCCAGGCCCACGGTTACAGCGTCGTGCGCGAGTTCGGCGGTCACGGCATCGGGCTCGAGTTCCACGAGGACCCGTTCGTCAGCTTCGTCACCGAGGCCGGCACGGGGCCCATCATGGCACCGGGGCTCATGTTCACCATCGAGCCCATGATCAACATGGGCAAGGCGCCCATCGACATGTCCGACCCCAACGGCTGGACGGTGCGCACGGCCGACGGCCTGCCCACGGCCCAGTGGGAGGTGCAGATCGTCGTCACCGAGGACGGCTACGAGTTGCTCAGCTGGTAGCCGCGGGAAGCGCATAAGCCTCTGACCTGGGGTTCGCAACCATCAGGCGCCTTGAGGTTGCGTGAAATGATGCCGGAAGTTGGTAGATTCGGCCCTCCGGCAACCGTAGGCTGGGAACCACCGAGCCGACTCGTCGAGGACGGTCGCGGCGCTGTTCGATAGCGGCGCCCGCGCTACCCCTCGGCGCGGACGCCCGGTTCGCTCAGTCCCCTCTTCGAAAGGTCATCCATGAGCTTCCGCGACAACCTCCAGCATCTGCGCGCCACCCACTCCATGACCCAGGAGCAGCTGGCCATGCTGCTCGGCGTCAGCCGCCAGTCCGTCACCAAGTGGGAGGCCGAGCGCGCCTACCCCGAGATGGACAAGCTGCTCAAGCTGTGCCAGATCTTCGACTGCACGCTCGACGACCTGGTGACGGGCGACCTGACGGCGCGCACGCCCTCCCCTATCGCCGAGGCGCAGGCTGCCGCCCTGCGCGAGGCCGCCGGCGGTCCGCCGCAGGACGTATGCGGCTACGACGAGCACATGGGCGCGTTCGCCTGGAAGATCGCCGGAGGCGTGGGCGCCATCTTGCTGGGCGTCACGCTCATGCTGGGCGTCGCCGCGCTGTGCACGTGGCTGGGCCTGAGCGACGACGGCGACGCGCTGGGCCTCATCCCCCTGCTGCTGGGCGTGGGCGCGGGCGTCGGCCTCATCGTGACGGCCTCGTTCCAGCATGCCGAGTTCCAGCGCAGCCACCCCTACATCCAGGACTTCTACACGACCGATGACCGCAGGCGCACCCAGCGGCTGTTCACGACCAACCTCGTGGTGGGCCTGTGCCTCATCTTCGCAGGTGTCGTGGCATGCGCCGTGGCGGACGGCCGGGGCGACCTGGCCGAAGAGGCGGCGGCTGCCGTGATGCTGGGGTGCGTGGCGGTGGCGGCGCTGCTCATCGTGTTCGCCTCCATTATGCTGGGGCGCCTCAACGTGGCCAACTACAACAAGGCGCGCGAGCAGGCGCTCGCCGACGGCGAGCTGTACCAGGACGTCACGAGGATGGACACGCTGACGCTGCGCCGCCTGTACACCGACGAGCAGATCTGCAGCATGCTCGGCGTGGCCGAGGCCTCCGACGTCGAGATCGCTCGGGCCCGGGCCCGCCTGGAGCGCGCGCACCGCAAGAGCCAGATATCCGGCGGACTGTGCGGCATCATCATGATCGTCGCCACCATCGCGGGCCTGACCATGCTGTTCGTGCCGGGCTATCAGAGCGAGTACTTCTGGCTGGCCTGGGTGTTCGGCGGCCTGCTGTGCGGCGTGGCGAGCATCACGGTGAGCGTGATCTTCCGGGACGAGCCGAGCCTCTAAGAACGCCACGGGCGCGGGCTGGCGGCCACGCGGCCGTGCGCCTTGGGGGACGCGGCCGCCGGGATCAGACCCGTGGCACCACGGACAGCGCGGCCCAGGCGTGGGCTAGCGGGCGGGATCCTCGTCCGTCACCCACAGCACCGGCGCCACCAGGCCCGCGCGGGCGCTGCCGATGACGTCGTGCGGGCCCTGGCGCAGGTAGGCGCCGGCGCAGCGCCCCGCGTAGGAGTACAGCCCCATCAGGTTGCCGAACGGCCGCGGGTCGGCCGTGAAGTCCTCGGGGCGGCCGTACAGCGGCACCGCCGGCGTCTGGCGCGGCGGGAAGAACTCCTGCACGAGCCAGGGCGATCCCCCACGCTGGGCCAGGCGCTCGTCGATGAGCCGGCTCCACTCGTCGGGCGCGGTCTCAGCGCCGGCCACGACGTTCTTGCTGGCGTACCAGTCGGTGGGCTTGAGCACCCAGTGCTCGGGGTGGCGGCGCACCTCGTCTACGTCGAGCGCCGGGTCGTCGAGGAATGCCGTGAACGGGATGTGCTCGTCCACGAAGCGGCGCTCCTCGGGCGTGAGCAGCGCCTGGGCCGCCGGGCGGCGCAGCACGGCGAACAGCTGCTTGTCGTGGGCCACCTGGGTGGCGAAGCTGCCGATCATCTCCACCTTGCGGGCGCGCAGCGCCTCCACGAGCGGCTGGGCGGCGTCCCAGTGGGCCAGCAGGTCCACCACGATGCAGAAGCGCCACACGACGTCGATGTCCACGTCGCCCTCGCCCGCCAGGGCCGCCCCACCATGGAGGTGCTCGCCGTCGAAGCTGAGGTCGCCCACGTTGAACACCGAGCAGGCGAAGCCGGCGCGCTCGAACAGCGGCACGAACAGCGCGAGCTCACTGGCGTCGGGATGGGGCCCGTCCAGGCAGGCGACGATGGCGACGCGCGGGCGACCGGGGGCGGCGGTCGGCGCGGGCGAGGCGCCCGCGCGGGCGGCGGCCCGAGCTTCGGCGGCTCCCGGGGCGTCGGCCGACTCTCCTGCCGGGGCGCCCGCCCCGCCCGCCTGCGCGTCGCGGTAGATGCGCGCGAACGTGTCGACCCAGCCGTCGAACTGGCGTGCCACGTCATCCCCCAGGCGATGGTGCGCGGCGAAACGCTGGAACGTCGGCGTCGGGCGCAGGGCGGCCAGCGCCTCGCGGGTCTCGTTCATGCCGCTGGACGAGTCGGTGTTGAACTCGCAGAAGCGGAAGCCGCCGGTGGCGTCGTCGAACATGAAGTCGAAGCGCGCCACGGGCAGCGGCTCATCGTAGCCGCGCGGCAGCATCACCAGCTCCTCGACGCGGGGGTCGAAGCGGAACTCAGCCTGGAAGGCCGGATCGTCCTGGTAGCGGCGGATGACCTTAGCCAGGATGCCGTAGGTGGTGGCCACGACGTCGTCTAAGTACGCGCGCGTGCGCGGGCCGTAGAACCGCGGCAGGTAGTCGAAGGCCACGGGCTCGCCATGGTAATAGGCCGTGCCGGCGGCCATGCGCTCCCACGCGGCGCGACGACCGGCCTCGTCGCCATCCAGGTCTCTCAGGATGTCAAGGTACTCCTGGGCGTAGGGCGTTCCCTCGTCGACGTAGTCTGCCTTCATGCGCGCTGCTCCTCCCGCCGTCTTGCGTGGCAGATCAGAGGGTACACCAACCTCACGACCGAACGGCAGCCGCCTCACCAGCGGTAACGCGAACGGTAACGACAGAGGGCGCGCGAGGGCCGCGTCACGTCCGCAATCGCGAGGCGCATCCCGGGCACGCAAACCCGCCGCCCGGCACGGCGCACGTCGCGCTGGCGGCCAGGACGCGGGGGCGCTTCCACCGCCTCCGCCCGCTACGGCCGCAGCACCTCGAGCGCGCTGATGTCCGCGAACGGGATGCGCGTGCGGATCACCCACAGGTCGCGGTAGATCTCGTCCTTCTGGCTGACGGCGCCCTCGTCCACGACGTAGGCCTCGCCATCGTAGTGCGTGACGCGCACGAGCGACCCGCGCCTCACCTGGGCGAGCGCCTCGTCCAACTCGCGGGCCTCCTCGTCGGTGATCTCGTGGCGCGGGGTGGGAATGCGCTCGCGCTCGCGCACCAGGTCGTAGTAGCCCCGCAGCGCGGCGAACGGCATGAACTGCCGGGCGCGATCGGGATGCGGACGCCCCAGGACGCGGCGATCGTCCACGTCACCGTTACCCACGATGACCACCCACCATCTCGTTTCGCTCGCGCGCCGTGGCCTTGTCGCGGTAGCTCGTGCCCTTGAGCAGCGCGTTCTTCCCAAACTTCTCCTTCACCGCCAGCACGGCCTCCTGCATGCGCCGCTCGCGTCCCTCCGCCTCCCAGTCGGTGAACAGGTCGTAGGTGGCCAGGTCCTCGTCCACCAGGTTGCCGAACCCCAGGCTGATGCGTCGGATGGGCTTGCCCGCATCCACGATCTCATCGTAGAGTGCGTCCAGGTAGCCCTGCAGCTTGCGCAGCGAGTTGGTGCGCTCGGGAATCTTGCGCGTGGCATGCGCGGCCGGCCCCCAGTCGCGCTTGGGCGCACGAGGACCCTCCCCGCAGGCCGGCGAGCTGTCCCCGTAGCCCACCATGAGCGATAGGTGGTCAGTGACCAGGCGCTTGTCTATCAGATCGAGCACCGACGCATCCACCATCTCGTGCATGACCAGCCGCGCCTCCTCGAACGTGTAGGCGCAGGGCAGGATCTGGCCGTTCATCATGGACGAGCTGTCGGGCTCGTAGGCCTTGATGTCGGCGATGGTGCAGGGCTCCAGGCCCCACGCATGGTCGATGAGGTACTCCGCGTTGACGCCGAACTCCCGGTAGAGCACGTCCGGGTCCATCTCGGTAACGCCCTTGAGGTCGAACACCCGGTACTTGGCCAGACGACGCGCGATGCCCGCGCCGATGTTCCAGATGTCCGTGATGGGGCGATGGCGCCAGATGCGCTGGCGGAACGCCTCCTCATCCAGGTACCCGATGCCGTCGGCGGCGTGCTTGGCCGTGACGTCGAGCGCCACCTTGGCCAGAAACAGGTTGGTGCCGATGCCCGCCGTGGCCGGGATGCCCGTCTCCTCGTAGACGTCGCTCATGAGCATGCGCGCGAACTCCCAGGCGTCCAGGGCGTAGAGCTGCAGGTAGGGCGTGGCGTTGATGAAGCACTCGTCGATGGAGTACACGTGCACGTCATCGGGCGACACGTAGCGCAGGTAGATGCTGTAGATATCCGCCGACACCTTCATGTACGTGCGCATGCGCGGCACGGCCACCTGATATTCCACGTGAGGCGGTATCTCGAACAGGCGGCAGCGGTTGGGCACCCCGAGCGCCTTCATGGCCGGCGTGATGGCCAGGCAGATGGTGGTGCCCGACCGCTCGGGATCCGCCACCACCAGGTTGGTGGTCATGGGGTCCCACCCGCGCGCACGGCATTCCACGGACGCGTAGAAGCTCTTGAGGTCGATGCATATGTAGGTGGGCTCGCTCATGCCCGTACCTTAGCACGGCCGCGCCTACATCGGCGGCAAAACAAGAACAAAAGTTCGTGAATAAGAGAAGAATGGCGAGGGAGTACCACGTAGCGGACAGCGACGCCGAAACCTTGCCCGACCCGCTCCCCTATCGCGCCCGCGCTCGGTGACAAAAGGGTTAGGTGCGCGCAAGCGTCAGGTAAGCCCCGCCCCGTAGCATGGGATGCACTGGAAACCCCAACCGGAGGTGAGTCCCATGTGCAAGATCGCCAAGATCGTCCTTCCCCTGGCCGTCATCGGCCTCATCGGCGTCGCCCTGACCCTGCAGGCCCCCAAGCTGACGAAGGTGGAAGAGCTGTGAGCACGCTGATGGACAAGCTGCTGGGCGTGGGCTTGGCGGCGACGGTGCTGGCCATCGGCGCGTTCGTGTGCCTGTTCGTGGCCTAGCTGGCCGCCGACGTGGCGGAGCCGTCGCCCGAGGCGCTTCCCTGGCCGGATCCGGACGAGCCCGCGCCGCTCGACGACCCCGCGTCCGAGGATGATCCCCCGCCGGCCGTCGCGCCGCCCGAGGACGACCCGCCCGCTGCGTCGAACCCGGACGCCTGCGTGTCATCCGACCCCGTGGTCGCCCCGGTTCCCGCGCCCGACGCCTGGTCGGCAGCGGATCCTGACCCGTCGTCGCCCGACGCCGCGCCTGACGTCGCGTCCCCGGATCCCGCCGCGCCACTCGCGTCTGTCGTTCCCGCGTCATCCGAGCTGTCGCCAGTCGTGGCGGCTGAATCCGCCGCCTGCTGGTCATCTGTCGCATCGGCGTCGGTCTGCTTGGCGCTGTCATCTGCCTTCTGCGTGGCCACGATATGCACTGGCGCCGGCTTGGCGCCCAGCCCCTCCCCCATGGTGAACACCCACACGGCCGCAGCCGACAAGGCCACGGCGACCAGGGCCGACACCACGGCGACGACCACGACGCCGCGGCGCATCCGCGCCCGGTGGAGGCGTGCGTCGCGCTGGGCCAGCACGGCCCCGTCCACGAGCGCGCCCTCATCGCCGAGATGGGGCGTGGCCGTCGCGTGGCCCGCGGCGCGCGCGGTGTGCGCGGCAGCCGCCGGGGACATCGGCGCCGCAGAGGCGGCCGGCGTGAGCGGCGTCGTGACGTCCGGCGCGACAGGATCCGGCGCGGCGAGGGCGTCGCCCAACACAACATCGTCCGGCGCCGCAGAATGCTGCGATCCCACGGATGAGGCGCTCGATGTCACAACGCCCGTGGCCCCCTGCACCACCTGGGGTATCTCCTTGAGCTTCTCAGCCGACGCCGCCAGGAAGTTCTTGTACAGCGAGGCGCACACCGTCGACACCACCGACGCCGCCGCCACGCCGATGATGGAGCCGGCGATACCAATATAGGAGGACAGCAGCATGGAGGTAACGGCGGCCAGCGCCGTGCCCACCACCTGGGCCACCGACAGATCGCCCAGCAGGCTGCGGCGCGACCCGTCGCCTTCGTTCCGTGCCATCTGCCGCCTCCTTCCTGGATCCGTCGCTTCTCAGCCGCCCCGCGCCTCTCGCCCCGGTCCGAGCGAGAGCATCCCGCGAGGGTACGTCCCATCCATTGTCCCCACGACCCCGCCTGCAGGACCCCGCGCCGGTCGACGGTCGCTGAACCGTCATGCGCCCGACGCATCGCCTCCTCTTTCCGCACGAGGATCGCGATGTCAGGGGGGGAGCGAGGCGCGCCGCCAGGTGCAAGCCGGCCGCACGACCGCATCCGATCTCCGAGGCCGGCAGGCCCCGCGCACCGACGCGCGTCGCCAGACGAGCCGCCGCACCGACCGGCCCAGGCGCAGACGGCAACGCGAACGTTCGCCACCAGGCACGGCGCTCTCCGACCCGGCGACGCCATCCAGCCCCGCCGAGCACGTGCCGAGCTGCGAAATACCAGGAATCGGGGGTTTGACGACGCGTAAGCGCGCCGACCGGCCGCCGCCATACGCAAAAGCCCTGCTCGCCACGAGTCGATCCGGGAAGGAAAACCCAGGAGGGACGGCGGAGGGACAAAACAGGCCCTCTGAGCGTCGTCAAACCCCCGGTTTCCGGCATTTCGTCATCGCCGACTTGCGCGGGGCTGCTCGGAGCGCCGATCCGGCCGCCACGAGCGCATCACCCGCACGACGAAACCGCCCACCTGCATAACTCGCAGGCAAAAACGCGAATTCCCCGAGGTGCGGAACGCTTCACGCGACACCCGGTGCATAGCCCACCAGGGGAAACGCGCGCGACGGTGCCCGAACGGCCGAATCAGGACCTGATTCCAGGCCAAAAACAGTACCTGAGCCTCGGAGAACTCGCGTTTTTGCCTGCGAACCCCGTCGACGCGCCACATTCGGGCCCTCGCGCCCGCCAGAGAACCCTCGGCCCGGCCCGCACCCGGGAACCGTCGCTCGGCCGGAGGGCCGCGCGGGGCAGCCCACTACCCGAGGCCCCACACTCGCCGAAAAGACGCGCACGCCCGGCCTCCGAGACCCACGCTCCGTAAGAAGGGGTGCCGGGGCAATTCGCGCCCCGATCCTGCATCTCGCCAGGGGGCCGCACGACCGCTCCCGGCCTCCGAGACCGGCACGCCGCCAGGCGCAAGCCGGCCGCACGACCCGGCCCGCGGCCCGGCGGGGCTTCTTTCACGTCGGCATCCTTCTCGTTACGGATGGAACCGCAGCCGGAACGGCCCACCGGCGCCGTTGCTAGCATGAGCCCGATACCTGCGCCTTCCCGTCGCAAAGGAACCACCATGGACATTCACGAGATATACCTGGCCGGGGGCTGCTTCTGGGGCACCGAGGCCTATCTGCGCAAGCTGCCGGGCGTGCTGGCCACCGAGGTGGGCTACGCCAACGGATCCACCGCCCACCCCACCTACGAGCAGGTGTGCACTGGCGTCACGGGCCACGCGGAGTGCGTCCACGTCACCTACGACGCCGACGTGCTGCCGCTGCCGCTTCTGCTGGAGGCGTTCTTCCGCACCATCGACCCCACCTCGCTCAATCGCCAGGGCAACGACAGCGGCACCCAGTACCGCACGGGCATCTACTGGGTGGATCCCTTCGACGGGCCGGCCGTGGCCAACGCCCTGTACCAGCTGTCCCGGGGATGCTCGCGGCCCGTGGTGGTGGAGGCCGAGGCGCTGCAGGGGTTCTGGCCGGCCGAGCGCTACCACCAGGGCTACCTCGACCATAATCCCGGCGGCTACTGCCACGTGAGCCTGGCCGACGCGGACGCGTTCATCGCCGAGCACCGGGCCGAGCTCGCCCCCAGCGGCTCGCGCGCGAAGGCGACATCGCGACCGGAGGAAGACCCCGCGCCCGCCCGCGACGCGCGCCGCGACGTCGATGGCGCCGCATGGCTCGGCATCCCGCTGCCCCGCGGCGTCGCCCCCTCCTGGACCGACGACCTCATCCCCGCGCCGGAGCCCGCGTCCCGCGCCGCCGGCGGGCTGGACGACGCCATCGCCGCCCAGGGCTACGCCAAGCCCGGCCGCGTGCAGCTGCGCGGCATGCTCACGCCGCTCGAGTACGCCATCACCCAGAACAGCGCCACGGAGCAGCCGTTCTCGCATCCCTTCGACACGCTGTTCGAGCCGGGCGTGTACGTGGACGTGGTGACGGGCGAGCCGCTGTTCTCGTCGTCGGACAAGTTCGACGCGGGCTGCGGCTGGCCGGCGTTCAGCAGGCCCATCGCGCCGTCGGTCGTCACGGAGCAGCCGGATGATTCCCAGGCGTGGATGCCCCGCACCGAGGTGCGCAGCCGCATCGGCGAGAGCCACCTGGGCCACGTCTTCGACGACGGCCCGCGCGAGCGCGGCGGGCTGCGGTACTGCATCAACGGCGCGGCCCTGCGCTTCATCCCCTATGACCAGATGGACGCCGAGGGCTACGGCTACCTGAAGGACGCTGTCCGCGAGGGCGCCCCCGGTTGGCGGCCGGCCCACCACACCCCCGCCGCCTAGCGTCCCCCCCAACGCGCGCGCGACCTGGGATTCACGGGCCGGAAACGGCGCCGCGCCCCGGGCGGCCAACCATGACCGGCGCACGTATGATACTCGGGAGACAACCCGAGAGGAGCCGCGCCGCCGTCATGAGGATCAGGCAGGACATAGCCGCCGTCTGGCGCATCTTCACCCGTGACCTGCGGCGCATCGCGCGCAACCCCGTCGCCGTGCTCATCGTCATCGGCGTGTGCTTCATGCCGTCGCTGTACGCGTGGTACTGCGTGGCCGCCAACTGGGATCCCTACCAGCACACCGACACCATCGCCGTGGCCGTCGTCAACGAGGACGAGGGCGCCGACAGCGCCGTGGCGGGACACCTGGAAGTGGGCGACGAGGTGGTGGCCAAGCTGCACGACAACCACCAGCTGGGCTGGACGTTCGTCGATAGGGACGACGCGATGCGGGGCGTAGAATCGGGCGCCTACTACGCGGCCATCGTCATCCCCGACGACTTCAGCGCTGACTTCACCAGCGTGTTCGAGGGCTCGTTCACGCGACCCCAGATCGACTACTACGTCAACGAGAAGCTGTCGGCGGTGGCGCCCAAGATCACCGACACGGGCGCCACCACGCTAGAAGAGGAGATCAACCACACGTTCGTGGCCACCGTCAGCGAGACGGTGGTGGAGATGGCGCAGAAGACAGGCACCGCCGTCGAGGACCGCGCCGACGCCGCAGAGGGCGGGCTGGCCTCCGACCTGGGGCGCACCCGGGACGCGCTGGGCGACACGCGCGCGCTCTTGGAGGGGCTGGGGCCCGCGGTGGACGCCGCGCGCCAGGCCGCGGACGGCGCGCGCGACGCGCTGGCCACCCTGGGGGACGCGATCCCCTCGCTGACGGGCAAGCTGGACGAGGCGCACGGCCAGCTGGAGGCCCTGCGCGCCACGGTGCGCGACTACGGCACCCGCCTGAGCACCGCCATGGCGTCGAGCGCCGTGGCCCTGGGCGCGGCGAGCGCCGACGCCCGCACCGCCATCGGCCAGTCGTCCGCCGACCTGGCCGCGGCGCGCCAGCTCACGGACACGGCGCTGGCCGCCGCCGACCAGCTGCTGGCCGACAACGACGCCCTCATCGCCCAGCTGGAGCCCCAGGCGGCCGCCGACCCCCAGCTGGCGGCAGCCCTGCAGCAGCTCCGCGACGAGGACGCGCGCCTACAGGCCACCGTCACGGCGCTGCAGGAGCAGTCCCGCGCGCTGGCTGACGCGGCCGACGCCGCCCAGAGCGCCGCCACCGCGCTCGACGAGGCCGCCGGCCAGGCCACCAAGTCGCTCGAGGACGCCTCGCACGCCCTCACCTCCACGGTGCTGCCCGACGTCGACGCCAGCCTGGACGCGCTGGCTGAGGCGGTGGGCACGCTGCGCGGGGCGGTGGCGGCGCTGGCCCCGCAGCTGACGCAGGCCGAGGACACGCTGGCGTCGCTGGACGCCACGCTGTCCCAGGCCGGCGACGCGGCCCAGCTGGCCGGCGCGTCCTTGGGCGCCACGCAGGACCAGCTGGAGACGACGCTGTCCGACCTGCGCGCGCTGGACGACGCGTTCTCCGTGGGCGACCTAGCGCACTTCCTGGGGCTCGACGCGCAGGACGTGGGATCCTTCCTGGCCGCGCCGGTGGCCCTCAAGACGGTCGACGTGTACCCCGTGGCCAACTACGGCTCGGGCGTCACGCCGTTCTACACCAACCTGGCGCTGTGGGTGGCCGGCTTCATCCTCATGGCCGTGCTGCGCATCCGCGTGGATCCCACGGGGCTGCCGCCGTTCACGGTGACCCAGGCCTACCTGGGGCGCTGGCTGCTGTTCGTGGCGCTGGGACTGGCCCAGGGGCTCATCGTGTGCGTGGGCGACCTGGCGCTGGGCATCCAGTGCACGAATCCCGCCGCCTTCATCCTGGCCGGCCTGGTGACGGTGTTCGTGGACGTCAACATCATGTTCGCGCTCGCGTACACGTGCCGGCACATCGGCAAGGCCATCGCCGTCATCCTGCTCATCATGCAGATCCCCGGCTCGTCGGGCATGTACCCGGTGGAGATGATGCCGGCGTTCTTCCAGGCGCTCAACCCCCTGCTCCCGTTCACGTACTCCATCGACGCCATGCGCGAGGCCATCGGCGGGATGTACGGGATGGACTACTGGATCGACCTGGGGCGTCTGCTGCTGTTCGTGCCCGTGGCCCTGGTGCTGGGCCTGGTGGTGGGCCGCTACGCCTTCAACCTGAACCTGCTGTTCGACGAGAAGCTGGGCCAGACCGACCTGCTCGACAGCGAGGCCGCCGGCGACGGCGCGCGGCGCGAGCGGTTCCGCCTGCGCACCGTGCTGCGCGTCCTGCTGCAGAACGACGCCTACCGCGCCCAGCTGACAGCCCGGGCCGAGCGGTTCCACCGCGACTACCCGCGCCTCATCCGCGCCGGCTGGGTGCTCATCTTCGCCCAGCCCCTGGCCACGTTTGCCGTGATGGTGCTGGTCAAGGCCGACCTCGACACCAAGCTCGTCCTGCTGAGCGCCATGGTGGCCGGCATCATCGCGGTGGATCTGTTCCTCATCGCGGTGGAGTACGTCAACGCGCGCCTGGCGTCCCAGCTGCAGCTGAGCAGCCTGGATCCCGCCGAGCGGCTGCGGGCTGCCCAGGCGGCGGTGCCCGGCGCGGGTGCGACCGCGACGGCCCCGGCGCAGGCGGCGCAGGCGACGGGCGTGCCCGCCCCCGCGGCGGCCCCTGACTCGGCCGGCTCCCCTTCCCCCTCCCCTGACCGTCCCGACGAGGGGAGGCGGCCATGAGGAACATCGTCCGCCTGTTCCTGCTGGACCTGCGCCACCTCATGGACAACGCCATCGCGGCGCTGGTGGTGGTGGGGCTGGTGCTGGTGCCGCCGCTGTACGCCTGGTTCACCACGGCCGGGTTCTGGGACCCCTACGCCAACACCGGCAACCTGAAGGTGGCCGTGGCCAACGCCGACGAGGGCTACCGAAGCGACCTCATCCCCGTGAAGGTGAACGCCGGGGAGTCGGTGGTGTCGGCGCTGCGGGCCAACGACCAGTTCGACTGGGTGTTCGTCAGCGAGGACGAGGCGGTGGAGGGCATCCGGGCCGGGCGCTACTACGCCTCCATCGTCATCCCGGCGTCGTTCAGCCGCGATCTGCTGACGGTGTTCTCGGACGACGCCGAGCACGCCGACATCATCTACTACACCAACCAGAAGGAGAACGCCATCGCGCCGCGCGTGACCGGGGCGGGTGCGAGCGCGCTGGAGCAGCAGGTGGACGAGGCGTTCTCGAAGACGGTGGGCGACGTGGCGCTGGGCACCACGTCGAGCCTGCTGGACTTCGTGGACGGGGACGGCATCGTTTCCTACGGCAAGGCCGTGAACGAGCGCCTGGGGCAGGCCGAGGACGAGCTGCGCGGGGCAGCGGCGCAGGCGCGCGCCTTCGGGGAGCTCGTGGGGTCGGCCTCGTCGTTGGCCGACGCGACGGCGTCGACGCTCGGCGGCACGCAGTCGGCGGCGGGGGCGGCGCGGCCCCTGCTCGATGAGGCCCAGGCCGGCATCGACGACGCCACGGATGCGCTCGACGCGGCCAACGCCACCGCTGACCAGGCGTTCTCGCAGGCCGAATCGAGCCTGGACGCCGTGGGCGCGGCCGTGGACGAGGCCCTGGATGCCCTGCAGGGCACGCCCGGCGCGGCGCAGGGCGTCCTGTCCAGCGCCAGCAGCGACGTGCAGGGCGTCATCGACGGCTACCGGGCGCTGCGCGATGACGTGGCCGCCGCCGACCCGACGAGCGCGCTGCTGCCCCGCATCGACCAGGCCATCCTGCAGCTGGCCAACCTGCGAGGATCGATCGACGACGCGTCGGAGGCCCTGGGCCAGGGCGCGGCGCGCGCCGAGGCGGCCCGCGCGGACGTGACGGCACGCCTGGACGAGGCCCGCGCCTCGCTCGCGGGGCTGCACGACGCCTACGACGACCAGCTGGCCGACGAGTCGCAGCGCCTGCGCGCGTCGTTGGCGGCGGCTCGCGACACGGCGTCTGACCTGGCCGGATCGCTCGACGAGGCCCTGGGCGGGCTGGACGGGGCGGCCGGTGCCCTGGGGCGCGACCTCGAGCAGGTGCGCACGTCGCTCGGCGACGCGGCGGACGTGCTGGACCAGGCCGCCGACGACCTGTCCACGGCGCGCGGCCAGCTGGCGGCGGCGCTGGCATCCGGCGACATCGACGAGGCCAAGGCCATCATCGGGTCGGATCCGGGGCGGGTGGCGCAGTTCCTGTCGGCGCCCACCGAGCTGGTCACGCACGCCGTGTGGCCCATGGCCGACAACGGCAGCGCCATGTCGCCGTTCTACACGTCGCTGTCGCTGTGGATCGGCGCCATCTTCATGGTGGCCCTCATGCAGGTGGTCGTGTCGCCGCGGCGCCGCGCCCAGCTGGACCACCCCACCCCCGGCCAGCTGTACCTGGGCCGCTACGGCGTGTTTTTGGCGCTGGGCCTGGCGCAGGCCACCATCGTCGTGACGGGCAACGTGTTCTTCCTGGGCGTGCAGTGCGACCACCTGCTGCTATACTACCTGGCCGCCTGGGCCGCGGCGCTCGTGTTCACCAACATCGTCTACACGCTCACCGTGTCGTTCGGCAACATCGGCAAGGCCATCGCCATCATCCTGCTGGTGCTGCAGCTGGCCGGATCGGGCGGCATCTTCCCCGTGCAGATGTCGGCCGACTTCTTCCAGGCCGTGTACCCGTGGCTGCCCTTCGCCCATTCCATGGAGGCGTTCCAAGGCGCCATGGCCGGCATCTACGGCGACCAGTACTGGGTGAGCCTGGGGCTGCTGCTGGCGCTGCTGGTGCCGTCGCTGCTGCTGGGCCTGGTGCTGCGCCGGCCCGTCATCCGGCTGAACGACTACGTCCTGCGCAAGCTGGACGAGACGCGCGTGCTGTAGGGGCCCGCCCCGCGCTCGACCGCATCCCCGACGCACTGTCGCAATGATCCAAGACATTCGGTCAAATATGCGCTCTGAACTCATGGTTTGCGGATTTTCTCGCCCGGTTTTAGTGGACTTTCCCAGTCTGTGTTATTAAACTGTTACCTAAGGGAACCCCCGGGTTCCCGCGGATAGCGCACAGCTCGCTCGAATGGAGGCAAGCATCCGCAAGCTGCGCGCCGCCACGCAGGATCCCCTGCGGCGGCGGCACCCGTTTTTGGGACATCCTCTCTCGCACCACGGCGCCCCGGCGGCGCCTTCGCTTCACCGCCCCATCGCACCACCGTCGCCCCGGCGACTGCTTCACCGTCCTACCGTTTTTCCGGCCTTCGCCGGTTCCGGCTTTCACCGGCCGGTTCCGCCTTCTGGCCCGTCGGCCCCGCGTCGCCATGGCCAGCTGCGGTACCGCCCCTACCCCTGGGCGCCCCCGCGCGCCCTGAAGGAGCCCGTATCATGGAGCAGCTGCTCGAGTTCTGCCATAGGGTCTTTGACCAGAGCCCCATCGCGTTCTCCATCGCCCGCGTGCACCTGGACGACGACGGCGCCCCGCTCGACATCAGCTACGAGTACCTCAACCCCGCCATGGCCGCCTACACGAACCAGGAGCCGAAGGACCTGGAGGGCAAGCGGATCTACGAGATCTGGCCCAACAGCGACTACACCTGGCTCAACAACTTCTACCGCGCCTGCTACGAGGACACGCCAGTGGAGTTCGAGGCCGTGTCGGTGGCGCTGGAGGAGTTCGAGCACGCGACGGTGTTCCCCGTGGCGGAGGGCTGCTGCGGCTTCATCCTGCAGGACGTGTCCACCTGGGTGGGCCAGGTGCGCTCGTCGCTGGAGAACGCCGAGGCCGGGCTGTTCTTCTACGACATGGCCACGCGTGCCGTCCAGCTGCCGGCCACGACGATGGAGCGCTACGGGCTGCGCAAGTACTACCTGAGCATCTCCGACTTCTGCGAGGAGAACTTCGGCCCCGCCTGCCTGGACGAGGTCCGACGCCAGATGGCGTCGTTCCGATCCCACGACGGCAGCCTGTTCTACGAGGGCCGGCTGGCCGACGGGCGCTGGCTGCGCATCAGCCTGGCGCACGCCGGGCGCACCGACATGTTCGCCTTCGGCTTCCTCGAGGACGTCACCCGCGCCAAGCAGCTCGAGGAGGCCAACGCGCGCCACCTCAACATCATCGACTCGCTCAGCCGCGAGAACTACGCCCTGTACCTGGCCAACCTGGCGCTCAACACCATGGAGCCCTACCGCATCCGCGAATCCGACCCCGACACGGCGCGCTACGTGCTGGCCGACGCGCACCAGTACCACGAGGGCATCAGCGACTACATCGAGCGCTTCGTGCACGAGGCCGACCGCCAGCAGGTGGGCGACATCCTGCTCATGCCGGCCCTGCGCGAGCACCTGCGCGAGCAGGGCGGCGAGGTGACGGTGACCTACCGCCGCGTGATGGGCGACGACGCCGACTACATGCAGATGCGCGTCCTGAGCCTGTCGGAGGACCACGACGAGGTGGTGCTGGCCGCCCGCGACATCAGCGACGAGACCCGCGCCCAGATGCGCCAGAAGGCCCTGCTGCAGGACGCCCTGGCCCTGGCCCAGCACGCGAGCAACGCCAAGAGCACGTTTCTGGCCAACATGTCCCACGACATCCGCACCCCCATGAACGCCATCACCGGCTTCACCAGCATCGCGCTGAGCCACCCCGACGACCCGGCGCGCGTGCAGGACTGCCTGGAGAAGATCCTGCTGTCGAGCAACCACCTGCTCAGCCTTATCAACGACATCCTGGACATGAGCCGCATCGAGAGCGGGAAGGTGCAGATCACCGAGGAGCCGCTGAGCCTGCGGGCCATGGCCGGCGACCTGCGCGGGCTGTTCCAGGAGCAGGCCGACGAGCGCGGCATCCACCTGGCCATCGACTTCTCCGGCATCCGTGACGACGCCATCTACGGCGACCCGCTGCGGCTGCAGCAGATCCTCGTCAACCTCATCGGCAACGCGCTCAAGTTCACCGACGCCGGCGGCAGCGTGGTGGTGCGCGGGCGGCAGCGCGGCGACGCGCCCACCGGCTACGGTACCTACGACCTGTCCGTCAAGGACACCGGACGCGGCATGGCGCCGGAGTTCCTCGCGCACATCTTCGAGCCCTTCGAGCGCGAGGCGGCCGACGGCCTGCCCAAGGTGGAGGGCACGGGCCTGGGCATGCCCATCACGAAGAACCTGGTGGACATGATGGGCGGCGCCATCGCCATCGACAGCACGCCGGGCGTGGGGTCGGAGTTCGTGGTGACGCTGGACCTGCGCCTGCAGGACGACGCCGCCGACCGACCGCGCACCGGCGCCGCCGACCAGCCCGCGACGCCCCGGCACGACCCGAGCCGATTCCGCGGCAAGCGCGTGATGGTGGCCGATGACGACGACCTGTCCCGCGAGATCATGCAGGAGATCCTGCGCGAGCAGGGGCTGGTGGTGGACGCGGCCGAGGACGGCGCGACGGCCGTCGAGATGCTGGCAGCATCCGACCCGTTCGCGTACGACGCCGTGCTCATGGACCTGCACATGCCCCACCTGGACGGCATCGCCGCCGCCCGCGCCATGCGCGCCCTCGAGCGCGACGACGCGGCGTCGCTGCCCATCATCGCCGTCACGGCCGACGCGTTCGAGGAGGACCGCCGAACGGCCCTGGAGGCGGGCATGACCGCGCACGTGGCCAAGCCCATCGATCTGGCGCGCCTGCTGGCCCTGCTCGACGAGCTGCTGTAGCGGGACGGGAACGCGGAGGGCCGGGGCGGGGCAGGCGGCGCGAGCGCGGGCGGAAAAGCGGGCGCAGGATGGCGAGAAAAGCGACTTCTGCGCGCATCCGGCATCGCGATGAGGCTTCAACCCGGGCACTGCGTCACCGTCTTGCCTGATGACGCGCGATCTGCGGAACGTGAGGTGGGGAGTTTCCCGCATCGGGCTCCACGCGAGCGCGCAGAAGTCGCTTTTCTCGCCACAAACCGCGTGAAATCCCGCCCGACGCCCGCACCGCCCTCGGCCATCCACTGCGCCGCCCCGCGCTCCCGCCCGACGCCCACGCCGCCATCCCTCTTCCCACCCCGGCCCCGCGTTCCCGTCCCCTCCCCCATCCCGTTCGTCGCCCCCGTTCCCTTCCCCCGCCTTCCCCCAGGCCACCGCGTGCGCGGGGCCGCCCATGCCGTATCATGTACGGCAAGGCAAAACCCCGGGACGGGAAGGCAGGAACCCATGGTTTCACGCGTGTACGTTGAGAAGAAGCCCGGCTTCGACGGAGAGGCGCGCTCGCTGGCCGGCGAGCTGCGCGACATCCTGGGCATCGAGCGGCTGGAGGGCCTGCGCCTGCTCAACCGCTATGACGTGGAGGGCATCGGCGAGGATCTGTTCCAGGCGTGCGTGCCCACCGTGTTCAGCGAGCCGCAATCCGACACCGCCACGCTCGAGATGCCCGACGCGCCGGGCGCCGTCGTGTTCGCCGTGGAGTTCCTGCCCGGGCAGTTCGACCAGCGCGCCGACTCGGCCAGCGAGTGCATCCAGCTGATCAGCCAGGGCGAGCGCCCCGCCGTGCGCTCGGCCACCGTGTACGTGCTGGAGGGCCCCCTCACCGACGAGGACGTGGCCGCCGTCAAGCACTACGTCATCAACCCCGTGGAGGCGCGCGAGGCGTCGCTGGAGGCCGTCGACACACTGGCCGTGGACTACCCGCAGCCCGACCCGGTGGAGGTCATCGACGGGTTCCGCACGCTGTCGCGCGACGAGCTGGCCGCGTTCATCGACGAGCGCGGGCTGGCCATGGACCTGGCCGACATCGCGTTCTGCCAGGAGTACTTCGCCGACGAGCAGCGCGACCCCACCATCACCGAGATCCGCATGATCGACACGTACTGGTCGGACCACTGCCGCCACACCACGTTCGGCACCGAGCTGACCAACGTCGACATCCGCGACGAGGCCGTGCGCGCCGCCTTCGAGCGGTACCTGGAGCTGCGCCACGAGCTGGGCCGCGACGAGAAGCCCGTGTGCCTCATGGACATGGGCACCATCGGCGCGCGCTGGCTCAAGGCCCAGGGCATCCTGACCGGCCTGGACGAGTCCGAGGAGATCAACGCCTGCACGGTCAAGGTGAAGGTGGACGTGGACGGCGAGGAGCAGGACTGGCTGTACCTGTTCAAGAACGAGACCCACAACCACCCCACCGAGATCGAGCCGTTCGGCGGCGCGGCCACCTGCGTGGGCGGCGCCATCCGCGACCCCTTGAGCGGCCGCAGCTACGTGTACCAGGCCATGCGCCTGTCCGGCGCGGCCGACCCGCTGGTGCCCGTGTCCGAGACGCTGCCCGGCAAGCT
>JAAWAY010000018.1 GCA_022792415.1 Eggerthellaceae bacterium | reverse complement strand
TCTGCTCGCGCTCGTCGTGGCCGCCGCCCAGGCCCGTGCCGCGCTGGCGGCCGACGGCGTCGATCTCGTCGATGAAGATGATGGCCGGGGCGGCCTCCTTGGCGTCCTTGAACAGGTCGCGCACGCGGCTGGCGCCCACGCCCACGAACATCTCCACGAAGTCAGAGCCCGAGATGCTGAAGAACGGCACGCCCGCCTCGCCGGCCACGGCGCGCGCGAGCAGCGTCTTGCCGGTGCCCGGAGGGCCCACCAGCAGGCAGCCACGCGGGATCTTGGCGCCCATGGACTGGTACTTGGCCGGGTTGGCCAAGAAGTCCTTGATCTCCTGCATCTCCTCCACGGCCTCGTCGACGCCGGCCACGTCCGCGAACGTGACGTCCGGACGCTCCTCCATCGACTTCTTGGCCTTGTTCTTGCCGAAGCTCATCTGGGAGTTGTTGGCCTTCTGCATCTGGTTGAAGAAGAACAGCAGCAGGCCCGCGATGAGCAGCATGGGCAGCAGCGCGCCCAGGATCTCCATGAACGGGCTGGGCAGCGTCACCTGGTACTGCACGTCAGGATGGCGCGAGAGCAGCTCGCCCAGCGAGTCCTGCCCCACGTAGGTGGACGTGTAGTTGTGCTCCTCGCCCAGGGTGGACGGGCTCAGGTCCTCGGTGCCCACGCCGGGCAGGACCGCCCCGTCGGCGCCGCGCAGGGTGGCCATGCGCGCGTTGAGGGCGTCGAACGCGTCGTTGAACGCATCCGCCGCCGTGGCGCCGGCCGTGGCCGCCGGGTAGTACGTGCCCGTCACGGTGTAGTCGCCGGCCGCGTAGACCACCTTCGTCACGCGATCCTGCTCCACCGCCTGGGTGAACTCCGACGTGATGAGGTTGTCGGTGGGCGTGCTGCCCGCCGCGCTGAACGACATGAACTGGCTGCCCACGAAGAACGCGATGAGCAGGAACAGGATGACCGTGATGGCCGTCGTGCGCGAGTTAGGCTGCTGGAACTGCGGATTGGGCTTCTTGTTGTTGTTATCAGCCATGGGTACTTACCTTTACCTGAGGGGGAGCTATTGGTAGAGCTCGGGCTTGAGCACGCCGATGTAGGGCAGGTTGCGGTAGCGCTCCGCGTAGTCCAGCCCGTAGCCCACGATGAACTCGTCGGGGCACTCGAACCCGGTGTAGCGACACTTAATGTCGGCCTGGGCCTTGGTCTTCTTGCGCAGCAGCGTGGCCACCTCCAGCGAGGCGGGCTTGCGCGACTGCAGGTTCTTCATGAGGTACTGCAGTGTCAGGCCCGAGTCCAGGATGTCCTCGGCGATGATGACGTGGCGGCCGGTGATCTCGGACGAGAGATCCTTCAGGATGCGCACCACGCCCGAGCTCTTGGCCCCGTTGCCGTAGGACGACACGGCCATGTAGTCCATCTCCATCGGCAGCTCGATGGCGCGCGCCAGGTCGGCCATGAAGATGGCCGCGCCGCGCAGCACCGACACCATCACGATGCCCTCCTGCGCCACCGGCGCGTAGTCCCGGGTGATGGCCGCGCCCATCTCGGCGACGCGGTCGGCGAGCTCCTGCTCGGAGAAGATGATGCGTTCTACGTCTTCGTGCATGGTACCTTCCCAAGGTTGGCGACGAACCCGGCGATTATGCGGCGCTCACGTGCGAAAACGCTGAAATCCGACCAGGTTCCTCATTAAGTTAGTAATCATTTGGCAGTGTACCATTGACCTTTATCACGAAAGCGGCAATACGGTAACGCTCCCGCAAGAGCCCACATTCAGCGAGGGCTATGCTTTTCCCGCGGGGACGCTGACGCGACGCGCCCGCCCCCTACCCCGCCACCAGGTCGGGGAACTCGCGGACCAGGCGCTCCGCGGGCAGGCCGATGACCGTGTCGAGCGCGCCGTCCAGGTGCGCCACCAGCGCCGCGCCCTCGCCCTGGATGGCGTAGGCGCCCGCCTTGTCGAACGACTCGCCCTTGCGCAGGTAGTCGGCGATCTCGTCGTCGGTGAGGTCACGGAACGTCACGCGGCTCACGTCCGCGAACGTGCGGAATCCCAGCGACACCTCGTCGGCCTGCGGCGCGGCGATCATCCACACCGACACGCCCGTGATGACCTCGTGGGTGGCGCCCGACAGTTGGCGCAGCATGTGCTTGCCGTCCGATAGGCTGCGCGGCTTGCCGAAGATGACGCCGTCCTTCACCACCATGGTGTCGGCGCCGATGACGATGAGCATGCCGGTGAAGTCCTCGGCCAGCACCTCCTGCACCACGGCCCCGGCCTTGCGCTCGGCCAGCTTCTTGGCAGCTTCCTCGGGATTGGCGGCCAGGTCGGGCTCGAGCGTCTCGTCGACCGGCGTGGCGGGCGTGCGCACCGTGAAGGCGACGCCGGCCTGCTCGAGCAGCTCGCGTCGACGCGGGCTGCCGCTGGCGAGTACCACCTGGAAGGCGGGCGCGGGCGTGGGCGAAGCTGACGTCGCGGGCTCGGGGTCAGGGGCCGCAGGGGCGGACGCGGGCTGGTTTTCGGAGGCGGTTTCCATGGCTGGCCCTTTCTCGGACACCCATCGGCAGGATGCCGCTCAAAAAACGGAGTTTGGTACACTCGGGAGCCTCATTGCACGCCGAAAACACCCCCAAACCGAGGGGAAACGGCGGCCCAGGCCTCCGAAACACCCGAAATCGGGTGATTTGTCTCATGCCCAGTGTACCAAACAGCAAAAAACAAGCACCGCGCGCCACGGAGGTGGCGCGAAAGCGCCCGCGCGAGAAGAGAGGCCAGGAAGAGGGCTGAAGGCGGGCACGGAAAAGAGCGCCGGGAAGGATCGCGGACCCAGCGCTCGTGGTTGTCGCAGCCTGGCGCGCCAATCAGAGGACGCGCGGCCCATCGTCCGCGCGCGCCACAACGCAGCCCTCGTAGATCGTGCCGCGGGCCCGCGCTCAGCCGCGCTTGCGGCGGCCCGTGCTCAGCCGCGCTTGCGACGGGCGCGGAAGGCGGCCATGGGCTCGACGCGCACGCCGTGGCGGTTGGCACTGACAGCCAGGTCGCCCTGGATGTTGGCCACGTAGCCCCCGCGCGGGCGGGCCGGCGCGGGCCGCCTAACGACGTCGGCGCAGCCCGTGCGACCTGCGTCCGCAGCCCGGCCGGTCGCCGGAGCGGGGATGCCCGACGCAGCGGAATCGGCGGGGCGGGAGGCCCCGTCTTGCACCGGACCGAAGCCGTCGAGCACGGCCTCCACCGCCGCGGCGTCGACGCGCTCGTCGGCGCCGAGCACGGCCTGCAGCAGCCGATGGACGGCACGACGCTGGAGCGGCCGGCGCACGCCACCGAACGATGGGAGCAGCAGGAAACCCTCCGAGAAGTCAGCGTCAGCACCCGACGCGGCGGGACTGCCCGACGCGCGCGCCGCGTCCCCAGCGGCGCGCGCCCCGGGATCACCAGCCAAGACCGGGCCACCCTCGTCCGGCACGGCGGCGCTCTCCGCGGCCGCGCTGCGTGTCGCGCCGCCCGCCAGCGGCGCCACGTCGCGCGCCACCACCTCAGCCGCCATCTCGTCGAGCAGGTCGTCCTCGTCGGCGATGAGGTTCATCGTGCGCGTGAGCACATCCGCGAGCGCGGGGTTCCACTCGCGCGCTCGCGGCACCACCCGGTGGCGCACGTAGGCCCGGAACCGGTCGGTGTGGGCGTTGGTGGCGTCCTCGCGCCACAGCGCGCCGGCCTCGTCGCGGGCGACCGGCAGCCCGGACGCCGCACGCTCCTCCAGGTAGGCCCGCAGGTCAGCGCGCGACACGTCCATCAGGGGTCGCACGACGGGGCCGTTGGCGTAGCGCATGGACCGGAAGCCCCCCGGCCCCGTGCCCACGATGGAGCGCATGTAGAAGCTCTCGATGCGGTCGTCGGCCGTGTGCGCCGTGACGATGCGCCCCTCGGCCAGCGGCACCGCCTCGTGAAAGCACATCGAGCGCAGGGCCTCGTTGGCGGCCAGGTAGCGCTCATGACGCGCGACGGCCTCCATGTTGCCGCCCGTGCGTGCGACCTCCCCCGCCACGTCCACCTCGCACAGGAACAGGGGGATGTCCAGCAGCGCGGCCAGATCCTGCACGAAGCGCGCGTCGGCGTCGGCGTCAGCCCCGCGCAGCTGGTGGTTCACGTGCAGCATGGCCACGGCGCCCAGCGCGCCCTGCTCGCGCAGCTCGTGCGCGAGGTAGGCCAGCGCCGTGGAGTCCGACCCGCCCGACACCATGAGCAGGGCGGCGCCCTCGGGGGCGATGAGCCCGCGCTCGGCCAGCGTGGCGCGCAGGGCGGCGAGCACGCGGCCGGCCACGGGGCGTCCGGACGACGCGGGATCCGCACCGTCGCGCGCGGCGTCCGCGCGCGACGACCCGCCCCCAGCTGCGTCCGAGTCGCCCGCGCCGACGCGCGGCGCACCGGCTGCCGCTGCGTCCACGGCCTCGTTCTCCGCGCTCATCGCCCCTCCTCCAGCAGCAGCTGGTACACGTGCACGTCGTGGTAGCGCCCGAACTTGAGGCCGGCCTCGCGCAGCGTGCCGCAGCGGCGGAACCCGAACTTCTCGTGGAGGCGCTGGCTGGGCTCGTTGTCGGCCGTCACGTGCGACACGAGCGCGTGCAGCTCACCGGTGTCGCGGGCGAGGTCGATGATGCCCCCCATCAGGCGCGTCGCCACCCCGCGGCCGCGGAAGTCGCGTTGCACGTAGATGGACAGCTCGGCCGTGGTGCGGTAGGCACCGGCCGGGCGGAACACCGACAGGCACGCGTAGCCGGCCACGCGGCCGCCCGCGTCGGCCACCAGCAGCGGGTGCAGCGTGTTCTGGTGGTCGTCGAACCACTGCTGCCACATCTCGGGCGTGCGCGGCTCCAGGTGCAGCGGCGACACGCTGTTGATAATCTCGTAGTTGTAGATGTCGAGCAGCGCGGGCACGTCATCGGCACGCCCCGGGCGCAGGGCGAAGGCGGCGGGCGCCGCGGCCTCGGCGTCGGCGGCGAGAGCGGGGCTGGGGGTCACGGGCGGCCTCCTTCGGATCGGACGAGCAGGGCGATGGACTCGATGTGGTCGGTGTGCGGGAACATGTCGACGGGCTGGACGGCGGCCACCTCGTAGCCCGCGCGCGCCAGGTGGCGGATGTCGCGCGCCTGCGTGGCCGGATCGCACGAGATGTAGACCACGCGGGCGGGCGCGAGGGCCGCCAGGGCGTCCAGGAACTCGGGCGTGGAGCCGGCGCGCGGCGGATCCATGAACACCACGAGCTCGGCAGGGTCGGGCTCGTCGGCACGGCTCGCGGCCAGGGCGCGCATGAAGGTGCCGGCGTCCATGGCCATGAACTCGGCGTTGCCGATGCCGTTGTGCGCCGCGTTGGCGCGGGCGTCGCGGATGGCGGATGCGACGCTGTCCACGCCGATGACGCCGGCCGCCCCACGCGACGCGGCCACCAGGCCGATGGTGCCCGTGCCGCAATAGGCGTCGATGACCTGCTGGGTGCCGTCGAAGCCGGCCAGGCGGATGGCCTCGTCGTAGAGCACCTCGGTCTGCGTGGCGTTCACCTGGTAGAACGACTGCGACGAGATGCGGAAGCTCAGCCCGCACAGCGTGTCCAGGATGAATCCGGGACCGTAGAGGACGCGTTCCTCGTCGCCGAGGATGACGTTGGTCTGGCGCGTGTTGACGTTCTGCACCACCGTGGTGACGAAGGGGCAGCGCCGCACCAGCTCGCGGCAGAACGCCTTGGACGCGGGGAACTCGGCGCCGTTGGTGACGAGCGTGACGAGCACCTCGCCGCTGCGATGGCCCACGCGCACCACCGCGTGGCGGACGAAGCCGGTGCCGGCGTCCTCGTCGTAGGGCTCCATGCCGTGGCGCTCCATGATGTCGCGCACCGCCAGCGTGACCTGCTTGGCGCGCTCGTCCTCCACCAGGCACGACGTGGTGGGGATGAGGCGGTGCGTGCCGCGCTCGTACATGCCGGTGAGGATGGTGGGCGCGCCCGCGCGGGAGGCGCCGGCCTTGCCCTTGCCGCGGGCCGGGCCGCCCCCCGCCGCGCCGGGTCGAGGCCCCCGACCGCCCGCCGTCGCGCGCGCACCGCCGCCGCGGGCCGGGGCGTAGGGCGAGATGACCTTGGCGCGGTAGTGGGCGGGATCGTCCATGCCGATGATGGGGCGCAGCGCGGACGCCGGCGCCACGTCGGCCAAAAGCGCGGCCATGCGCGCGTCCTTGGCGGCCAGCTGCTCGGCGTAGGGCACCTCCACGGCCGTGCAGCCGCCGCAGCGATCCGACACCGGGCACACGCGCGGGACGGCGCCAGACGGCGCGGCCGCGCGGGACGAGGCGCGCCGGGAGGGGCCGCCTTTGCGAGCGGAGCCCGCGTCCTTGCGCGAGGGACTGACACCCTTGCGGGACGAGCCCGCGTCCTTGCGCGAGGGGCGCGATCCGGACGCCCCGCGCGGCGACGCGCCGCGCGCCGGAGACGCCGACGCAGGGACCTTCGCACGGGCGGGCTTATTCGGTTGATGCGACTTCGCGCCCTGCGGCGCCTTACCCGTTTTTTTCATGGCGCCCATTCTTGCACATCCCCCTGCTACGCGGGGGCCTCACGGGCGCCGTCCACCGCATTCCCATCGCCGGGGGCCATCCAGGGGCGCCGGGCCGCGAGCCGCCCGATCGCCGGTCACCGGGAACGCCCCGCGATGCTCCCGGGCCCAGGGCCGACAACGCCCGCGGGGATGCGTCGTAACAAGTCGCTGACCAGACAATGACCAGCTTCCCGCTCGGCATTGTCTTTGCTATGGTTGGCCTCGGCCGGCCCGCTCCCGCGGCAGGCGGCCGAGGTCATGCCCGCAGGAGTCGCGACCACGCGGCCCGCGTCCCCAGCGCGCGGCCGCGCACGCAGATGAACCGTCCGGAAGGATTCACCATGAGCTTCTTCGTCCGCTGGCTCGTAACCGCCATCGCCGTGGCCGCCGCCGTGTGGCTGGTGCCCGGCATCGAGATCATCGGGGGTGACTCCGCGTGGATCGGCATCGCCCTGTTCGCGCTCATCCTGTCGCTGGTCAACATGTCCCTCAAGCCCATCCTGCAGCTGCTGTCGCTGCCCATCTCCGTGCTGACGCTGGGCATCTTCTACCTGGTCGTGAACACGCTGCTGCTGTACGTGGCCGCGTGGCTGGCCAACGGGCTGTTCGGCGTCGGGTTCTGGATCGCCAGCTTCGGGAGCGCCTTCGTGGCGTCCATCGTCATCTCCATCGTGAGCGCCATCGTCAACTCCATCGTGAGCGACAGCTAGGAGCGCCGGGGGCGCCGCTACGCCAACCGCCCCAGCGGGACCTGCGTCACGCAGGGCGCGTCATCGGCGCCGCGGGCCCTCAACCGGCGCCCGCACGGGTAGCCGCAGATGATGCCGCTATAGGCGCACGGCTGCGGCTCGATCTGGCGCTCCAGCGCAGGCAGCAGGTCCGCGCCGCACCCTTCGCAGGCAAGACCGCCGGGGGCACCTTCCCCCGCCAGCGCGCGACCCGCCGCCGCAGAACCAGATGCGGCAGCCAGAACGCCGGAACCGCTCTCCCCCGCCGCGCGACCCGCCGCCCGGCGATGGGGACGATGCAGGTAGTCCAGGCACTGGGCGCGGGTGAGCAGCCGCGGCTTGCCGCAACCTGGGCAGATGACCGCCTTATAGGCCGCCGGCTTGCAGGTTCCGCACAGCGGGCTGCATGACTCGCACATGGTCGCTCCTCTCCTCGTCGCGGGCCACCTCGTCAGCGAGGCGCGTCCCCGCTCCGGCGACGCGCGCTCAGGTTGGCCGCGGCGATGCAGCCGATGCCCACCGC
Organism: Eggerthellaceae bacterium; assembly: GCA_022792415.1. Classification (GTDB taxonomy): domain Bacteria; phylum Actinomycetota; class Coriobacteriia; order Coriobacteriales; family Eggerthellaceae; genus Enterorhabdus. The sequence goes on along the minus strand of JAAWAY010000018.1, from coordinate 21,816 downwards.
GCACAGCCCCACGCCGATGAGGAACGCCGGGTCATAGCTGCCCGACACGTCGTAGCTGTAACCCACCAGGCGCGATCCGAACGACCCGAAGATGCCCGATCCGATGGACACCCACCCGAGCACCTGGCCCATGCGCTCCACGCCGAAGAACTTGCGCACCAGAAGCGGCAGCGACACCGATATGAACGAGTCCTGCACGCCGAACAGAAACGCGAACACGAGCAGCCCCGCCGGCGCCGATGCGAAGACCAGCCCCAGCATCCCTATGATGACCAGGGCGTATTCGATGAACACGGTGCGGTTCACACCTATCTTGTCGTTGAGCCAGCCCATGATCAGCTTGTCGGCGCCGCTGCCCAGGAACAGGGCTGACACCATGAGCGAGCTGAACAGCGGGCTCAGCCCCTTCTCCACGCCGTGGCCGGCCAGGTGGGCGTCGAAGCCCGACCCGATGAGCGAGGATATGCCCGCGAACACGAACAGCGCGAAGAACGGCACCGACCGGATAGCCGCCCAGGGCACGCGCGCCGCCTTCGGGGATCCCGGCGCGGCGACGGTCTCGTCAGCCTGCCGCGCCTCGGCCGCGCTCACCCCGTAGGGCAGCGCGCCGATGTCGGCGGGACGCAGCCGCACGACGAAGGCCGTGAACCACAGCCCCAGCACCAAGATGACGACGCCTTGCACCCCGTAGGCGATGCGCCAGCCGAACGCGGTGATGATCTCGGAGAACAGCGGGGGCGCCACGACGGCGGCCACGGCGCCGATGACCCCGTAGACGCCCATGGCCACGCCCGTGCGCCGCCCGAACCAGTTGCCCACCACGATGGGCCCGGCCAGCTGCATGGTGCCCAGGACTCCCACCGACCCGTACAGCGCCCCCGACAGGCACCACTGCCAGGGCTCCTGGTAGGTGCCCATGAGCGCGGCCGCGGCAGCGCATCCGACGATGCACAGCGTCATCATCGTGCGCGCGCCGAACCGCTCGAGGGCCTTGGTGGCCAGCGGCATGCAGGGGATGGCCACCAGGAAGTGCACCTGCTGCCACAGCGATATGTCGCTGCGCGCGAAGCCCATGTCGTCGCAGACGGCCACGTAGAACAGCCCGATGGGACTGAACACCACGGCCACCGTGGCCATGGAGAAGAACCCGCAGCCCACCAGCATGACCCATGCGCGGTTGACGTGATGGCCGAAGATGGTCACCGTCGACTCCCTCGCCTGCCCCTCTCGCTCCTTCAGCTCATCCATCTCGTCCCCCTCAACGAACGAATCGAATGACTCCCCGGAAACGCCTTCGACCCCTCCGCGCGCAAGGAGCCGGCCGCCCTGGGGCGACCGGCCCGCGCGAGCGGCCTACGCCTCGCCCGTGAGGTCCGCGGCAGTGCAGCCCAACACGGCGGCCGCCTTGTCGATGTTGGCGGGGAACTTGCTCGGGCTCACCTCGAACACCCGGTACAGCGTCAGCGGCATGCCCATCTTCTGGGTCATGTCCATCTCGCTGACGCCCTGGGCCTCGCGCAGCTCGCGGATCTTCCCGGAAACGTACTCGTCGTTAATCATGTCAGCGTCCTTTCTCGGCGGGCGCGCCCGCCATGGTCTGGTCTCGCAGGAGGATGCGCGCCAGGGGGTCAGGCCAGCCCCGGCGCGCATCGCGGCGCCCCGGGCGCTAGAAGCCCGGTGGCGACGGGAGCGGCGGCATCACCTGGCAGGCGATGAAGCACAAGATCATGCAGATGACGATGATGACCAGCGTCGGCGCCAGCACCTTGCGCAAGGCCTCGCGATCGGCCCCGTCGGCGCCGATGGTAGCCGAGGCGTTGAGCAGCTTGGCCGGGCTGATGACGCTGGCCACGCCGCCCGCGATGACGGCGATGGCGAGCAGCACCATGAAGTTGATGCCCAGCGACGCGCTACCCGTCACGAAGTACTTGGCGAACATGACGCAGGCCGACGTCTGGCTCGAGGTGACGAAGGCGCCCACCACGGTCAGCGGAGCAGCGATGAGCGGGAACAGGGCGCCGAACAGGTCGGTGGAGGCCATGGCCAGCACCGAGATCATGTTGGTCTCGGGGTCGACGATCTTCCAGCCGGCCGCCGGGTCCATGCCCGTGTTGTTCATGAGAATGCCCAGCGCGTAGAACACGCACACGGCGATCATGGGCTTGGGCGCGCGCTGGGCGAACTTGCGCAGCGTGCCCGTCACCTGCTGCTTGCTGGGCCGCAGGATGGCGGCCGACAGGATGGTGGCCACGAAGGCCCAGGTGTAGGCGTTCCACAGAGGCTTGATGGCTATCTTGGAGCCCGGGATGACCTCCACCGGGCACGCCCACTGGTTGGCCAGCAGGTCGTACAGCGGCGGGATGAAGTTGGTGGCGCACAGGAAGATGATCATGAGGATCCACGGCGACAGCGCCTTGGCCAGGCTGAGCGACGCGATGGACGCGCGATCGGCGTCGTCGAGGCGCCCGTCGTCGAACAGGCGGTAGCCGCGCACCTTCAGGTAGGCCATCTCGGCGGCCATGATGACGATGCCGGCGATGACGCCCGACAGCAGGATGGCGCCCTGCAGGAACGGCACGTAGGCGATGAGCACGCACACGAGCGACCCGGACAGGCCCGCGATGAGGGCCGGCGCCCACCCGCTGCGCACGGACTTCCACCCGCCGATCAGGTACAGCATGGCGAAGGCGCACGCCGTCGACACCACGGGCAGGAACAGCACCACCATCTGGTTGAGCGCCACCAGGTCGATGCCCAGAAGCCCCGACACGGCCACCATGCAGATGGCCAGCATGCCGTAGGCGTCCAGGCCGATGAAGCCGATGGCAGGTAGCGCGACGGCCAGGAAGTCGGAATACCCCAGGCCCTTGAAGATGGGCGGCAGGATGGCCACCGGCGTGGCCCCGATGGACACGAGCGTCGTGCCCGCGCCGTTGCCCACGATCATGGTCTGCGCGGCCTCGTTGTCAGGCGCGAGCGTCTTGATGAAGGCGGTGATGCGCTGGATGGCGCCTGTCTCCTCCATGTAGCCGATCTGGAACACCGCCGCGCCGATGAGCAGCGTGATGCCCAGCGATGACACGATGCCGGCCCAGCTGGAGCGCAGCGCCACCTCCAGCGAGGTGCTGAAGAAGGCCATGGCGATGGCCACGGTGACGACCCAGCCGATGACGGCGGCCCAGTGGGTAGGCACCTTGAACACGATGAGCAGCACGAAGATGAGCACGATGGGCAGCAGTGCCAGCAACGCGAGAACCCCTACGCTCACAATTCCCCCCTTTCCCTCTCACCGGGCGCGCGGGCGAGGCGCCCTGCCCCGCCCGCGCGCCGCGCGGCGTCTACGGAAGATAGATGGCGGTCTTCGGCCCCAGCTCGAGCATGCGCTGGGCAAGCTCGGCGACGGGCGCCACCTCGATGACGAGCGCCTGGCAGTCCACCTGGCACACCGGCTTCATGCCCTGATCGAGACGGTCCTCGCACAGATCGCACAGGCTCATGGGCACGGGCACGTAGTCGAACTCCCACGTGGTGTGGTCGGGATCGTGGTCGATCTTCCACGGGCCCATCTCGTTGAGCTTGATGCCCCACTCGCCCAGGGGGATGTCGTTCTTCTTACGGCACGCCACCTCGCAGCTGTGGCAGCCGGTGCAGTACTGGTAGTTGATGAGCATACCGTAGCCTTCTTTGGTCATTGCTCCTCCTCTCCTCTCGCTTAGGCGTCGTGGGACTCGACGCGGTACACCTTGCAGATGACGTTCTTGAACGGGGCGCCGAAGCCGAGCTTGCCCATCTCGTTGTGGGGGATGAGCGAGTTGACGCTGGACTTCCACACGCCGTACAGGCTGGGCGCCTCAGCCTCGTCCTCGGGGAACCACCAGCCGTGCTGGGCGTGGACGACGCCCTCCATGATGCCGGGGGTCACCTTGACGCGCTCGACCGCGCGGCCGAAGGGATTCTCGATGGCGGCCCAGTCGCCCGTCTTCAAGCCGTAGCGCTCGGCGTCGGCCGGGCTGATCTCCAGGATGGGATCGGGGTCGATGTCGCGCAGCGTCTCGACCTGACGGTGCTCGGAGTGGAACGAGCCCCACTTGCGGGCGCCGGTGGTCAGCACCAGCGGGTACACAGCGGCCATCTCGGGCTTGCTGTAGGGGCTGTAGTGCGGCTCCTCGAAGTAGGGCAGCGGATCCTCGCCGAAGATCTCGTAGAGCGTGGAGTACAGCTCCACCTTGCCGGTGGGGGTGTTGAAGCCGGGCTGGCCGTCGTCGCGCAGGCCGCCGGTCTCGTACTTGCGGTACGTGTAGCCGGGCTGGTACGAGCCGATCTGGCGCAGGCCGTCCAGGTCAAACGGGTAGAAGCGCGTCAGCCAGTCGTCGAAGAAGTCGTCGCCGTCCTTCCAGGGCCACGCGTCGGGGTTGAGGCGCTTGCCGATCTCGATCATCACGTCCAGGTCGGACTTGGTGTCGCCCGGGTCGAGCATCTTGTCCATCATGCCCAGGGAGTGCATGTTGCGGCCGAAGTGCGGCATGACGACGCCGTTGTGCTCGAACATGGTGGCGCAGGGCAGGAACACGTCGGCGAGGCCCATGGCCGTGGGGGTCATGAAGATGTCGCTGCAGATGCTGAACTCGGTCTCGCGCAGCAGCGCCTCGTACCAGCGGTGCGGCGCGTGGGCGGCGGAGTTGGCCAGGAAGTTGGTGCCGTGGTAGTACGCCATACGGATGGGGTACGGGTAGCTCGTCTCCAGGGCGTCCAGCACGCGGTCGGACTGCGCGTGGGTCTGGGCCGCGGCGTAGCCGGGGAACTCGGCGGCGCCCAGGCGGCGCGACCACACCTCGGGATCGACCTCGGCGGTGGAGTCGGTCCACCACTTGCCCAGGAACACCTCCTTGGCGCCGATGGTGACGCCGCCGGGCACGTCGATGTAGCCGCAGATGGCCGCGATAGAAAGTACCGCCTGGCCGGCCTGCACGCCGTTGGAGCTGGTGTCGAAAGCCAGGCCCCAGGCGATGGTGGACGGGCCGTTGGTGGCGAAGGCGCGGGCGGCGCCGCGGATGACCTCGGCGGAGCACCAGCAGATCTCGGCCGCCGCCTCCGGCGTCCACTCGGCCACGCGCTCCTTGAGCTGGTCGAAGCCGTGGGTCCACTTCTCGACGAACTCGTGGTCGTAGAGATCCTCGTAGATGATGACGTGCAGCATGGCCAGGGCCACGGCGGCGTCGGTGCCGGGGCGCAGCTGGATGTGGTACTCCGAGCGCGACGCGAGCCAGGTGACGCGCGGGTCGACGGAGATGAGCTTGGTGCCGCGCTTCATGAGGTCGACGATGGCGTGGCCGTACAGGCCGTCGGGGTTGGAGATCAGGGGGTACTTGCCCCAGATGATCATGTATTTCGGCACTTCGTATTCCTCGTAGTCATAGCGCTCGGGGAAGTACGCGGCGTAGTCGATCTCGGGGTAGCCCGCGCCCAGGATGTAGAACGAGATGGCATTGCGGGGACCGTAGCAGGAGTAGCCGCTCATGGCGAAGCAGCTGTTCGACGACTGGAACGCGGCGAAGCACATGGGGTAGCTCCACATGGCGCACTCGCGGCCGGTACCGTTGAACACGACGATGGACTCGGGGCCGTACTCCTTCTGGATGCGCTTGCTCTCGCGTTCGATGAGGTCGAAGGCCTCATCCCACGTGATCTGCTCCCACTTGTCCAGGCCGCGGTCCTCGCGGGCGCGCTTCATGGGATGGAGCACGCGATCCTTGTGGTACTGCACCTCATCGACGGCCAGGGCGCGGGCGCACACGCGGCCCTGGGACACCGGGTGGTCCTCATCGCCCTCCACACCGACGAGCTTGCCGTCGACGATATGGCAGTACAGGCCGCAGCTGGTGGGATGGCAGCCCGGAGGCGACCAGCAGTTGGTACGCAGCCACAGGTCGTTCTCGGTGCTCAGGGCCTCTGCTTGCTCTTTCTTCATAGCTCTCCTCTCCTCATCTCTGTCGTGGTTCCCTCAGCCGTCACGAGGACGGGTCGGAGGTAAGGTGGACCCGCGCGGGCAACACGGGGCTCCGGCCGCCGCGCGGGCGGGACGGCCTACCGCGCCGGGGGACGGGGGCCGCCGTGGACGGGCGGCGCGCCGTGGGACGGCGGGGTGCCGGGCGCAGCCGGGGCCTTGGGAGCGCCCGGCGCGGCAGGGGCAGCCGGGGCGCCGGGCGCCGGGGCCAGGTCACCCTCTCCATCGGCGAACACATGGCCGCAGTACGGGCACTTCGGAGGGAGGAATCCTCCCACGGCGTTCACCGTCCCATCGCATTCAGGGCAAGTGCGGCTCTGGGCCGCCTCAGCGGGCCTAAAACACATGGCAGCTCCTTTCGTGGTGCTCCTATTCGGTTGTAGTGCAGTGATTCCCCTGATCGATGCGGGAAGACGCCCCGCTGATCGAGTCCTATTGAACCGCCTGGGCGCCGCGGTTCCTAGGTCGGTTCCCCCGAAATAAAAATCGCCTTTTCGTACGTTTTGGACGAATGGCCCCGCGGGTCCGTTCGGTACAATGGGGACCGCGCCGAGGGTTATGGCGCCTGCACCTGAGGGGGGAAGGGGGAGGCGTTATGCACTTGAACATGACGATTCTGGCCGAGGAGCTGGGAGACGCGTGCGAGCGGGCGGTCATCCGCTCGTCGGAGCGCGCGATGAGCCTGTCGCACGTCGAGATCCTGGAGGCGCCCGACGCCGACGCGCCCGCCCACGTGGCCGCCGACGAGCACGTCGCCTACCTCGTGTCGGCCGAAGACCTGCCCCTCATCGACCTGCGGCGCACCCGCGCGCACGTGCTGTGCATCGGCCAGCCCGCCGCCGACCCGGCGCCCGAGGACGTGCTCGACCTCGTCGTGGTGAGCCGCCAGTCCAAGGCGTCCCTGCTCTCGGCGGTGCAGCGCGTGTTCCAGAAGTACGAGCGCTGGGACGAGCGCCTGAAGCTGGTGATCATGCGCCGCGGCAGCGTGGCCGACCTGGTGGCGGAGAGCCTGGACGTCGTCCGGTCCGACATCCTCATCCACGACCGCGACCTGCGCGTCATCGCGTACAAGGGCCATGACGGCGATGATGACAGCCCGCTGCGGCCCCTGCAGCCGGACGAGGCCTTCAACCAGGGCACCATCGACAGCTTCCTCAGCTCGGCCCAGTCCAATCTCAGCGACGGGCAGGACCCGTTCCAGGTGAAGGGCCCCCACTTCTGGGTGTCATCGCTGGGCCCGCGCAGCCTGGCCATGAACGTGTTCCTCAACGACCAGTGCATCGCGCGCATCGTGTTCGCCACCGCCGACGCGCGCCGCCAGCCCACGGAGCGCGACGTGGGGCCCCTGGTGCTGCTGTGCTCCTATGTGCGCACGCTGCTGTCATTCTCGTTCTCGCCTCTGCTGGAAGGCCACCAAGACCAGCTGGCCGATCTGATCGGGCGCCTGCTAGACGACCAGCCCGTCGGCCGCGACGAGCTGGCGGCCACCATGCGGCTGCAGGGGTGGAACCACCGCGACGACCGCTTCCTGTTCCTGGCGGTGCGCGCAGACGGCGCCCATGCCGATGCGTTCGCCGCCAAGTACCCCCTCATCTCCATCTTCAGTCGCGTGCAGGAGATGTTCCGCGAGTCGCGCCCCCTCATCCGCGAGGGCCAGGGCGTGACGCTCGTCAACCTCACGCAGTCACACCTGCGGGAGGGCGCCGTCGCCGACATCCTCACCCGCATCGGCCAGGAGAGCCACTGCACCTTCGGCATGGGACGCCCCTTCACGGGCGTGCGCGGGCTGCGCCAGGCCCAGGTGGAGGCGCGGGCCGCCCTCGAGCACGCGTCCGAGGCCGGCGCCTCGCGGGTCGTCTCGGTGGACGACGTCATGCTGGAACTGGTGGACGCCTGCGTGGGCGAGCGCATGCCGCCGCTCTCGTTCTGCCCCCAGGGGCTGCTGGACCTGGTGGGCTACGACAACCGCCACGGGTCGGAGTTCTACCCCACCCTGCGCTGCTACGTGGAGTGCAACTGCTCCCCCACGCGCTGCGCCAAGGCGCTGTTCATCCAGCGCTCCACGCTGCAGTACCGCCTGGAGCGCATCCGGCAGATCCTGGGGATGGACCTGGACGACCCGCGCGACCAGCTGCGGCTGCGGCTGTCGTTCCGCCTGCTGGACACGCTTCCGCCCGAGGAGGCGGCGGCCATCTGACGCCCCTACAGCGCCAGGCGGTAGATGGCGCGGGCGTCGTCGAGCGTGAGCTTCTTCATGCTGCCGAAGACGTCGCCCTTGTTGGCGCGCAGGGTGGGCATCATCTTCTCGATGTCGTCCTCGCCCACCCCCAGCTCGGCCAGCGTGGTGGGCATGCCGAGCGACGCGAAGAACGCGCGCGTCGCGGCGATGGCCGACAGCGCGTCGGCGTCGGCGTCGCCGGTGGGCGCCAGCCCGAACACCTCGCGGCCGTACTGGGCGAACCGCCCCAGGTTGGCGTCGCGGACGTAGGTCATCCACGCGGGGAACATCACGGCCAGGCCCGCCCCGTGGGTGATGGACGGGTCGAGCGCCGACAGCTCGTGCTCGAGCGCGTGGGTGGCCCAGTCCTCGTGGCGCCCGACGCCGGCCAGCCCCTGGTGGCACAGCATGCCGGCCCACATGATGTTGGCGCGCGCGTCGTAGTTGTCGGGCTCGGCCAGCACGCGCGGCGCCTCGGCGCGCACGGTGCGCATGAGCGACAGGTTGAGGTTGTCCGTCACGGGCACGGCGCCGTAGTCGTCGAAGAAGCGCTCGAGCAGGTGGCAGAACATGTCCGTGATGCCGGCGGCCGTCTGGAACGGCGGCAGCGTGAACGTAAGCTCGGGGTTCATGAACGCCAGCTTGGGACGCTGGGCATCGCTGCCGTAGCCGGTCTTGCGGCCCAGCTCGTCGTTGGAGATGACGGTGTTGGGCGACGCCTCCGACCCGGCCGCCGGGATGGTGAGCACCACGGCGATGGGGAGCACGTCGGGGTTGGGGCGCTTCGTCTCGAACAGCTCCCAGACGTCCTCGTCGATGCAGGCGCCGTTGGCCACGGCCTTGGCCGAGTCCACCACCGACCCGCCCCCGACGGCCAGGATCCAGTCGACGCCGGCCTCCTTGCACAGCGCCACGGCCTGGCGGATGAGCGCGATCTCCGGGTTGGGGCGCACACCGCCCAGCTCGAGGTGCTCGATGCCCGCCGCGTCCAGCGACGCGCACACGCGGTCGAGAAGGCCGCTTCTGCGCGCGCTCTCGCCGCCGAAGTGCACGAGCACGCGCCGCGCGCCGCGCTCGGCCAGCTTGCGGCCCACCTGCTCCTCGGCCTCGCGGCCGAACACGAACTCGGTAGGTGACACGAAGTCGAAGTTCTCCATGGGCTCATCCCTTTCCGTATGCGGGCGTGGCGCTTCCCGCGCCCCGCCGACGCGCCCCGTGGCCCAGCTGCGAGCCCGGCGCCCTCTTGTTTAAGAATCCCTGAAGATGACCGGCCCGCTTACTGATGCTTGGTAAACTTGTGCTTACACCTTTGTCATAGAAGAAGCGGCGTCTTCGCCGTTCACTATACTAGACGCCACTACGCACCGACTGAAAGGAACGTCATGCAAACCCTCAATCAGCACGAGAAGGCCATCCGCTACCTCGGCATCGCCGTGGTGGTGATGTCGGCGCTCGCCCTCGTGGGCGTCGCCATCGGGTTCATCGGCATGGCCATCGGCTCCGCCGCCATCAACGCCTACGGTCCCGACCTGGCCCAGTACGGCCACGCGCACGGCTACACCCACGGATACGACTACGCGTACAACATCAGCTCCGACGACACGATGGCGCTGCTCAACTTCACCATGGGCTTCGGTTACCTGGCCCTGGCGTGGGAGCTCATCACGGCCATCGTGGCGCTCATCGCCGGCATCCTGGCCATCCGCGGCGCCGCCGACCGCGACAAGCTGGGCGGCGTGTTCGGCTGGGCCATCGCCGGCGCCGTGGCCGCGGGCCTGGCCTTCCGCTTCATCACCTGCATCCTGCTGGTGATCGTGGCCGTGTTCGCCCACAAGGATAAGAACGCCCCGTCGTGGGCGCCGGGCGCCTACGGCTACCCGCAGGGCGGCTACGGCCAGCCCACGCCGGGCGGTGCGCCCGCTGCGGCCCAGCCTTACGCCGCACCGACTGCTGCTGCGCCCACGGCTGCGGCCCAGCCTTACGCCGCGCCGACGCCCGCGCCGGTCGACCCGCAGGCCGCCGCCTACCAGCAGGCCTACCAGCAGACGTACGGCGCACCGGCCGCCGCGGCTGGCGGATACGCGACCGCGCCGGTCGCCCAGCAGCCCGCTGCCGCGCCCGTGACCAGCGGATCTGTCGCCCCCGCCGACGCCGTGGCGCCTGCGGCGGGGGTCGCCGGCGTCGCCGTTGCCGCCACGCCCGCCGCGGCTGCCGCGGCCGTCAACGCCGAGGAGGCCGGGGAAGCCGCCCGCGCGGCCGAGACCTACGCGGCTGGGACCGCCGCCGCCGTCAGCGCCGATCAGGCGGCAGCCGCCGTCAACGCCGAGGAGGCGGGCGAGGCGGCCCGCGCCGCCCGCGAGTACCTGGCCGGCACCGTGTCGACCGAGGCGGCCGACGTCGCCGAGCTGGCGGCTGACACGGCCGAAGCCGCCGAGCCGGTGGCCGAGGCCGTCGTGATGGACGACGCGGCCACCGACGACGCCGTGATCGTGGCCGTCGAGGACGCCCCGACCGAGATCGTCGTCGAGGAGACCCCGAGCGACGACAAGCCCCAGGCGTAACGCGCGATATATCCAGAAGCAGCCCGGCCGTGGCGGCCGATCCGTCGCCACGGCCGGGCTGCCGTGTTTTTAGCCCCTACCCGCGGTGCAGAGTCCCGCAGGCGCCCCGCGGCGCGCCTGCACGGGGACGAGCGACCGCCGTACGGGAGCAGGGCCCGGCCGCCCCGGAACTAAGGCGCGCCGGCCGCCCCGCAGCACCAAACCGCAATCTTTCACACTTCTCAGCACGAAATCGCGAACTTTCACACCCCGCAGCACGAAATCGCGAACTTTCACACCGATTTCGGCCCCATCGCCGCCTTCTTCTTAATGAGGCTCAACGGGAAATAGTCCTGACCTGGGAAAACGCAAGGCCGCCTAGCGTGGCTTGCCCCCGTGGGCGCCCAGAGGCGGCGAAGAGGTGTGAAAGTTCGCGATTTCGTGCTGAGGCGCGGGATGCGTGGGTGCGCGTCTGGGAGCAACGTGGCGTGCGAGGACGAACCTGAGCGCGATGCGTGGGTGCATGTCTGGGCGTACGCCGCCTGCTGGGCCGCCAGCTGTTGCGTCCCAACCCTCGCGCGCCCTACGCCACGCCCAGCATGCCGCAGAGTGCCGGCAGCGCGGTCGCCGCGTACACGATCATGAGCAGCGACGGGACCCACCCCACCTTCATCATGTCCCAGAACCGGTAGTACCCGTAGGAGTACGACACCATCGGCACGCAGTCGAGCGGCACGATGAGCGTCACGCCGCACTCCCATCCCAGCATGATGGCCATCGCCGTCAGGCTCACGTCCGACGCCATGGCTATCTGGGCAAACGGGATGACCAGGATGCCGCACACGGCCGGCCCCACGGGGATGACGTTGTGCAGCACGCACCCGAGCAGCGCGCCGGCGGCCAGGATGCCCGCGGGACCCAGGCCCGACACCACGCCCGACACCGCCACGTTGACGACCCACTCCCCTGCCCCGGTGGCGGCCATGGCCGTGGCCAGGGACGTCACGCCCATGATCATGAGGATGATGCCCCAGTTGACGCCCCGCACCAGAGCATCGAACGACATCACGTTGATGCCCGGCAGGAAGAACACCGCCATGCTCAGCATGACGACCGCCGTGGTGTTGAGCGCGGGCACCCACGTGCTGAGGATCCACAGCAGCAGGGTGACCAGGATGATGCCGCACGCCCACTTCTCGCGCGTCGTCACCGGCCCCAGCCCCGCGCATCGCTCGCAGGTGGCGCGATAGGCCTCCTCGGTGATGGGCTCGGGCCGAAAGACGCGCACCAGCAGAAACCAGGAGATGGGCAGCACGATGACCGCCATGGGAAGCGCGCAGACCAGCCACGTCATGAACGAGACGGTGATGCCGAAGGCCCCCTCCAAGACGCCCACCACCATGATGTTGAGCCCGCAGCCGCACAGGGTGGCGGCGCCGCCGATGGCCGAGCCCCAGGGGATGGCGATCATGAGCGCCTTGCCCAGGCGCGACGTCCCGCGCTCGGCTCCGTTGGCCTCCAGGATGAACAAGCACAGCGCCATGAACACGCTGCAGGCGGCGATGTCGGTCATGACCGTCGACATGAGGGCCGTGCCGCACATGAACCCGAGGATCAGCTTGGAGGAGTCATTGCGCGACCAGCGCAAGATGGCCCCCACCAGCCGCAGGGGAATGGTGGTCGACGCCAGCGCCACCGTGAACGAGAACGTCCCTATGAGAAAGAACGTGTTGCTGGTTATGGAGTTGGCCCAGGCGTCGTTGAAGGAGCACACACCCAGCAGGGGCATGAGCGCCATGAGCACGAGGGCGGTGATGGAGGTGGGGAGCGCCTCGCTCACCCACAAGACGATGCCCGCCGCCATGAGCGCGATGGTCACGCGACCCTGCGCGCTCAACCCCTCCACCGGCGGCATGACGACGGCGGCGACGATCACAGCCGCCGCGATGGCCAGAAACAGATACCCGCGAAAAAGCTTACCCGAACGCACGCCCATTGTGATCTCCCCCATTCAGGACGCCGATAGTCGAGAGCCGAGAGCGGGGAGTCAGCGGCCGCGCCAGCCCCCGCGTGGGGGAAGGGGCACGCACCGCCCCCTCCCCCGATGCCTGGCCTACGCCAAGCCCAGCATGCCGCACATGAGGGGCAGCACGGTGCAGGAGTACAGGATCATGATCACCGCAGGGAACCAGCCGATCTTGATGAAGTCCTTGAAGGTGAAGTAGCCGTAGGAGTACGGGATGAGCGACACCATGTCGAGCGGCAGGACGAAGGCGATGCCCGTCTGCCAGCCGAGCATGACCACCGTGGCCGTCAGGCTCACGCCGGCCAGCTGGGCAAGCTCGAACAGGGGCACCACGCAGATGCCCGCCACGGCCGGGCCCACGGGGATGATGTTGTGGAGCACGGCGGCCAGGGTGGACGACATGCCCAGCACGAGCGTGGAGTCCATGCCGACGAACCCGCCCAGCAGCGTGGTGGCTATCCACGACCCGGCGCCTGTGGCCGAGATGGCGGTGCCCATGGACGTGACGGCCATGACCAGCAGGACGATGCCCCAGTTGGTGCCCTTGACGAAGTCATCGAACGTCATGACCTTCGTGCCCGGCAGGAACATGATGCCGAGCGCGATGAGCGCGACGGCGGCGGTGTTGAACACCTTGACCCACGTGCTGAGGATCCACAGCACCAGCGCCAGCAGGATGGTGCACACGGCGATGATCTCGCTCGGCTTCAGCTTGGGCAGCGCCTCGTACTCCTCGAGCGACGCCTTGACGGCACCCTCGGTCAGGGGCTCGGGCTTGATCACCTTGACGATGAAGAACCAGCAGGCGATGAGCAGGATGATGGCCATGGGGATGGCGACCAGGGCCCAGTCGAGGAACGACACGGTGAAGCCGAAGGACGCCTCGGTCATGCCGACGACGATGATGTTCAGGCCGCAGCCGCACAGCAGGGCCGCGCCGCCGGCGCACGCCGCCATGGGAGCCGCGATCATGAGCGCCTTGCCCAGCTTGGAGGAATGCGGCTTGCCCGCCTCCACGTCGCCCGCCCCGCTGCCGTTGGCCTCGAGCAGCTTCAGGATGATGGGCATGGACATGGCCACGGCGGCCGTGTTGGTCACGACGGAGGACAGGATGGCCACGGCGATCATGATGCCCAGGATCATCTTGGACGAGTTAGTGCCCGCCCACTTCACCACCACGCCGATGACGCGCGTGGGGATGGTGGTCTTGGACAGCGCCACGGTAAAGGCGAAGGTGCAGATCAGGAAGTACGTGTTGGCGTTGACGCTGTTGGACCACGAGTCGTTGAACGACCAGACGCCCAGGACGGGCAGCAGCGCCAGCAACGCCAGGCCCGTGACGGTGAGCGGAATGGCCTCCGTGATCCACAGCACCACGCCGGCAAGCATGACGAACAGGGACAAGCAGCCCTCATGGGACAGGCCGACCGTCTCGCTCGGGAGGAAGTAGCCAACTACGATCAGGAGGATGGACAGACCGACGAACAGCCAGTCCCTCCCCACGCTATGCTCTTTGTTCATCGAGATTCCCCTTCTCACTCGGATGAGGCGGCGCCTCGCCCCAGCGGGGCGCCGCACATGTGCAAACGTAACCTACTGGTCGAGCGCGACATCCCCGATGTAGCGGTCCTCCTCGCTCACATCCACCTCGATGACCTTCTCGCCGTAGCCCTCCGCGCGGATGACCACGCGGTACGCCCCGGCGTCGATCTGGTCGAAGCGGAAGTCGCCGAAGTCGTCGGTCAGCTGGGTGGCCACCACCTCGTCGCCGGAGACGAGGTCGACGGGCGCGCCGATGACCACCTCGCGGCGGCAGGGGTCGAAGACCAGGCCCGCGATGAAGCGCTTCGGGTAGTTGAAGTAGTACACGTGCGAGCCCTCGGTGAGCTTGGTGGCCCCCGTCAGGTCGAAGTCCTCCTCGTCGCCGAACAGGAGCGCGTCGGTGGCGCAGGCGTCCACGCAGCGGGGCACCGTCCAGCCGTTGTCGAGCAGGTGAGCGCAGCCCGTGCATCCCTGAGCCAGGTCGAGCTCCTCATTGTAGTAAACGCCCGGGAACTTCTCGGCAAGGTCCTTGCGGCCCTGGCACTTCTCGGGGTCGAGCACGATGATGCCGTCCTCGCGAGGCATGAGCACCTCGGGCGCGTAGTCGCGGATGGCCTCGTCCTGGGCGCCGATGGTGGGGATGTAGGACACGCGCACCACGGGCACCTGGCCGCGCTCGCGCTCCTCCATCTTCAGCCAGAACTGGCCGATGAGGGGCTCGGCGGCGGAGTAGGGAGGCCACGGCTGGTCGCAGTGCTCGTCCTTGCAGGCCAGCTGGCAGTTGTAGCAGCCGTTGCAGCGGTTGATGTCGATGGCGAATACCTTCATGGCTTAGGCCTCCTCGATGATGTAGCGGTCGGCAGTGAGGCCGAAGGCCTCGTCATAGGGCTTGGAGAACGCCTCGGGGTACTGCTCGGCCAGCTCGAAGACGTCGACCTTCTCAACGCCCACCAGGTAGCCGCTCGTCACCTCGCCGGCGCAGTTCTTGGACGTGGTGGCCTGCGGGGCGATGGTGTTGTTGGCGCCGCCGCGGTCGAGGCCCTGGCGTCCCTTGACGATGGGATCGACGCGGGCGCCGTGATCCTGGTAGACGGTGTGGCGGTAGATGCGCTCCGTCACGTACGCGCCGCCCAGGACGCCGCCGCGCTCGTTGAACAGCTTGACGATGTCGCCCGTCTTGATGCCCAGCTCCGCGGCATCCTCGGTGTTGATCCAGACCGGCTCGTAGCCGTAGCCGTCCGGGCCCGTGATCTTGCACGTGGGGATCTCGCGCAGCCACGGGATGTCATCGCAGTTTGCGTGCACGCGCCAACGCGGATGGTTCGACACCAGCAGGAACGGGTAGTCCTTGGCGCGCTCGGAGGTGAGGCGCTCCTTGTGGTCCTCGGTCTCGTCGACCCACTTGGGGACGGGCGCGCGCTCGGTGTCGTCGGGGAACACCTTGGCCAGCGTGGTGGAGTAGTACTCCAGCTTGCCCGTGGGGGTGGACAGCGGATGGTTGTCCGGATCCTCGTAGAACTCGATCATGCCGGCCGGCTCGTCCTGCCAGCCCTCCATGGTCGGCGACATCCAGAACTGCTGCTCCTTCAGGTCGTCCCACGTCAGGTCCTCGTCGGTGCAGCGGCTCATCTTGAACCCGCGCTCGAGGGTCTGCTCCATGTCCAGGCCCTGCGTCATCTTCTTGACGAGCTTCTTGTAGATGCCGCCGTACTCCTGCAGCTTCTCGGCCACGCCCAGGCAGGCCTCCCAGTCGGAGATGCACTCCACGTAGGGGTCGACCGCCTGCTCCTCGTGGCAGAGGATGCCCCACTGGCCGTTGAGCGTGTCGGTGCCGATGTCCTCGCACTCCAGCTTGGTGGACACGGGAAGGATGATGTCGGCGAACGTGGTGTCGTTCTCCATCCAGGGATGCTGGACCAAGATGAACTCCACCTTGTCCATGCAGAAGGCCTCCTCCATCTCATGGCCGCCGTTCCAGCAGGTAGTCCAGCAGGGGGAGTCCGACCAGATCATGCGCACGCCCGGGTTGTCGTCCACGGGGAACTCGTACTCGAACAGCTGGTCCTGCATGGGCGCGCCCGACAGCGTGTGGCCAAACCACTTGAGCGGGTTGTCAGCCTCGGTGGCGATGCCCTGCGGGATGAGCGTCTTGGGGATGAACGTGCCGTTGGGCGGCAGGTCGGCGCGGTTGCGGCCGTGGTAGGCGCCCTCGGTGGTGGGGAACACCTCCGAGCAGGGAAGCGGGCTCAGGCCCTTCATGCTCCACAGCGACCACTCGATGAACTTGAAGAAGTTGCGTCCCGGATGCCCCAGGGCCTGCATGCCGAGCAGCGCGATCTCCAGGCGCGCGGGCTCATGCGCGAAGCAGCTGCGGATGTAGGAGCCGCCGTTGCAGTGGGCGATGGACACGTTGTGCTTGGCCCAGTAGCGGGCGAGCGCCTTGATGGTGTAGTCGGGCACGCCGCACTTCTCGGCCGCCCACTCCGGCGTCTTGGGCACGCCGTCCTCGTTGCCCAGCACGTAGTACTCGAACCAGTCGAAGCCGACGGCGTGGCTGGCGATGTAGTCCTTGTCGTAGAGCCCCTCGGTCAGCCACACGTACGCGATGGCCAGCTGCAGGGCCGCGTCGGTGTTGGGGTAGACGGGGATCCACTTGTCGGCGTGCACGGCGTTGGCGTAGTTGACGTCGGGCGCGATCCAGATGGACTTGATGCCCAGCTCGTTGAACCAGTAGCAGATGCGGCTGGCCTGCTGGCCGCCCCAGCCCCACGGCGTGGTCTCGGGGTCGGCGCCCCAGTACAGCACCGCGTCGCTGTTCTTGGCCACGTCCTGGATGACGTTGGTCTGCCAGATGTTCTGGCCCACCGGCTCCATGCCCCACATGTGCTTGGCGCCCCAGTACCAGCCCTCCCAGCTGTCGGCGTTGCGCGTCTGGATGAGGGCATCGCCCGTCCACTGGAACAGCTCCACCATGACGCCGTGCTGGCCGTGGTAGGCCTTCGTCTCGCCGTGGCCGTCCGCCTGCACCAGGATGGACATGGGGCCGTAGGTGTCATGGACGCGCTTGATCTCCTCAGCGGCGATGGAGAGCGCCTCGTCCCAGCTGATGCGCACGTACTTGGACGTGCCGCGGTTCTGGGGGTTGCGCTCGCCGTGCGGGTCGAAGTCCACGCGCTTGAGGGGGTAGGGCACGCGGTTCTTCGAGTAGGTGCGGTTCTTATACGCCAGCGAGAGCGGCGGCAGGAACGACTTCATGCCCGGCTTGAAGACGCTCCCCCGCGCCTCCAGCTGCCAGGCGTTCAGCTCCTCCTCCGTGTAGCGCTCGTCGTAGTGCAGCGGCCTGATGCGCACCGCGCGGCCGTCCTTGACGTCGATGGCGCCGATGTTGGAGTTCATGCCGGAATTGCAGAACCCCAAGGTCGCAACGACGGTCTTGTCCGCGATCGCTTCTTTACCCATTCGCTCCTCCTCATCTGATTCATATTTCCTTCATATTCTGTTCGCGAATTATTCATTTTTAGAGAGCGAACTTGATGAATTCTTCGGGAACGCCCCCACCATAGCTAAGTTATTTGAATAAATTATGAATCAGATTTGTACAAAATATGAATTAGCAGTGTGAAAAGGCCCCTCCCCCGTTGACGCCCTCCCTCATCCCGTGCGATGTTGAAAGAGGGGCGCCGCCAGGTGCCCCGACAATCATCCGAAGAGAGAGGACCCGCCCATGTGTTTTAGACCCAGCACCCTGACCGTCACCAAGAAGTGCCCCCAGTGCGGTCATGAGAACGACACGCAGGAGAAGACGTGCACCGAGTGCGGCGCCGAGCTGCCCGACAACGTCCTCGACCTGCTGGACGCATCCGTGCCGGCCGCCCCGCCCGCGCCGGGCGCCCCCGGGGCACCTGCTGCTCCCGGAGCACCGGTCGCCCCCGGGGCGCCGAAGCCGCCGACGGCGAGCTAGCCGGCTCCACCCACGGCATCAACCCGCCCTGGCGGGTGTGCAGTCACAGAGAGCGAAAGAGAGGACATCATGGACAGCTGCAAGACGTGCGCGCACAACGGGCTCTACCCCAAGACCATCTCCCCGCGAGTCAACTACCTGTTCTGCGATCTGGAGAAGTGCACGATCGACAACGAGACCTTCGACATCGAGAAGAATGTCTGCGCCGACTTCGCGCCGTACGTCGACGACGATGACGACGATGACGAGTAGACGGCGGCCCTACCGATGACGGTCCCGAGCCCGGACGGGCGGTTTGCTACAATCGAGCAAGAAGGGGCAACCGCCCACCGGGACGTGGAACGGACGAGCATGGACCTGCAAGAGATACTGGACTGCCTGGCCTTCATCGGCCGCAACGAGGGGTCGCTCCTCGCAAACGACGACCTGCTGGTGAGCCAGGCCCAGCGCAAGGCGGTCGAGGAATTCGGCGAGTCGCTCGGCATCAGGGTATTCACGAGCGCCGAGAGCAAGGACCTCACTACGGCGGGGCGCGTGTTCGCCCGAGAGGTCACCCCCATCAAGGACGAGCTAGACGAGCTGGTGGAGAAGTGCCGGCGCATCCAGCAGGGCGACGCCGACTCGCTGGTGCTGCAGGACCTGCCCTTCCCGCTGCTGTTCGACAAGAAGATCGGCGGGGCGCTGTACTCCTACGCCCAGAACGGGCTGCTGGTCGACATCGTGCTGCGCTCCACCGACGGCATGAAGACCATCGCGGCCATCAAGGCACACCGCATCGACATCGGCTTCTACGCCGACCCGGGGGACGAGGCGCAGGTCATGGCCGACCTCGAGGCCATCGGCATCGGGGCGCTCCCCCTGCGTCGCGAGCAGTTCGTCCTGCGCGCCAACCCCAACCACCCCCTCATGACCAAGGACAGGCTGTACCCGATCGACCTGGTGGACTACCCCGTTGCCGTGTCGAAGGCCGAGAGCCTCGACATGCTGCGCGAGCTGCTGATGAAGGCGTATGAGAAGATCGGCATGGTCCCCTCGCTCGTCGCCAAGAACACCAACTCCTACACGGAGTTCTACCTGATGCCCCTCACGGACGAGGTCCAGATAACGGACGAGAGCACCGAGCGCGCCCTCGGGGGGTCCCAAGACCACGTTGCCTTCCGCCACTTCGATGACGAGGACTTCGGCTTCACCCGCTACCTCATCTACGACAACACAGTGGTGAACCACATCGTGTCGATGTTCCTCGACATCGTGGCGAGGGAAGAGGACGAATAGGAGGCTCCCATGCCCCTTCACCTGCGCACCCTGCGACGCGATCCGGCGCCGCAGGCCACGACCGAGACCGCCGAGGAGCTGATGGCCCGCTTCGATCGGCGCTGGAAGAACCCGCAAGCCGCGTGGGGCGCCCGCTGGGAGCGCCCGCTGAGCATCGTCGGCGCCGCCGGCTTCGGACTGCTGGCCGTCATGTTCCTGCTGAGCCAGCTGGGAGTGGTGTAGCGGTCGCGGGGCCCAACCGCCCCCCCGATGCCAGGACACGACGGCCGCACCTCAGCACGAAATCGCGAACTTTCACACTTAGCAGCACGAAAAGGCGAACTTTCACACCTCGCAGCACGAAATCGCGAACTTTCACACCGATTTCGGCCCCGTCGCCGCCTTCTTCTTGATGGGGCTCAACGGGGAATAGTCCTGAACTGGGAAGACGCAAGGCCGCCTAGCGTGGCTTGCCCCCGTGGGCGCCCAGAGGCGGCGAAGAGGTGTGAAAGTTCGCGATTTCGTGCTGTGGGGTGCGTGGATGCGCGTCTGTGAGCGACGCGGTGTGTGGATTCGTGCTTCTCGCACTGCGCGGGCTCTCGTTTTGGCGCAGGCGATGCACGGGTTCTCGTTTTCGTGCCGTACGGGCTCTCGTTCTGGCGCCGCGAGGTGCGCGGGAGCGCGACGCGAAACATGGATCGCGCCCGGGCGCGGAAGGCGAGCCCGCCGCCCCCTACCCCAGCGCCACGTCCAGGATCATCATCAGCAGGAACCCGACCATCACCGACAGGGTGCCCGCGTTGGTGTGCTCACCCAAGTGCGCCTCGGGGATGAGCTCCTCCACCACCACGTACATCATCGCGCCGGCCGAGAACGCCAGAAGCCACGGCATGAACGGCGTGATGGCCCCCGCGAACAGCACCACCAGGATGCCGAACACCGGCTCGGCCAGGCCCGACAGCGATCCCATGGCGAACGCCCGCGGCGCGCTCATGCCCTCCTGCAGCATCGGCAGCGACACGGCGGCGCCCTCGGGCACGTTCTGGATGCCGATGCCGACGGCCAGCGCGATGGCCATGCCCATCATGCCCGGATCGCCGCCGTTCAGGCTGGCCACGGCGAACAGCAGGCCCACGGACATGCCCTCGGGGATGTTGTGCAGCGTCACAGCCGTGAACAGCAGCGTCGGCCGCTCCCAGCGGCTGGGAAGGCCCTCGGGGTCCTTCTCGCCGGGGTGTAGGTGCGGGATGACCGCGTGCAGCACCAGCAGGAACGCCACGCCCAGGGCGAAGCCGCCCGCCGCCGGCACCCAGCCCACCTGGCCCGCCTCCTCGGCGCGCTCCACCGCGGGGATGAGCAGCGACCACACCGACGCGGCTATCATGACGCCCGCCGCGAAGCCCAGGAACACCCGCTGCGCCATCGCACTCGAGCGGCCGCGGAAGAGGAAGACGGCGGCCGAGCCCAGCGTGGTCATGAGGAACGTGAAGCCGGTTCCCATCGCCGCCCATATCAGCGCCTGCTGCATGACTGCCTCCTGTCAACCGCGAAGCCGCGCCCCGCCGACGCCGGCGGGCCCGTCCCGTCCGCCGCGCGGGCGGCAGAGGGAGCGCCTGATCACCTGAAAGCACTTGGGCCGCACGCGGGTGCTCTTCGTCCGCATGCGGCCCAAGCGGCGGGGACGACGTCCTCGCCTTGATCACCACGCCCCCATCATAGCGGGAAGGCCGGCTCTCGCCGACCTTCCCAGTCATCCGTCATGTGCCCGTGAACAGGCGATGTACGCGCTGACAGCGGAGCTTTCGTCGTCGCCTTACGCCGTGGCCAGCGGGGACGGCACGGAGTACGCACGGGCGCCGTACTCCTTGTCCAGCTCGTAGAGGCTCTTGGCGTCACTGCCGAACAGCTTCATCTTGGTGATCATGTCGTCGGCGTTGTCCTCTTCCTCCAGCTGCTCGTCGATGAACCAGCCGAGGAACTTCTTGGTGCGGTAGTCGCCGACCTCCTCGGCCGCGGCGTAGATGTCGTGGATGAGCGAGGTCACGTACTTCTCGTGCTCCAGCGCGGCCTCCAGCGGCTCCAGGAAGTTGGTGAACACCTTGTCGGGCTGATCGATGGCCAGAAGCTTCACCTTCTCGCCGTTCTCATGCAGGTAGTTGCGGAAGATGAGGGCATGGTCGCGCTCCTCCTGCGCCTGGATCTCGGAGTAGTTGGCGTAGCCGTCCAGGCCCTCCTCCTCGTAGTAGTCGGCAAAGGACAGGTACAGGTAGG
>JAAWAY010000017.1 GCA_022792415.1 Eggerthellaceae bacterium | reverse complement strand
GCTTCATGAACGTGTTCCAGACCGACGAGCCTGCCGGTTGCTACGCCGACATCGACGAGACGGACGTCTTCGTCACCTGGGGCGCCAACATGGCCGAGGCGCACCCTATGCTCTACTCGCGCCTGACGGCCCGCAAGCTGGCGGATGACAAGGTGCGCCACTACGACCTGACCACGCTGCGCACCCGCACGTCGGCCAGCGCCGACAAGGTGCTCGTGTTCCGCCCCGGGTCCGACATCGCCATCGCCAACGCCATCGCCAACTACCTGGTGCAGAACAACCTCTACGACAAGGCCTTCGTCGCCGACCACCTGCAGTTCAAGCAGGGTACCGAGAACATCGGCAACGCCACCGACGACGGCTATGACGCCTCCGAGGTGGGCCAGTCGGTGGACGCCGTGCAGTCCATCACGTTCGAGGAGTACGCGGCGCGCCTCGCGCCCTACACGCTGGCGTACGCCGAGGAGCTCTCGGGCGTGCCGGCCGCCGACATCCAGGAGCTGGCCGAGGTGTTCGCCGACCGGTCGCGCAAGGTGCTGTCGCTGTGGACCATGGGCGTCAACCAGCACAACCGCGGCACGTGGATGAACCACTGCATCTACAACATCCACCTGCTCACGGGCCGCTACGCCCTCCCCGGCGACGGCGCGTTCTCGCTGACGGGCCAGCCCACGGCCTGCGGCACGGCGCGCGAGGTGGGCACGTTCAGCCACCGCCTGCCGGCCGACCTGCTGGTGGCCCAGGAGCCCCATCGCCGCTACACCGAGGCCGTGTGGAACCTGCCCGAGGGCTACCTGGACGCCATCTCCAAGCCGGGCTTCCACACTGTCAAGATCTTCCGCGAGCTGTCCAAGGGAAACATCGACTTCCTGTGGAGCGCCCACAACAACTGGGCCGTGTCGCTGCCCAACCTCACGCGCGTCCTCGGACGCGGCGACAAGAAGGGCGTCATGGACGCGTTCATCTGTGTGGCCGAGGTGTACCCGACGCTGTCCACCCAGTACGCCGACGTGGTGCTGCCCGCGGCCATGTGGGTGGAGCGCGAGGGCCAGTTCGGCAACGGCGAGCGCCGCACCGCGGTGTTCGAGAAGGCCGTCGACCCGCCGGGGCAGGCCAAGTGGGACCTGTGGATGCTCATGGAGATAGCCAAGCGCGTGCTGGCCGGCGAGCGCATCGGCGACGAGGACGCCTTCGAGGCGCTGTTCGGCGCGTGGTACGGCGCCGAGGCCGGCGAGTTCCGCGGCGACGAGCGCGAGGTGTCGCGCGCCATCTGGGAGGAGTACCGCACGTTCTCCAACCCCTCGCTCAACGAGCGCGCCGCGGCCATCAACGAGGCGGCGGCCCTCAAGATGGAGGCCAAGCAGCTGGCCCCCTACGACCTCTACATCGACAACCACGGCCTCACCTGGCCCGTGCGCGAGGTGGACGGGGAGTGGCTGCCCACGCTGTGGCGCTTCTGCGACGGCGACCAGGCCGACGGGTTCGACCAGTACGGCGTCGAGCAGTACGGCGAGCATGACAAGGCGGGCGGCGTGAGCTTCTACAAGTCGGCCGGCAAGCGCCCCTCGGTGGTGTTCCGCCCCTGGGAGCCCCCGGCGGAGCTGCCCGACGACGAGTACCCGTTCTACCTGTGCACGGGGCGCCTGCTGGAGCACTGGCACACCGGGTCGATGACGCGGCGCGTCGCCGAGCTGGACCGGGCGCTGCCCGAGGCGCTGCTGGACGTCAACCCGGCCGACTGCGAGAAGCTGGGCGTGCAGGACGGCGACCTGGTGCGCGTGACGTCGCGGTTCGGGTCATGCGACATCCGCGTGTCCACGGCCGGGCGCACCGCGCCGCCCGAGGGCGTCGTGTTCGCGCCGTTCTTCGCCGAGGAGACGCTCATCAACCTGGTGGTGCAGGACACCTACTGCCCGCTGTCCAAGGAGCCCGACTACAAGAAGACCACCGTGTCCATTCGGAAGATCTAGGAGGGAAGGCCATGAGGAAGCGAATCACCGCCGCCGCGGTCGCGGGGCTGCTGGCCCTCTCGCTGGGTGCGCTGGGCGGCTGCGCGGCCCCGTCCGCGGAGTCCCCCGAGCGGGCGGCCGAGCGCGCCGCGGGCGAGCCGCCGCTCATGCCCGCGAGCCACGAGGGGCGGTTCTACGAGCTGGGCGCCGACGGCTGCTACGGCTGCCACGGGGCCACCGAGGCGACGGACCACATGCTGGCGCAGGCGCCGGCGCTGCCCGACGACCACTACGTGGACGGCGACCCGGCCACGCTGCAGGTGTTCGCCGCGCGCGGCGAGTGCCTCACCTGCCATCCGCAGGGCTAGGGGGCCGTGGTGGACGAGACGCGCGCGACGCGGCCCGACGACGAGCCGGTGGTCATATCGAGTCTGGTGGTGGAGACGGCCGCGGGAACGGCCGACGCCGTCGCCGATGCGCTGGCGACCCTGGACGGCGTGGAGGTGCACGAGCGCCAGGGCCACAAGCTGGTGGTGACCATCGAGGCGCCCACCGTGGCGGCCTCCCACGCCCGCGCGAGCGAGTTTCTGCAGATGGCGGGCGTGACGGGCATCAACTTGGTGTACTGCAACTTCGAAGACGAGTACGGGAGGGCCTAGATGGCGCGCCCACGGGGAAGGATCACCATCGCCCGCCATGCGGTCCAGTGCCTCATGGTCGTGCTGTTCTGCCTGCCGCTGCTGGCGGCGGGCTGGGGGCTGCTCGGGCTGGTGGCGGGCGGCGACGGCGCCGTGGCCACGCCGGCCGAGGGCGTGTTCTACGGCAGCCTCGCGTCCTCGTCGGTGGCGGGCGTCACGCTGCTCGACCCGCTGGGCGCGCTGCAGGTAGCCGCGGCGTCCAAAGAGCTCGGCGCGGCGCTGCTCGTGGGCGCGCTGCCCGTGGTCGTCGCCTACGGCCTCATCCGCGGGCGCGCGTTCTGCGGCTGGGTGTGCCCGGTCAACCTGCTGGGCGAGGGCGTCGATTGGCTGCGCGCGCGGCTGGGCATCCAGGTGCCCGAGCGCGTGGTCCCGCGCCGCGCCAAGGTGGGCGTGGCCGTGGGCGTGGTGGCGCTGTCGGCCCTCACGAGCGTGCCGGTGTTCGAGGCGTTCAACCCGGTGGGAGCCGTCAACCGCGGCCTGCTGTTCGGCTCGCTGGCGGGCAGCTGGACGCTCGTGGCGGTGCTCGCCTGCGACCTGCTGTGGAGCCGGCGCGCGTGGTGCCGGTCGCTGTGCCCGCTGGGTGGCGTCTACCAGGCGCTCGGGCGCGTGGGGCAGGTCAACGTCGCCATCGACCACGGCGCGTGCATGCGCTGCGGGCTCTGCGAGGCCGCGTGCCTGGCCGACCCGGCCATCCTCGAGCCGGCGTTGGCCGGCGACGACGTGATCGTGCGCGCCGGGGACTGCATGGCCTGCGGGGCCTGCGTGGACGCCTGCCCCACGGGCGCCCTGGGATTTCGGCTGGGCAGGCCGCCGCGCCCCGCGAAGGCGGCGTGCCCGGCTGCCAAGGAGGAACGGGACCGGGGGCTGATGCCCCCGGCGAAAAGCGAAGGAGGGAACTGATGCACGGAAAGAAGATGCGCGTCACCCTGGCGGCCCTGTGCGCCGTGGCGCTGGTGACGGGGCTGGCGGCCTGCGCGCCGCGGGCCAACGAGCCCGAGGCGCCCGAGGCGAGCCTCACCCCGGTGGAGGACCGCTTCGGCGTCATCAAGGCCGAGGAGTGGGCCGGCCTGTACCCCCACCAGTACGAGACGTGGAAGGCCAACGAGGCCAACTCGCCCGAGGGCAAGGACAACTACCTGGAGACCTACCCGGCGCTGCGCACCATGTACAAGGGCTACGGCTTCGCCAAGGGCTACGACGAGGCGGCCTCCCACAGCTACACGCTGCTGTCCATCAAGGAGACGCCGCGCGTGGGCGAGGCCACGCTGGCCAACTGCATCACCTGCAAGACGCCCCAGTTCACGGCCATGGTCAACGAGCAGGGCGATGGGGTGTACGCCCAGAAGTTCAGCGATCTGATCGATGAGTTCGACGAGCCCGTCAGCTGCTACAACTGCCACGCCAACGACCCGACCGAGGTGGTGGTCACGAACGGCTTCTACCACGCCTCGCTCGGCGACGCCGCCCAGCTGACGCCGGTGGAGTCACAGGCGTGCGGCCAGTGCCACAACGAGTACTACTTCAACAACAAGGTCACCGACAACCCCTACCGCAGCCTGGAGGGCATGAACGCCGATGATATGCTGGCCTTCTACGACTCCACCGGGTTCAAGGACTGGGAGCATCCCGACACGGGCGCGCCGCTGCTCAAGGTGCAGCACCCCGAGTTCGAGACCGTCTACGGCGGACAGCAGTCGCGCATGGCCGCGGCCGGCTTCAGCTGCGCCGACTGCCACATGGCCACCATGTGGGACGAGGAGGGCGCCAAGTACGCCTCCCATGACCTGGTGAGCCCGCTCGAGAGCCCCGAGCTCATGCAGAAGTGCGCCATGTGCCACGACGACATCGCCGGCGAGGTGGCGCAGTGGCAGGACGAGGTGACCACGCGCGAGCACGCCATCTCCAAGGACATCGAGCGCTACATCAACCAGCTGGCCGCCGCCAAGGACACGCTCGACGCCGACACGCTGGCCCGCGCCCAGCAGATCCACCGCCACGCCCAGTTCTACTGGGACTACGTGATGGTCGAGAACAGCGAGGGCGCCCATAACCGCGCGTCGGCCCACGCCAACCTCGACAAGGCCGAGGCGCTGCTGGACGAGGGCTTCGCCCTGCTGGCGTAGCCCATCGGAAGGAGGACGATTCCCATGACCGAAGACAAGCAGCCGATGCCCGCCGAGGGCGGCGAGGGCGCTCCGAAGGCCCCCTCGCCCCAGCGCCGGCGCAAGACCGCCGTCGTCATCGGCGTCGTGTGCGCGGTGCTGGTGGTCGCCGGCGCGGGGTTCTGGGTGTGGCACGAGCAGCCGAGCTTCTGCAACGCCATCTGCCATGCGCCGCAGGATCCCATCAACGCCACCTACGACGGCGTCCCCGGGCAGGCCGGGCTCGACAAGTGGGGCAACCCCGTGGCCGACATGGGCGACCTCCTGGTGGTACAGCACAAGGAGGCCGGCGAGACCTGCCTGTCCTGCCACGAGCCCACGCTGGGGCAGCAGATCACCGAGGGCATGCACTGGGTGTCCGGCGACTTCGAGTATCCGCTGGACGAGCGGTCGCTCGACGACCTCAACCACTACCTGCAGAAGGACGACCCCGCGTCGCTGTGCCTGAACGAGGGCTGTCACAACATGACGCGCGACGACCTGGTGGCCGCCACCGCGGCCATGGGCGACCGCAACCCGCACAAGACGTTCCCGCGCCACGACGAGCTGTCCTGCAGCGATTGCCACAAGTCGCACCGCCAGTCGGTGAACGCGTGCAGTCGCTGCCATGACGACGTGCCCGTGCCCGACGGGTGGCTGTCGGCCGACGAGGCCGCCCAGCTGAACGCGAGCGCGTTCCCGTACTAGGGGCGCCGCGCCACGTCCGGGGCACGTGGTCTGGCCCGGGGCGCGCAGGCAAGCGAAGAGCCCGGTCCCTCGTGGGGCCGGGCTCTTCGTGCTGCGTGTCGTCGCTCACCAGGCGCTCGTCACCTCGCCGTCGGGGGTTACGAAGAAGGCCTGCGTGATCTCGGGACGGCTGCGCGCGAGCGCGGTGCCGCGCTCGAGGCCCAGGGCCAGCAGCGTGGTGGAGAACCCCTCTGCGTCGAGGGAGCGGGGCGCCACCACGGTGACGCCGGCCACGTCGGTGTCGACGGGGCGCCCCGTGCGCGGGTCGAGCACGTGGTGGAGCAGGAGGCCGTCGGGGGCGGTGAAGCAGCGCTCGTATACCCCGCTCGTGACGGCCGACCCAGCGGCCAGCGGCACCGCGCCCAGCAGGGCGTCCGGGTCGTGGGGGTGGCGCGGGTCGCGGATGCCGATGCGCCAGGGCGCGCCGTCGGGCTTGGACCCGGCCACGGCCACGTTGCCGCCCAGGTTCACCATGACGCCCGCGGCGCCGCGGGCGAGCAGCGCCTCGACGAGGCGGTCGGCCATCCATCCCTTGGCGATGCCGCCCACGTCCACGGCGGCCTGTGGGTCGGCCAGGCGCGCCCAGAAGCGCCCCGGCGCGTCGGCGTCCCCCTCGCCCAGCTCCAGGGCGTGCCAGTCGACGTGGGCCGCCGCCTCGGCGAGCGCCTGGTCGGTGGGCTCGACGCCGGCGTGGAAGTCCCACAGGCGCACGAGCGGGCCCACGGTCACGTCGAAGGCGTCCTCGCTCGCGGCGCAGTAGCGCCGGGCGGCGCCCAGCAGCTCGTGCGTGCGCGCGTCGACGGGCACGGGACGGCCCTGCGCCGCGTTGAGCCGGGCGATGTCGGAGTGGGGGAGCGTGCGCGAGAACAGCCGCTCGTAGGCGCGGCACAGATCGACGGCCTCGTCGAGCGCCTCGCGCCACGTGTCGTCCAGTCCGTAGGCCGCCAGCTCCACCACGGTGTTGAAGGCCAGGACGCGCGTGGTCGCGGGCGCATCGCCCGCCGGCGCGCGATCCTCGCGCCAGTCCTCGTTCGGTATGGGATCGAGCGCGCCCATCTGCGCCTCCTCGCGTCGCGCGGCCCTCGGCTCGCGGCCCATTGTAGCCCACGCCCGCCCCGTGGCGCCGCTCATCGGCGGCGCGGGTGACGGAACCGTGTCGGTTCCGCGCGGCGGGTGCGCCGCGGTCTACAATGACGCGCACTTCCGCGATGCGCCAGATCGCCAGGTTCGTCGCGGAACCTACCGGAGCTTCGTCCCAAGGAGGCAGCATGGACATCCAGAACGTAACCGTCGCCGGAGGCGGCGTCCTCGGCAGCCAGATCGCGCTGCAGAGCGCCTACAAGGGCTTCGCCGTCACCCTGTGGCTGCGCAGCGAGGGCTCCATCGAGCGCACCCGCCCCAAGCTGGAGCGCCTGCGCGGCATCTACAAGCAGTCGCTCGAGGCCCTCAAGACCGACCCGGCCGCCTTCTGCCGCGGGCTCACCGACTCCGCCGACGTGCCGGCCGACCAGATCGACGAGCTCATCGCGCGGGTGGACGCCGCTTTTGACAGCCTGGTGCTCACCACCGACTACGAGCAGGCCTTCGGCGACGCCGACCTGGTCATCGAGGCCATCGCCGAGGTCATCGACGAGAAGGACGCCTTCTACACGGCCATCGCCGACGTGCTGCCCGAGCGCACCATCCTGTGCACCAACTCATCCACGCTGCTGCCCAGCGCCATGGCCG
This sequence comes from Eggerthellaceae bacterium, assembly GCA_022792415.1. Taxonomy (GTDB): domain Bacteria; phylum Actinomycetota; class Coriobacteriia; order Coriobacteriales; family Eggerthellaceae; genus Enterorhabdus. The sequence goes on along the minus strand of JAAWAY010000017.1, from coordinate 778 downwards.
GGTTCACGGGGCGTCCGGAGAAGTTCCTCGCGCTGCACTTCGCCAACAACATCTGGAAGAACAACACGGCCGAGGTCATGGGCACGGCCCAGACGTCGCCCGAGTCCTACCAGGCCGTGGTCGAGTTCGCGCGCGCCATCGGCATGATCCCGCTCGAGCTGAAGAAGGAGCAGCCGGGCTACCTGCTCAACAGCATGCTCGTGCCGTTCCTCAACTCCGCCGAGGCGCTGCTGGCCAACGACGTGGCCGACGTGGAGACCATCGACAAGGCGTGGATGCTCGGCACCGGCGCGCCGCTGGGCCCCTTCCGCATCCTCGACATCGTCGGGCTCACCACGGCGTACAACATCGTGGCCGCCAGCCCCGCCGCGCAGGAGCCCGGCAGCACGGCCGCGCGCATCGCTGCCCTGCTCAAGCAGCGCATCGACGAGGGCAAGACGGGCATCAACGCCGGCGAGGGCTTTTACAAGTACAACTAGGGCCCGCTCCTGTTGACTTGGAGTTAACTACAAGGTGAGAATAGACGGCCGGGCGCCTCGTCGCCCGGCCGTCTGCGTCATGCGGGACAGCGGCCGGCGCGGCACGGGCGTCGCAGCGACACCCGAAGAGTCAGGAGCATGCCATGGACCAGACCGCCAACGCCGATGCGATCGCCTACGCCGCGACCATCGACTTCCCCCTGGGGGATCCCAACGACGCCTACGCCCAGTACTTCTCGGGGCGCAGCTTCCTGGCGCCCGTGTCCAAAGACCAGGTGTTCATCGCCAACGTCACCTTC
>JAAWAY010000016.1 GCA_022792415.1 Eggerthellaceae bacterium | reverse complement strand
GGGAGAGCACTACCTTGACACGGTAGGGGTCACAAGTTCAAATCTTGTACCGCCCACCATCTGAAACCAAAGCAGGCGGCCTCGGCCGCCTGCTTTTTTATCTCCCCGCCTTGCATGCGGCCGCGGCGTCGCCAAAGGCCGCGGCGCTCCCCTAGTCCGTCATGCGGATGCCCACGTACTGGGCCGTGGACGGCAGGCCGCTGATCTTGTACATCTCGTCGAGCCCGATGACCGACACGCGCCAGCCGTAGCCCTCCGGCGTGGTGCCGGCCTGGTAGGTGTTGCCGGCGTCGTCGACGCCCGAGTCGGTGACCATGGTGCTGTCGAGGCCCTGGGAGGCCATGGCGTTGAAGATGGCGTCGTCGGCGTTGGTGGCCGAGAAGTCGGCGTAGTGCAGGCGCAGCACGGTGCCCGCCTTGCGCGACACCTCCAGGTCCCACGACCCGTTGAGCAGCTTGGCGGCGCTGGCGCCGGAGATGTTGTTGATGCCCTGCAGGTACAGCAGGCCCGCCTCCTCCAGCGACACGTCGGAGGGAAGCTTCACCACGTCGAACCCGCCGTCGGGGTTGGTGCCCACCGGGGTGCGCTCGTAGATGGTCAGCCCCGCGTCGGCGAACGACTGCACCATGGCCGCGTCGTCGAGCGGCATGAGCGTGGCGAGCGACGGCAGGTCGAGCGCCACCTCGCGCGTGATGTTGCGCTGCATCTCCTCCTGGTCGCTGGCGGGAGACAGGTACACCCCGTCCACCCATCTGAACACCAGGAAGGCCCCCACCAGGACGGCCAGCCCCATGAACACGAGCATGCCGCGCCGCACCAGCTCGGGCGGGTCGAGCGGGCGCTTGAGGCCCTCGCCCTCCAGGTAGCGGACCGAGCCCTCCTGCGCCCGCGACGTGGTCGGGTCGACCGGCTCCCCCGCCGCGTGGCCGCCGGCGTGGGCGCCGGAGTGCCTGCCGGCCGAGGACTTGCTGTGCTTGGCTTCCATAGGGGCTGCTCCTGACGGTTCTGGATGACGCCGCCGATTATACCATTGCTAACCGGGATGCCCTTTGTTAGCATGGGGCCGACCCCATGGGGGAGTAGCTGGCGCCGATGAGGCGCGGCTCGTTCAACATCATGGCGACGGTTTCGCGCTTCGGCGGCGACAACCGGCCTGGCGAGCCTTAATTTGCGAGACTCATGGTGCAGACTGGACGTGCTGTCGCGCCTGGCTGCACCGTGAGTCTTTTTTTCGTCCCGGGACCGGGCGCCCGGGGCGCGACCAGAGGAGGAGACCGTGGACCTGTCGATTTTTTTGACCCCCGAGGCGTGGATCAGCCTGCTGACCCTCATCTTCCTCGAGATCGTGCTGGGCGTGGACAACCTGGTGTTCATATCCATCACCACCAACCGCCTGCCCAAGGAAAAGCAGCACATCGGCCGCAAGCTGGGCCTGGCCGGTGCGCTGCTCATGCGCATCCTGTTTCTGTGCTTCGCGTCGTACCTCGTGCACATGACCACGCCGCTGTTCAGCATCGACCTCGGGTTCTGGGCCCACGGGTTCTCGGTGCGCGACATCGTCATGCTAGTCGGCGGCGGCTACCTCATCTACAAGGGCATCAAGGAGCTCGTCGACGTGCTGGCCCTCACCGAGATCAAGGCCGAGGTGTCCGAGGAGCACCGCGCCCAGCACCTCATCACGCTGCCCCAGGCCGTGGGCACCATCATGGTGATGGACCTCGTGTTCTCCATCGACTCGGTCATCACGGCCGTGGGCCTGGCCGAGCACCTCATCGTCATGATCCTGGCCGTCATGATCGCCGTGGTCATCATGATGGTGTTCATCGACCCCATCTCCGACTTCATCAACACGCATCCCGAGATGAAGATCCTCGCGCTCGTGTTCATCGCCGCCATCGGCATCCTGCTGGTGCTCGACTCCGCCGGCATCCACACCGACATCGAGGTGCTCGACATGCACATGGAGAAGCTGATGGTGTACTTCGCCATGATCTTCGCCGTGGTGCTCGAGTTCATCCAGATGCGCTTCAACTCCAACCTGACGCGCTGGAAGCGCCAGCTGGCAGACGAGGCCATCGACGCGGCCGTGGCCGAGGCCGAGTCGGGCGAGGCGCCCGCCGCCGTGGGCGAGCACGCCAAGCGCCGCGTGGACGCCGCCATCGAGACGGGCGAGCGCGCCCAGTAGCGGCCGCCGCCGCGCCGATCCCCCGCTCCTGCGACGAGGGCCCGCCCGAGCCTCTGCCCGGGCGGGCCCTCCCCTTGTGCGCCCTCCGCCGCGGCGGGTGGCTGCCGTGCGGGCTACTCCCCCGCTATCGGCTCCTCGTCGGCGCCCTCGTCGTCCTCGGGCTCGATGTGCACGAGCACCTGCTTGACCGCCGGGAACCGCCGCTTGAGCGCCGCCTCGGCCGCGTCCCCCAGCGCGTGGGCGTCGCGCACGGTCATGGCGGGGTCCACCAGGATGTGCAGGTCGCAGTACACCTCGGCCTCGGTGCCGCGCGTGCGCACCTGGTGCACGCCGCGGATACCGGGGATGGCCGACACGGTGGCCTCGACGTCCTCGGAGGGCAGGCGCGCCTCGTCGGAGAGCGTGCGCAGGGCCGCGCGGAACACGCCTATGGCCGACACGACGATGGCCGCCGTCACGATGAGCGCCATGACGGGGTCGGCGGCGGGGAACCCCGCGGCCACCAGCGCCAGGCCCGCGATGACCCCCACCGACACGAAGGCGTCCGAGAGCGTGTGCGCGGCGTCGGCCGCCAGGATCTCGCTGCGCAGCAGGCGCCCCTGGCGCCGCTCATAGGCCGTCACGCCCAGGTTGACGGCAAGCGTGCCCACCATGACCGCGAACGACGCCGGGCCCACCTGGGCCGTGAAGTCGCCCGAGGTCAGCTTGGCCACCGCGCCGCTGCCCACCTCGAACGCGGCCACCAGCAGAAGCACTCCGATGACGAGCGAGCCGTACGTCTCGAACTTGGAGTGGCCGTAGGGGTGCCCCTTGTCCGCCGGGCGCGATGCCAGCGCGATGGACACGAGCCCCACGATGTTGCCCACCGAGTCGAACACCGAGTGGATGCCGTCGGCCTGCATGGACGCCGACCCGGACGCCAGGCCGTAGAAGAACTTGGCCGCGGCCACGGCCAGGTTGAGCACGAACACGATCCACAGCACGCGCTCGACGCGGTGGGCGTGCGACGGCGCCGAGGAGCTGGCGATGGCCATGGGGCGCCCTCCCTTCGGTCGGCGGCCGGGCGCGGCCGGATACGAAAAGGAGCCCCCTCGTGAGGGGACTCCTTCGAACTTCGATGGTGTCAGAGGCGGGATTTGAACCCGCACACCCGATTAATGGGCACTAGCACCTCAAGCTAGCGTGTCTGCCGTTCCACCACTCTGACATGCCTTGAAAAGCAGCGACGATCAGTTTACCAGAACCGTTCGCGTATGCAAGGGTTTTTTCCGCCCTAGCCGTTGATGGTGCCGTGGGGGTAGATGACCATGAGCACCAGCAGCGACACCATGAACACGATGGCCAGGATGATGGTGATGCGGTCGAGGTTCTTCTCCACGATGCTCGTGCCCGTCTGGGTGGAGTACATGGAGCTGGCGATGGCATCGGAGATGCCCGTGCCCTTGCCGGAGTGCAGCAGGATGAAGACGACCAGCCCGACGCCGGAGACGACGAGCAGGATAAGCATGATGATAAGCAGCGGACTCAAGGTGTCACTCTTCTCTTCGCGAAACGGATACCAATACGCAAGTTGTTAAGTATAGCGAACCGCGCGCCCTCAGGCAAGGAGGCTGCGGCCGGTCATCTCGGGCGGCACGGGCAGGCCCACGGCCTCGAGCAGCGTGGGCGCGATGTCGCACAGCCGCCCGTCCTCCCCCGCCAGGTCCAGGCCGGCGCCCGAGCAGTCCACCAGGATGAGGGGCACGGGCGCGGTGGTATGGGCCGTGTGGGGCGTGCCGTCGGGGGCCACCATCTTGTCGGCGTTGCCGTGGTCGGCCGTGACGAGCGCCACGCCTCCCTTGGCGGCCAGCGCGTCGAGCACCCGGCCCACGCCCGCGTCGACGGCCTCGACGGCCGCCACGGCCGCGGGGATGACGCCGGTGTGGCCCACCATGTCGCAGTTTGCGAAGTTGACGATGTAGACGTCGGCCTCGTCGGCGGCGATGGCGGCGGCCAGGCGGTCGGCCACCTCGGGCTCGCTCATCTCAGGCTGCAGGTCGTAGGTGGCCACCTTGGGGCTGGGCACGAGCGAGCGCTCCTCCCCCGCCTTCTCCTCCTCGCGCCCCCCGTTGAGGAAGAACGTCACGTGGGCGTACTTCTCGGTCTCGGCGATGTGGTACTGGCGCAGCCCCGCGTCGGCCAGCACGTCAGCCAGCACGTTATCGGGGAACTCCTTGGCAAACGCCACGGGCGCCGGGATGTCGGGGTCGTACTCCGTCAGGCACACGAAGCTCACCTGCGGGGCCTGCTTGCGCTCGAAGCCCGAGAAGGCCGGGTCGACGAAGGCGCGCGTGATCTCGCGGGCGCGGTCGGGGCGGAAGTTGAAGAAGATGACGGCGTCTCCGTCGCACACCCCGCGGGGGTCGAGCGCCACCGGCTCGAGGAACTCGTCGGTCACGCCGGCCTCGTAGGACGCCTCCACGACGGCCACGGCGCTGGCCTCGCGGTAGTCGGCGCCGCCGGCGATAACGTCGAAGGCGCGCTCGACGCGATCCCAGCGGTTGTCGCGGTCCATGGCGTAGTAGCGCCCCGAAAGCGACGCGATGGCCGCGTCGAAGGGGGCGTCCGCCCCGTCGCGCAGCTCGCCGATGACGTCGAGCAGCGCCTGGACGTAGCCGGCGCCGCTGGACGGGGGCACGTCGCGCCCGTCCAGCAGGCAGTGCACCCGCACCGTGGGCACGCCGGCGTCGCGCGCGGCGCGCAGGAGCGCGTAGAGGTGCTCCTGGGACGAGTGCACGCCGCCGTCGGAGAGCAGCCCCATGAGGTGCAGCACCGCGCCGGGGGCCTTGGCCGCCTCGAAGGCGTCCTGGATGACCGGGTTGGCCACCAGCGACCCGTCGGCGCACGCGTTGTTGATGCGCGTGAGCTCCTGGAACACCACGCGGCCCGCGCCGATGTTGAGGTGCCCCACTTCGGAGTTGCCCATCTGGCCGTCCGGCAGGCCCACGGCCTGGCCCGACGCCTCCAGGCGCACCCAGGGGCGGCTGTCCATGAGGTCGTCGAGCACCGGCGTGTCGGCCAGGGAGATGGCATTGCCCGGACCGGGCTCGGCCAGGCCGAAGCCGTCCATGATGATGAGGCAGGCCGGCGTGCGCAGGCCGGCGTCGCGACGCTCGCCCATTACAGGGCGGCCTTCACGATGTCGATGAACGAGCGCGCCTTGAGCGACGCGCCGCCGATGAGGCCGCCGTCGATGTCGGGCATGGCCAGCAGCAGCTCGGCGTTGCCCTCGTTCATCGAGCCGCCGTAGAGCACGCGCATGTCCTCGGCCACCTCGGCGCCGAACAGCTCGGCCAGCGTGGCGCGGATGGCCGCGCACACCTCCTGGGCCTGCTCGGGCGTTGCGGTGCGGCCGGTGCCGAT
>JAAWAY010000208.1 GCA_022792415.1 Eggerthellaceae bacterium | reverse complement strand
GCGTGACATTTGATGTGACCCCCTGTCACGCCACGCCCCACGCCTCGCGCCCTACGCCCCCAGCACCGCCAGCGCCACGGCCGCCGCCAGCAGCGCGGCGCACGCCGCCAGCGCGCCCCAGTCGGCGCCGCGCACCGGGTACTCCTTGTACCCGCTGGCGGCCGTGCGCAGGTTGAACCCGCGCACCTCGGCGGCGATGGCAGCCGAGTTGGTCTTGCGCACCGAGCTCACCAGCAGCGGCACGCACAGGGGCACCATGAGGCGCACCTTCTTCACGAGCGACCCGTCGAACTCCACGCCGCGCGCCGTCTGAGCCTCCATGATGCCGGCCATGTCGTTCATGAACACGGGGATGACGTGCACGGTGGACGTGAACGTGAACGCGTACTTGTAGGGCACGTGCAGCTGCTTGACCACGGAGTTGGCGATGTCGCCCATCTGCGTGACGTAGAACACCAGGAACAGCGGGATGGCCGCGGCCATGAGCCGCACCACCACGGTGAGCGCGCCCAGCAGGCCGCCCGTGCCGATGTAGCCCCACGGCAGCTCCACGAGCACCGCGCCGCGCGGCGTGGTGAGGATGATGATGAGGGCCAGCAGAAGCGAGAAGGCGCCCACGGCCTTGCACAGCCCCAACGTCGGGCGCAGCATGCCGCACGAGCCGGCCAGCACCAGGCCCAGCACGAGCATCCCTGCCAGAAACGCCAGGTTGGACGTGACGAAGCACGCGATGGCCAGCAGCACGGCGCAGCCCAGCTTCACCGTGGGGTTCAGGCGGTGCAGCAGGCTGTCGCCCGGCACGTACTCCAGGAACTTCACCATCACAGCCCCCTCTCCCCGGCCGCGCGCACGGCCGCGATGTCGTCGCCGGCCCCGCGCGCCGGGCGTCCGGCCGCAACCGCCAGGGCCGCCACCATGTCGGGCACCGAGTTGGCGCGCGCCACGGCGTCCGGCAGGTCGGCCACGTCGCGCTCGAGGATCATCGACACCTCCGTCACCTGGGGCGGCAGGATGTGCGCCGCCTTGAGCGCGGCAGGGTCGCGCAGCACGTCGAACGTGGGGCCGTCGGCCACCACGCGCCCGTCGGTCATGGCGATGACGCGGCGGGCGAAGTCACCCACCACCTCCATGTCGTGGCACACCATGATGACGGTGGTGCCGGCCTCGTTCAGCTCGCGCACCGCGTCCATCACCTTCACGCACTCGCGGAAGTCCAGGCCGGTGGTGGGCTCGTCCAGGATGATGGTGGGCGGCGCCACCACGATGATGGACGCCAGGGCCAGAAGCTGGCGCGTGCCGCGGTTGAGCAGGAAGGGCTCGGCGTCGGGGTCGAACCCGAACCGCTCGATGGCGGCGTCCACCGCGGCCTCGGCGGCCGGGCCGTCCTCGCCCAGCGCCTTGAACCCGAACAGCAGCTCCTCGCGCACGGTGTTGCAGCAGATCTGCCGGTCGGGGTTCTGGAACAAGAACCCCACCTTGCGGGCCAGCTGGCTCGTCTTGAGGGCGGTGGTGGGCACGCCGTCCACCAGCACCTCGCCCGACGAGGGCTTGAGCAGGCCGTTGGCCAGGCGCATGGTGGTGGACTTGCCGGCGCCGTTGGTGCCCACGAAGGCCACGAAGTCGCCGTCGCCCACGGTGAAGCTGACGTCGCGCAGGACGGGCAGCTCGCCGTCGTAGGTGGCGCTGACGTTGCGGAACTCGATCATGCGATCACCTCCCTGCAGGCGGCCGCGGCCTGGGCGACGTTGCGCGCCACGGGCCCGGCGTAGAGGCCCTCCCGGGCCAGGGCGTTCACGAGCGTGGTCGCGCGCGGGCAGTTGACGCCCAGGGCCAGCAGCTCGTCGGAGTGCGCGAGCACCTCGTCGGGCGCGCCGGCGTAGCGCACCTGGCCGCCGTCCACGATGACGAGCATATCGGCGTAGTCGGACAGAAGCGCGATCTTCTGCTCCACCACGATGACCGTGGTGCCGTGCTCGCGGGCGTAGCGGGACAGCAGGTCGAACACGGCCACCGACGAGGCCGGGTCCAGCTCGGCGGTGGGCTCGTCCAGCACGAGCACCCGCGGCCGCAGGGCCACCACCGACGCCACGGCCACCTTCTGCTTCTGGCCGCCCGACAGGCTGTCGATGGTGCGGTGGCGCAGATCGGAGATGCCCATGGCGGCCAGGGCCTCGTCCACGCGCGCGGGGATCTCATCCCGCGGCACGCCGAAGTTCTCCAGGCCGTAGAGCACCTCGTCCTCCACCACCGTGGCCACCATCTGCGAGTCGATGTCCTGGCACACGCTGCCCACCAGCCGCGAGATGTCGGTGAGCGACGCCTCCACGGTGTCGAGCCCGTCCACCGTCACCGCCCCGTAGAAGTCGCCCGGGTAGCAGTGCGGGATGATGCCGTTGACCGCGTAGGTGAGCGTGGACTTGCCCGATCCGGCCGGGCCCGTGATGCCCACGAAGCACCCGTCCGGGATGGCGAGGCTCACGTCCCTCACCACCGGCTCGGCGCCCTCCCGGTAGCGGAAGCTGAAGTTGCTGATCTCGATCATGGTCGTCTCCGTCCCGCGCGGCGCCTAGCGCTTGAGCACCTTGCGCAGCGGCACCGTGAGCACCTGCACGAAGATGGCGTTGAACGTGGCCGTGCCCAGCACGATGGCCCCGTAGGCCACCATGGCGGCCCCGAAGTCGGCGCCGGTGCTCACGACGTTGATGTAGGAGGACAGCGCCGCGAAGGTCAGGCCCGACACGCAGGTGGACAGGAACGTGGTCACGAGCGGGTTGGCGTCCAGCTTGCCGCCGATGCGCATCGGCACGCGGATGAGCAGCCCGCACGCCAGCGCGCCGAGCACCTCGGAGGGGATGTTGAGCAGCGGCGTGGCGTTGAGCATGGGGATCTGGCACACCAGGCCGGCCAAAAGGCCGATGACGAGCGACTGGCCGATGGTGGGCCGGATGAGGATGATGGCCAGGCAGTAGGCGGCGATGATGAAGTTGGGCTTCATCCCGTAGGCGCCCAGCACGGTGCCCAGCGTGAGCTTGAGGACGGCGCCGGCCGCCAGCAGCACGGCGATGAGGATGAGGTCCTGCACGCCCAGGCCCTTCTTGTCCTGGGTGGCGACGGTACGCTTGGCGCCGGCCTGGGCGGCGGTCATACGGGGCTCGGTCATGACGATCAGTCCTTTCTCGGCGGCTCTTCGCCGCCTGCTCGCGCCCGCCCCCTTGGCGGGCTCCCTGCTTGCAATTGCCCCGTGCCGACGTGCCTAAGACTCTAGGCGGTGCCCCCGCAACAAAAAAGGGACCTGTCCTTTGCTTAAAGGACAGGTCCCTTGACCTGCGGTGCCACCTTTAATTGGTCCGCTTGCGCGAACCCCCTCGTGAACGTGCCATCACACGCTCTGCCCTTAACGCAGGCTCACGGTCCGGATACTCGGCCCGGCGCCTGGCGCCCGCGGCCTTTCCCCTTTCCCTCGGCGACCCATTTACCATCCAGCGTTACTACGGGAATCCCAGCTGCGCCCGCTCTCTGTGAGTGCTCTGATGGC
>JAAWAY010000207.1 GCA_022792415.1 Eggerthellaceae bacterium | reverse complement strand
GCGAGGAGATCGACCTGACGGCCAGCGAGTTCAAGCTGCTCACCACGCTGTCCCGCTATCCCGGCCGCGTGTACTCCCGCATGGAGCTGGTGGAGAAGGTGCTCGGCTACGACTTCGAGGGCTACGAGCGTACCATCGACTCGCACGTGAAGAACCTGCGCGCCAAGATCGGCGACAACCCGCGCAACCCCAAGTGGCTGCACACGGTCCACGGCGTCGGCTACCGCTTCGAGGACCCCACCAAGAGCGCCTCGTAGGGCGGCCCCGTGGAGGGAAAGCGGAAGCTCGCCTGGTCGAGCCTCACCTACACCACGCGCGTCACGCTGGCGTTCGCCCTGATCGCCGCCATGACCGCCCTCGTGGCCATCGGCGTGGTCTCGTTCGTGTGGGAACAGCACTTCCAGACCTACACCACCGAGAACATGCGCACCACGGCCAGCACCACGGCCCAGCGCATCGCCGCCATCTACCAGCGCACCGGTGACCTGTGGAACCCCGAGACCACCAAGCCCGCCGCCCAGGTGGTGGAGATGACCACGGGCGTGGGCGTGCGCGTCATCGACGTGGACGGGGGCACTCCCTTCGACTCGTCCATCGTCATCAACGAGGACTACGACGGCATCCAGCGCTCGTTTGAGCCGGCCGACGCGTCGCAGATCGCCATGGCCAACATCGTGGTGGACGGCGCGGTGGTGGGCTCCGTGCGCATCTGGGTGTACGGGTCCGACACGCTCATGCGCCAGCCCGACCAGGAGTTCCGCGACAATTCCTACCAGGCCCTGGCCATCGCGGCGCTGGTGGGCATCGTGCTGGCGTCGTGCATCGGCTTTCTGTTCGCGCGCAACCTGGTGGCCCCCATCAACCGCATGACCACCACGGCCCGCGCCATCAAGGAGGGCGACCTGTCCGCCCGCACCGACCTGCACGGCGAGGACGAGATCGCGCGCCTGGGCGAGATGTTCGACGCCATGGCCGACTCCGTGGAGAAGGACCGCATGCTCGAGCGGCGCCTCACCACCGACGTGGCCCACGAGCTGCGCACGCCGCTCATGGCCATCCAGGCCACCGTCGAGGCCATGGTCGACGGCGTGTACGAGGCCGACGAGGAGCGCCTCGTCACGGTGAACTCCGAGGTGCAGCGCCTGTCTCGCCTGGTGGACGCCCTGCTGCGCCTGTCGCGCCTGGAAAACCGCTCCAACCCCATGAAGGAGGAGCTGGTCAACGTCGGCGAGCTCATCGAGGGCATCATCGCCACGCACGAGATGTTCGTGGCGGACTCGGGCCTCACCCTGGAATACCACGCCCAGCCCGACGTGTACGTCATGGGCGACCCCGACATGATCCGCCAGGCCACGGCCAACCTCATATCCAACGCGGTGCGCTACACCCCCGAAGGCGGCTCCATCGACGTGCGCGTGACCAAGGGCGACATCATGGCGTCCATCGCCGTGGAGGACACGGGCATCGGCCTGACGCGCGAGGAGGCCAAGATGGTGTTCTCGCGGTTCTGGCGTGCCGATGCCGGGCGCAACCGCGAGTCGGGCGGCCTGGGCGTGGGCCTGGCCGTGGTGAAGGAGATCGTCGACCGGCACGGCGGCTGGGTGCAGGTGGAGGGCGAGAAGGGCAAGGGCGCCTGCTTCACCATCCACATTCCGCTCTACGACGAGGAGCGCATCCGCGCCCGCGAGAAGGCCCAGGCCAAGGAGGCCGCCAAGCAGGCGCGCTCCAAGCAGGGCAAGGGCAAGGCCGCGAAGGGGTCGGCCAGCACGAGCGGGCGCATCGGGTAGCGCCGCGCGCGGGGTGCGGTCGGCGGCCGCGACTCCTGCCGCGCATCGGTACCGGCAACTCCTGAGGAAATTCCCCCTTTACCCTCGCCGGGCGCGTCCGTTGCGCGATAATGTCTTGTTACGCGCAACGGAGAGAAAGGGTTCTCATGGCGGGAATCGACATCAAGCCCGATGCCCAGGGCAAGGTCCGCGACCTGTACGACCTGGGGGACAAGCTGCTGCTGGTGGCCACCGACCGCATCTCGGCCTTCGACTACATCCTCGAGGACGAGATCCCCTACAAGGGCCAGGTGCTCACGCAGCTGTCCACGTTCTGGTTCGAGCTTCTGGGCGATGTGGTGGACAACCACCTCATCTCCACTGACGTGGCCGCCCTGCCCGAGGAGTTCCAGCCCTACGCCGACTACCTGCGCGGCCGCTTCATGCTGGTGCGCAAGGCCGATATGTTCCCGGTGGAGTGCATCGTGCGCGGCTACCTGGCCGGCAGCGGCCTGAAGGAGTACCAGCGCGAGGGCACCGTGTGCGGCATCGAGCTGCCGGAGGGCCTGGTCAACTCGTCGAAGCTGCCCGAGCCCATCTTCACGCCCTCCACGAAGGCCGAGATCGGCGACCACGACGAGAACATCAGCTTCGAGCGCTGCGCCGAGCTCGTCGGCGCCGAGGACGCCGCCGCCCTGCGCGATCTGGCCGTGCGCGTGTACCAGACGGCCGCCGACCACGCGGCCGAGCGCGGTGTCATCATCGCCGACACCAAGTTCGAGTTCGGCGTGGTGGACGGCACGATCATCCTGGCCGACGAGGTGCTCACGCCCGATTCGTCGCGCTTCTGGCCGGGCGACACCTACGAGGAGGGCGCCGACCAGCCCAGCTTCGACAAGCAGTTCGTGCGCGACTGGCTGACGGCCAACTGGGACAAGCAGGGCAACCCGCCGCGCCTGCCCCAGGACATCATCGACGCCACGTCCGAGAAGTACATCCAGGCCTACGAGACCATCACCGGCAGGACGTTCGAGCGCTAGGCCGCTGCGCCTGCCCGACGCCTCTGGGGGAGAAGGAGAGTCATGTCCACGCGAAACCCGATGAACGAGCGCTACCAGTCCGAGGACCATCAGGGCAAGACCCGCAAGAGCGCGGCGTCGGCCAAGCCCAAGACCAAGGCCGCCGCGTCGGTGGTGGTGCAGACGCCCACCAAGACGCCGCAGCAGAAGAAGGCCGAGGCCAAGGCCGCGCGCAAGAAGGCCCAGGACGAGCAGCGCCAGCTCGACCGCAAGTACTACAACCCCGACACGCCCGAGTACAAGCGCCTGCGCCGCCTGTGGTGGCTGCTGCTGGGCGGCGCCGTGCTGTGCACCGTGGCGTCGTTCCTGCTGCGCGGCGTGTTGGGCGACGGCCTGTCGATGGCGGTCATCCTGGTGGCGTACGCGCTGATCATCGCCGCGTTCTACGTGGACTTCTCCAAGATCAAGAAGGAGCGCCAGCGCTACCAGCAGCAGATGGTGGCCCTGGAGGAGAAGGCCAAGAAGGAGGAGCGCGCCGCGGCCCGCGCCGCCCGCGGGGCGGCCGCCCAGCAGAAGGGCTCGGGCAAGAACGCCAGCCGCAACCCCAAGACCCAGCAGGCCGCCGCGGACGCCAAGGCCGCCGCAGCCGAGGCCGAGAAGGCCGAGGGGGAGGGCTCCGACGAGAAGCCGGCCCGCCGCGGGCTGTTCGGCAGCGGGTTCCGCCTGTCCAACCGTGAGAAGATGAACGCCGAGCGCGCCGCCGAGAAGGAGGCCAAGAAGGCCGAGAAGGCCGCGAAGGCCGCGGACGCGGGAGCCGACGCCGAGAAGGCGGCCGACGCGGAGTAGCCGCCGCGGGCCACGCTCATCCCCGCATACGAGGGGCCCCGGAGCCGGTCGCACGACCAGTTCCGGGGCCCCTTTCTCGTGGAGTGGGAAAGCCGGCCTAGCGGCTCTCGTCCTCGGCCTCGTTGGCCACGAGCATCTGCTCGAACATGCTGGCCGTCTGCGAGAAGTCGCTCGGCAGCACGACGGTGGACTGGCGCCCGTTGCGTGCGAACTCGCTCATCATGTCGGTCCACTGGGTGAAGATGAACAGCTGGTTGGCCTCGGCGGCCGACACGCCCGAGCTCTTGATGACGGCCAGCGACTCCGAGATGCCGTCGGCGATGGCCTTGCGCTGGGCGGCGATGCCGCGGCCGGCCTGCTCCATGGCCTCGGCGCGGGCGCGGGCCTCGGTGACCACCTTGATGCGCTCGGCCTCGGCCAGCGACTGGGCGGCCTCCTTCTCGCGCTGGGCGGAGTTGATGCGGTTCATGGACTGCTCCACGTCGGCCGGCAGGTCGATGCTGGTGATGAGCGTGGACACCACGTCGTAGCCGTAGTCCACCATCAGGTCGGACACGGTGCGGTTGACGTCGGACGCGATGGCGTCCTTCTTGTCGAACACCTCGTCGTGCGGGTACGGGGGCACCGTCGAGCGCAGCGCGTCGATGAGGTAGGAGCGCATCTGGGCCACGGGGTTGGCCCGCAGGTAGGAGCTGCGGTAGATGCCCGACTGCTGCGGGGTGGCGCCGGGGGCGGTGCTCACGCGGTACTGGGCGGCGATGGCCATGGTGACGGTGACGTTGTCGCGCGTCTTGGCGTCGATGGCGAACTCCTCCTGGCGCGTGCGCAGGTCCACCTTGGCGGCGATGACCTCGATGAGCGGGATCTTGACGGACAGGCCGGCGCCGACGGTGCGGTTGAACTTGCCCAGCCGCTCGATGATGAACGCCTGCTGCTGCGGCACGATGAACAGCGCCTGCGGCACGAGCAGCACCAGGATGACGATGAGGGCGATCAGGGTGATCACGGGGCCTCCTAACGACGGGCGGGCTCGTCCTCCGATGGGAGGCTGCGCCGCGGCTTGGAGCGGGACTTGGGCGTTCTGCCCGATCCCGATTGTACCTGATTGATCGCGGAGCCCACGGCCTCGCCGATCATCTCGCCGACCACCTCTCCCACGGCCTGGGCCGTGATGGCGGCGTCCCGTACGACGTGCCCGGCGTTGGCGGCCGTGTGCCCTGCGGCCACCTCCAAGTACCCGCGTACGGCGTCCGCCACGGTCGCCCGGTCGGGGCCGTCGGCGCGCAGGGCGGCCGCGCTCAGCAGCGACAGCGCGTGCGGGCCACCGGCCAGCAGCTCTTGGGCGTCCTGCGCCCCCGAGGCGTCGATGGCGCGGAACAGCGCCTCCACCACGTGCTGGCGCTCGGCGTCGTCGTAGCGGGCGAGCCACTCGCGCATGACGGCGGCCGTGTCCCTGGTGGCGGCCGGCAGCTCGTCGAGGTAGGCGAAGTCGTCGCCGGCCTCGTTCACCTCCCAGGTGAACACCGAGTGCTGGGCCACGCCCTTGGCGTTGCTCGGCACGGCGCGCAGCGGGGCGGCGGATTCCAGCAGCATGCCCACCAGCGAGTCCTCGGGCACCACCTTGTGCATCCGGTCGACCACCGGCGCGTAGTCCTCGGGGCCGAACAGGCCGTCCTTGAACCCTGGGCCGTCCAGGATGAACACGCGCTCGATCCGCTTCTGCACCGCGGGGCTGGCCTTGAGCGCCGCGTACTCCGCGAGGTTGCCGCCCTTGGAGTGGCCTCCCAGGTACAGGCGGCGGGGCAGGTGGGGCGCCACGGCTTCCAGGTAGCGCACGGCCTGCTCCTGGGCCGGCACCGGCGCGGAGAACGTCATGTTGAAGTCCTCCTTCCAGCCGGTGCGCGACGTGTCGGTGCCGCGGAACCCGATGAAGGCGAACGAGCGCCGGTGCACGAGCGTGACCGCGGCGAACTGCGTCTCGCGCTCGCGGTCGAACAGGCTGAGGTAGTCGCGGGCCGTCATGGCCCTGAAGCGGGGGCTGGCGGCCAGGGCGAACAGGTTGCGCTTGATCTGGTCGGGGTCGAGCCCCGTGAACATGACGGGGAAGTCCTCGGCGCGCAGCAGGTCGCGGAAGTGCGCCGGGCGCCCCTGCGGGGCCAGGGCGTTGCGCACCGCCGTGCGCACGTCGGCGAAGGAGGCGCGCTCGCGCAGGGGCGGGATGACCTCGCCGCCGCGCACCATGGCGAACTGCGTGAGCGCGGCGGCGTCCAGCGCGTTGAGGGGCGCGTCCTCGAACGGGGAGAACGCGGTGTCCAGGTAGTCCAGGAGGTAGGCCATGGGAGCCCCGCCTACTCGGCGAAGATCTCCTTCTCCACCACCAGGTCGTTCTTGATGTGGCCGACCAGCTTCTGCAGCGCGTCGATGCAGTTGGGGCGGATGTCGGCGCCGATGAGCACGTACATGAGCGAGTCGCCCACCTCGCAGCGGCCCTCGTTGAGCCACGTGCGCACGTAGTACACGCCGGGCCAGGTGAGCGCCTCGGCCTCGGCGGCGGCCAGGCCCTCAACGTCATAGGAGAACTCGACGGCCACCACGTCGCCCAGGCCCTCGACGCCCTCGCGCACCTGCTTCTTGGGGGTGATGCGCACGACGCCGTTGTGGGTGAGAAACATGCCGCACTGCTCGGCGACGTCGCTGGCCTTGGCCTCGCGCAGCCACTGGTCGACGGAGGGTTCTTGCTTTGCCATGGGGTCTCCTTTCGGGAGGGACGGGAGGTGGTGCTCGATGGTACGAGATTATCTTACGGCAAGAATAGTGGCCGCGTTCGCTCATCGCGAATATTACGCGGAAACCGCGCCTTGTTCGCAGCCTGTAACAATGGCCTTGGTACCATGGGCCAACGTAAGTTTCGCGACGCGGCGCACGCCGGGCGACGTCGGGGCGCGCCGGTGGCCGGCGGCTCCCGCGCCGGCCGGGCGCCAGGAGAGAAGGGCCCCATGTCACTCCCAGCATCTGACCTCACCAAGCAGCCGGACCAGCGCACCACCATGGACCTGGGCGCCGTGCTGCCCAAGACCGCCGAGGTGCGGGACGGCCACCTGTTCATCGGCGGCGTCGACATGGTGGAGCTGGCCCGCCAGCAGGGCACGGCGCTCTACGTGTTCGACGAGGCCGACCTGGTGGCGCGCATGGAGGCCTACCGCGACGCCTTCCGCAGCCGCTACGAGGACTCGGACGTCATCTACGCGTCCAAGGCGTTCCTCAACAAGGAGGTCGTGCGCCTGGCTGACCGCGAGGGCCTGTGCCTTGACGTGTCGGGCGGCGGCGAGCTGGCCTGCGCCCAGAGCGTCGGGTTCCCGATGGAGCGCGTGTTCGTGCACGGCAACAACAAGACGCCCCAGGAGCTGGAGGAGGCCATAGCCGCCGGCGTGGGGCGCATCATCGTGGACAGCCGCATCGAGCTGGCCCGCGTGTCCGAGATCGCGGGGCGCCTGGGCACGGTGCAGGACATCTACCTGCGCATCACGCCCGGCGTGGAGGCTGACACCCACGAGTACATCCGCACGGGGTGCGAGGACTCCAAGTTCGGGTTCACCATGCTGGAGGACTTCGCCTACCGCTGCATCCGGGACGTCCTTGACACGCCCCATGTGCGCCTGGCGGGCCTGCACTGCCACATCGGCTCGCAGATCTTCGCGCTGCACTCGTTCCGCGAGGCGGCCCAGGTGATGGTGGAGTTCATGGCGCGCATCCGCGACGGCTACGGCTACCTCATCGAGGAGCTCGACCTGGGCGGTGGCCTGGGCATCGCTTACACGGCCGATGACGCGCCCTCGTCCATCGACGACTTCGCCGAGGTGACGTGCGCGTCCGTGCGCGAGTTCTGCGGCCAGCACGACCTGCCGCTGCCGCGCCTGCTGGTGGAGCCGGGCCGCAGCCTGGTGGCCAACGCCGGCGTGACGCTGTACACCGTGGGCATCCTCAAGACGTTGCCCGGCATCCGCAAGTACGTGGCCGTGGACGGCGGCATGTCGGACAACATCCGCACCGCGCTCTACCACGCCGAGTACGAGCCGGTGGTGGCCAACAAGGCCGACCAGCCGCGCACCGAGATCGTCACGCTGTGCGGCAAGCACTGCGAGAGCGGCGACGCCGTGGTCATCGACATGCCGCTGCAGCACCCCGACCTGGGCGACATCGTGTGCGTGTTCGGCACCGGCGCCTACAACATGACCATGGCCAGCAACTACAACGGCCAGCCCCGTCCGGCGGTGGTGTTCGTGCGCGACGGCCAGGCCCGCGTGGTCACCCGCCGCGAGACGTATAATGACCTGTACGCAAGGGATATCTAGGCTGAGAGAGACCGCCCGCGGGCACGTGAGCCGGCGGGGGAGCGAGGAGAGACACATGGCAGTGAAGGTTGGCTTGGTCGGCACGGGCACCGTGGGCGGTGGCTGCATCGACATCCTGCTGGCGCACAAGGACGACTTCAAGCGTCACTACGGCATCGACGTGGAGCTGGCGCGCGTGTGCTCGCTTGACGCGGCCGAGGCCGAGGCCCACGGTGTGGGGCACCTGTTCACCAACGACTTCAACGAGGTCATCAACGACCCCGACATCGACATCGTCGTGGAGCTCATCGGCGGCACGACGTTCGCCAAGACCGTGGTGCTGGGCGCCCTGGCAGCTGGCAAGAACGTGGTCACGGCCAACAAGGCGCTCATGGCGTCGTCGGGCCAGGAGGTCATGGACGCGGCCGAGGCGGCCGGCAAGGAGATCGCCTTCGAGGCGAGCGTGGGCGGCGGCATCCCCATCATCGACCCGCTCAAGCACTCGCTCATCGCCAACGAGATCGAGACGGTGATGGGCATCGTCAACGGCACCACCAACTACATGCTCACGCGCATGGCCGACGACGGCATGGACTACGACGAGGCGCTCAAGGAGGCCCAGGCCCAGGGCTTCGCCGAGGCCAACCCCTCCGCCGACGTGGACGGCTTCGACGCGGCGGCCAAGATCGCCATCCTGGCGTCCATCGCGTTCAATTCGCGCGTGACCATGGACGACGTGTACACCGACGGCATCACGGCCATCACGCCTGTGGACCTGGAGGCGGCGCGCGACATGGGCTACGTGGTGAAGCTGCTGGCCATCGCGCACCGCCGCCCCGAGGGCATCGACGTGCGCGTGCATCCCACCATGATCCCCGAGGGGCACCAGCTGGCCACCGTGAACGGCGTCATGAACGCCATCTACGTGGTGGGCGACGCTGTGGGCGAGACGATGTTCTTCGGCGCGGGCGCGGGCTCGGGCCCGGCCGCCAGCGCCGTCATGGGCGACGTGCTGGAGGTGGCGCGCCACGTCCAGCAGGGCATCGGGCCCATCGTGGGCTGCACCTGCACCGACGATTTGGCCATCATCCCCATGGACGAGCTGCGCTCCAAGTACTACATCCGCTTCTCGGTGGCCGACCGCCCCGGCGTGCTGGCGGCCATGACGGCGGCCTTCGCCAACCACGGCGTGAGCGTGCACTCTGTCGTGCAGCGCGGCAAGGGCAAGAGCGGCGTCGTGGACGTGGTGTACGTCACCCACACCGCCCAGGAGAAGGCCATCCGCGCGGTCATGGACGAGATCGCCGCGCTGAACGACGTGCTGCACGGTGAGCCGTCGCTCATCCGCGTGGAGGAGTAGTGGCCGACACGATAGGCGTCATCTACGACTGCGACGGGACGCTCGTGGACTCCATGGGCGTCTGGCGCGCGCTCGAAGACGACCTGGCGGCCCGGGGCGGCTTCACGCTGACGAAGGACGACACCGACCACATCACCACGCTCACCATCCCCGAGTGCGGCGACTTCTTCCACGAGAAGTTCGGCCTGGGGTCGTCGGGGGCCGAGGTGAAAGGCATGATCGACGAGTTCATGATGGACTTCTACGCCCATCGTGCCGAGGGGCGTCCCGGCGCGCTCGCCTTCGTGCGGGCGCTGGCCGAGCGCGGCGTGCCGCAGAGCGTGGCGTCGTCCACGCCCAAGCCGCTGCTGGAGGCGGGGCTGGCCCACGCGGGGTTCACGCCGTACCTGGCCGACATCGTGTCGGTGGATGACGTGGGCGCGTCCAAGCGCGAGCCGGCGGTGTACGACCGCGCCCGCCGCGCGCTGGGCACCCCGCGCGAGCGCACGTGGGGCTTCGAGGACGCGGTGTACGCCGTGCGCACGCTGGCGGCGGCAGGCTACGGCACCGTGGGCGTGTACGACAACGACCTGGCCGGCACCTACGACGAGCTGGCGGCCGAGGCCGACATGGTCATCCGCGACTTTCGGCAACTGTCTCCTGACGAGTTTCTGGTCCTGGCGGCGGCTCGCCTATAATCAGCAGGACTATCGTGTCTCGCGGCGCCGTGCGCGTGCGGGGCATTTGTGTTGAGGGGCGCCCTGATGTCGGGCGCGTATCCGAGGAGTTCGCATGACGCATCCTGATCAATCCGACCCGAAGTCGTCCGGATCGTTGTCCCGGGGCATGGCCGAGGCGGGGGAGGCCATGCGCTCAGGGGCGGAGGAGGCCGGGGAGGCCGTGCGCGAGGGAGCCGAGAAGATCGGCGAGGACCTGCGCGAGAGCCTGGCCACCGGCGCGCGGGCCACGCACCACGAGATGGAGCTGGATCGCGAGGACGCCGTCAAGTACGCGGAGCACAAGGAAGCGCAGATCCACGCCGTTGAGGAGGACCTGCGCCATCCCGCGTCGCTGAAGGACGCCGCGGTGGCGGCCGTGGCCCACGAGGCGGCCAAGGTGGAGCGCGTGGTGGACGACCTGGCGCACCCGTCGCGCGAGGTGGAGGCGGCCAAGCGCGCGGTGGAGCACCAGCGCGAGGCCATCGCCGAGGTGGGCGAGCACATCGCCAGCGACCTGCAGGGGCCCGTGGACAAGAAGAAGCTGCCGCTGCCCATGAAGATTCTCGGCGTGCTGTGCCTGGTGGTGGGCGTGTACGACCTGGCGGGTGTCGTCTGGGGCATCCTCGAGTGGGTGCGCCTGGCCCAGCCCGAGAGCATCGCGGACATGGGGACGTCCACCCTGGTGGTGAACATTGTCATGACCATCGACTACGCGCTGCTGATGCTCACGTTCGCGTTCTTGGGCGTGCGCCTTCTGCGCAACCGGCGCCGCATGGCCGCCATCGCGCTCGACGGCATCTTCGTGCTGCTGGTGGTGGGCATGCTGTGCTCGGTCATGCTCCAGGGTATCGGGTACTACCTCATCGGCTACGGCGTGCTGCTGGTGGTAGCCATCGCCCTGCAGTCGTACCTCGACCCGTCGCTGGCCCAGGAGCGCGAGCTGCGCCGCAAGCTGCACGACATGGAGCTGCGCGACGAGGCCGAGGCCGGCACGCTGGGCCTGGACGAGACGGGCCACGGCTACATCACGCTCAACTTCTTCAACCTGTTCTGGATCTTCGTGGTGTGCTCCATCCTGGGCCTGGGCATCGAGACCATCTACCACTTCGTCGTGGTGGGTCCCGGTCACTACCAGGATCGCGCCGGCCTGCTGTTCGGGCCGTTCTCGCCCATCTACGGCATCGGCGCCGTGCTCATGACCGTGTTCCTCAACCGCTTCCACAAGAAGAACGTCATCATCATCTTCTTCGTGAGCGCGGTGATCGGCGGGGCGTTCGAGTACTTCACCAGCGTGTTCATGCAGTATGCGTTCGACGCGGTGGCCTGGGACTACACCGGCATGTGGCTGTCCATCGGGGGCCGTACGTGCGGCGTGTTCATGATCATGTGGGGCATCCTGGGCGTGGTGTGGATCAAGCTGCTGCTGCCGCTGATGCTGCGCCTGGTCAACCTCATCCCGTGGAACTGGCGCTACGCCGTCACGTCGGTGTGCGCGCTGCTGATGCTGGCTGACGCCATCATGACGCTGCAGTCGCTGGACTGCTGGTACGAGCGCCTGTCGGGCGACCCGGCCAACACGCCCATCCAGGAGTTCTACGACAAGCACTTCGACAACGTGTACATGGAGGACCGGTTCCAGTCGATGAGCATCCATCCCGACGACGCGGTGCGTGGCGGGAAGTAGCGGGCGCGCGGGCGTCGGGCGCTGGGCGCGGGCGCGGGCACGCTGCGCGTCGGGCGCTGAGCCGGCGCAGGTGCGCTGTGGGTCGGGCGCGGGCGCTGGACGCGGGCGTCAGAACCCTAGATCCAGGGATCTTCCTCGAAGAGGGGGTTGTCGGCGGGACGGTCGGAGTAGGGGTCGTATCCGTCGTCGTCCTCATTGGGTGCGCGGAGGAACGGATCGGCGGGCGCCGTGCGGCCGCGCGATGTGGCGCTTGGGCGCGAGGTGCCATCACTCGAGACGCCCGTGCTACTCGCGCTCGAGGCGCCCACGTCTGCACCGCCCACACCCGAGTCGTTTGCGCTGCCCGCGCTCGCACTCGACGCGCCCATGCCACTCGCGCCGCCCGTGCCCACGTCTGAGACGCCCGCGCCCGCGCTACTCGCGGCCCCAGCCAGCGCGCCGCGTGTGTCCGAAGCGTTTGCGCCGCCCGCGCCCTCGGCTCCCGCCGGCGCGCCGTCTGCGACCGAGGCGCCCTCAGCGTTTTCGCCGTCGAATGTTTCACGTGAAACACTCGTTCGCCCTTTCTCGGCGCGCAGCTGACTGGGGAGCGGGGTGTACTCCAGGTGGGCGTGGGGGTCGGTGCGGGGGTCGATGGCCATGACTACGCGCCTTCCCGTGCTTGCGCGTCTGCGGTCGCCGTCGCTCGGGCGCTCGCGTCCGCAGCGATTTCCGCGCCGCCGTCTTCTCCCTCGCCGCCGATGGCATCGATGTCGTAGGGCGTGGTCTGGTACACGTAGTAGTTGAGCCAGTTCGTGTAGAGCAGCTGCGCGTGGGAGCGCCAGTGCGACACGGGTTCGCGCGTGGGGTCGTCGTCGGGGTAGTAGTTGGCCGGCAGCGCCATGTCCAGGCCTTTCGCGATGTCGCGGTCGTACTCGGCCTTGAGCGTCTCGCGATCGTACTCAGGATGGCCGAACACGAAGAAGTTACGGCTGTCCGTGGACTTGGCGATGTAAACGCCCGCTTCCTCCGAGACGGCTACGAGCTCCAGGTCGGGATGGGCGTCGATGTCGGCGGCCAGCACCTCGGTGTAGCGGGAATGCGGCGCGAAGAACGTGTCGTCGAAGCCGCGCACGAGCGGCGACGTGCGTTTGACCAGGGTGTGCTCGAACACGCCGAACATCTTGCGCGGCAGCTCGTGCTTGGGCACGCCGTAGTGGAAGTAGATGCCGGCCTGGGCGCCCCAGCAGATGTGCAGCGTGGAGTGCACGTTGGTGGCCGACCACGCCATGATGGCGCACAGCTCGTCCCAGTAGTCCACGTCCTCGAAGTCGAGCAGCTCCACGGGCGCGCCGGTGATGATGAGGCCGTCGTAGTGGCGGTGTCGCACCTCGTCGAACGTGGTGTAAAACGCCTCCAGGTGCTCGGCGGCCGTGTTCTTGGCGTCGTGGCTGGCCGTCTGCAGCAGCTCCACCTCGATCTGCAGCGGCGTGTTGGCCAGCTTGCGCAGGATCTGCGTCTCGGTGGTGATCTTGGTGGGCATGAGGTTGAGCAGCAGCAGCTTGAGGGGGCGGATGTCCTGGTGCATGGCCCGGAACTCGGTCATGACGAAGATGTTCTCGTTCTCGAGCGCCTGGGTGGCAGGCAGCGAATCGGGTATGCGGACGGGCATGGCGACTCCTTCACGGGCTCTGGTGCGTGTCGCCTGCGCGGAAGGGAGCGCGTCCCCTGGCGCCTGGCCGGGGAGGGGAGCGTCGCGACGGGCGGTGCGTGCTTACTATAGGCGATGGCGCCGCGCGAGTGGGCGTCGGTTCCGCTATCGGCCTATACGTTTATCGGGTAGCTGGTTATTGCGAATGTGATGAAGCGCGCGAGGAAACGCCGCATTACAATAGACGCCGCTTCGGATTGGCGTTTCGGCGAGTCACGGCCCACCCGAAGCGCATGAGCACCCGCGAAGAAAGGCACGTCCCATGAGCGAATCCATCGGCACCATCTGCGTCCAAGGCGGCTACCGCCCCGGCGACGGCGACCCGCGTCAGGTGCCCATCTACCAGAACACCACCTGGAAGTACGGGACGAGCGAGGCCATGGGGCGCCTGTTCGATTTGGAGGACTCCGGCTACTTCTACACGCGCCTGGCCAACCCCACCAACGACGCAGTGGCGGCCAAGATCGCCGAGCTGGAGGGCGGCACCGCGGCCATGCTCACGTCGTCGGGCCAGGCGGCCAACTTCTTCGCCGTGTTCAACATCGCGGGGGCGGGCGATCATATCGTGTCGTCGGCATCCATCTACGGTGGCACGTTCAACCTGTTCGCGCACACGTTGGCGCGCATGGGCATCGAGTGCACGTTCGTCGACCCCGACTGCTCCGATGATGAGCTCGAGGAGGCCTTCCGCCCCAACACCAAGCTCGTGTTCGGCGAGACCATCGCCAACCCGGCGCTCACCGTGCTCGACATCGAGCGCTTCGCCGCCGCGGCCCACGCCCACGGCGTGCCGCTCATCGTGGACAACACGTTCCCCACACCGGTGCTGTGCCGGCCGCTGGAGTGGGGCGCCGATATCGTGACGCACTCCACCACCAAGTACATGGACGGCCACGGCGCCAGCGTGGGCGGTGTCATCGTAGACGGTGGGCGCTTCGACTGGGCGGCGCATCCGGACAAGTTCCCCGGTCTATGCGAGCCCGACGAGAGCTACCACGGCGTGTGCTACGTCGAGCGCTTCGGCCTGGGCGGCGCCTACATCACCAAGGCGACGGCCCAGCTCATGCGCGACCTGGGCTGCATCCAGAGCCCGCAGAACGCCTTCCTCATCAACCTGGGGCTGGAGAGCCTGCACCTGCGCATGGCGCGTCACGCGGCCAACGGCCTGGCGGTGGCCGAGCACCTGGCCGCGCATCCCAAGGTGGCGTGGGTGCGCTACCCCGGCCTGCCGGGCGACGCTGAGCACAACCGCGCGCAGAAGTACCTGCCCGAGGGCAGCTGCGGCGTGGTGAGCTTCGGCGTGGCGGGCGGTCGTGAGGCAGCGGAGACGTTCATGGCCAACCTGAAGCTGGCCCAGATCGCCACGCACGTGGCCGATGCGCGCACCTGCGTGCTGCACCCGGCGGCGTCGACGCACCGCCAGATGACCGACGCCGAGCTGGAGGCCGCGGGCATCGGCGCCGACCTGGTGCGCCTGTCGTGCGGCATCGAGGATGCAGCCGACCTGATCGCCGATATCGATCAGGCGCTGGCAGCGGTGGAGGGCTAGCCGCCGTCCTGGGCGCAACTCCGCGGCCAGCCCGCGCGTTGCGCCCTACAGGAAGATCATCACCATGCCCAGCCCGATGCCGATCATGACGGCGAAGGCGGGGGCCTTGGAGCGGCACAGCAGGTAGGCCTCGGGCAGGATCTCGCCGAACACCACATAGAGCATGGCGCCCGACGCGAAGCCCAGGCTGGCGCACAGGCCCGCGGGCCCGATGTCGCCCAGCCAGAAGCCCAGCCACGCGCCCAACAGGGTGGGCAGGCCGCACGCCGCCGTGAGCAGCGTGGCCTTGACGCGGCCCATGCCGCCGCTGATGAGCGGAACGGCCACAGCCATGCCCTCGGGGATGTTGTGCAGGCCGATGAGCACGGCCATGATCATGCCCGTGCCCAGCATCAGGTTGTCGGATATGGCGAAGCTGGCCCCGATGGTCATGCCCTCGGGGATGTTGTGCAGCGCGATGGCGCAGGCCATGACGATGCCGGCGATGACGAGCGAGGCGCGCGAGCCGCCCTCGCGGATGTGCTCGTTGAGGTGGTCGGCGTGGATGAGCTCGTCCGGTGCGTCGTGGGTGGCCGGGTGCTCGGCGCCCGCCGTGTGGGGCACCTCCTTGCGCGTGTGGCGGTCGATGGCGTAGTTGAGGCCGTACACCACCGCCACGCCCAGCGCGATGGCGGCAATGACCAGGAACACGCCGTGCTCCATGAGGGTCTCGCTGGCCTCCACGGCCTCGGCCAGCAGATCGAAGCAGACCATGGCCGTCATCACGCCACCCGCGAAGGCCAGAAGCAGGCTGATGGTGCGGTTGGACTCGCTCTTGAACAGGGCACCCACCAGGCCTCCCAGGCCGGTGCCTCCGGCGCCTGCCAGCAGCGTGACGAGGGTTATGAAGGCGAAGGGGCTCATCGATTCCATGGCGGTCCGTTCCGTTGGCTTGCTCCGCGCGCGGCGCGGCGGGCGCTTGGGCGTCCTGAGAATGTTACCCTCATATAATAGTGGCCCCTCGACAGGGGAGATACCGCACAGCCGGGTGCGGCCTAAGCGTAAGCCACGGGTTACTTTCTGCAGATGGCAGCGGGTTGCGTGCGGCGGAGGCCCCGGGTCGGTCTCGCAGCCCGCATCCAGACGCAATACCGACCTTCTACCTGGGAATTTTCGTCAGCTTTCATCGGTTTTCGTTGACTTTGCCGCGCGCGCGTATATACAATGCAAAAGTTCGCTTTCAAAAGCCCCGTACAAGCAGAACGAGTTCGGAAGCGCGCAAGAGGGAGTCCAGGCCCACACCGTGCGCGTCGGCGTAGGAAACCGGCATCCGAGGTCACCTGCACTTTTGAAAACAAACACTCCTGCATGGCGGATCTCGCCCGGCGGGGGAGCGCGGCGGCCCGTAGCCACGCGCGAGCCCGTGGAACGAGAGCTTCAGCCGCCCGCAGGGCCTGCAAGCTAATTGGAGGAATGTAAGTGAAGACGTATCATGCAAAGCCCGGCGAGGTCGAGCGCGAGTGGGTGCTGATCGACGCCACTGATCAGGTGCTCGGTCGCGTGGCCACCAAGGCCGCTCAGATCCTCAAGGGCAAGCACAAGCCGCAGTACACCCCCCATGTGGACACCGGTGACTTCGTCATCATCATCAACGCGGACAAGATCCGCGTGACGGGCACCAAGGCTGCCACGAAGAGCTACTACCGCCACAGTGGTTACCCCGGCGGGCTGAAGTCCGAGACCTTCACCGAGGCCATGGCCAAGCATCCTGAGCGCGTCATCGAGCATGCCGTCAAGGGCATGCTGCCCAAGAACACGCTCGGC
>JAAWAY010000209.1 GCA_022792415.1 Eggerthellaceae bacterium | reverse complement strand
CATGGTCTCAACCGAGAAGTTCAGCTGGTTGGCCAGGCCGCCCATGATGGGCATGGACACGGTGGCCATGCCGGAGGACGACGGGATGAGGAACGACAGCACGATGTAGAGCAGGAAGGACAGCGGCGCGAAGATGATGGCTGACATGCCCTCGAGCGCGTGGGCCGCGTTGTCGAGGATCCAGATGTCCAGGCCGGTCTCGCCCATGAGCACCGTGATGGAGCGAGCCAGCGCGATGATGAGCACGACCGACATCATGTCGGCGGCGCCGTTGATGAAGGCCTTGACGAAGCGGGCCTCGGACAGGCCGCCGATGAGGCCGATGACGAGCGCCATCAGCAGGAACCACGTGGAGGCCTCGTCAAAGTACCACTGGCCCAGGGGCAGGCCGGTCAGGAACGCGGACCAGCCATCGGTCACCTGCTCCTCGGACACGGCCACGCCCTCGACGTTGCCGGGGATGGTGAGCTCGCTCTCGGTGGCCTCGTCGTAGACGGCGGTGATGTCCTCGCCGGACACGGGGGCCACGACCTCCTCGTAGGTGGCGCCGGCGTTGAACACGTCAACACCCAGGTCCTCCCACGGGATGAACGAGATGATCATGATGACGAACGTGAGCGCGAACACGACGAGCGACCACTTCTGGCGGCCGGTCATGGCGGGCAGCTTGGCGGTGTCGCCGGTCTCGCCCTCCTCGGTGGACTCGCTCATGCCCCACTCCTGCATCATGTCCTCCTGCTCCTGCAGGGACAGGATGGTGGAGCCCTTGTCGGCCTTGACCTTCTTGGCGTACTTCATGACGAAGAAGATGGAGATGGCCAGGGTGACGAGCCACAGCACCACGCCGAGGCCCATGATGATGCCCTGGTTGATGACGATGCCGGTGCCCGACAGGGAGTCGACGGCCACGCCCACGGCAAACGGGTTGACCGTGGAGCCCAGCACGCCGCAGCCGGCGCCCAGCAGGACGACGGCGGCGCCGGTCAGGCTATCGAAGCCGGCGGCCACCATGGTGGCGGCGAGCAGCAGGTAGAACGGGACGGTCTCCTCGCACATGCCGTACGTGGTGCCGCCGATGGAGAAGATGAACATCAGGATGGGAATGAGGATGAGCTCATTGCCGTGCAGCTTCTTCACGAGCGCGGCGATGCCGGCATCGAGGGCGCCCGTCTCGGTGACGATCCCCAGGAAACCGCCGAGGATCAGCACGAACAGGCAAACGGGTAGTGCGTCGGTAAAGCCCTTCACAGGTGCGGTGGTGATGTTGGCCAGGGTGGCGCCGGTGACGCCCTCCGTGCCCGTGGCCGCCATGATCATGGTGACGATGGCGAGGACCACCAGAATGATCAGCAAGATGGAGAACGAGGAGATGCTGCGCTTCTTGCGATCCTTCTTCTTCTCTGCATCTGTCATAGGTTACCCCTCCTTTACAAGCGTCGGATACGGTCTTGCGTACCGCGCCTGCGTCGGCGACGCCATGTGAGCAGGATGGCTGCCGTCGACGCAGGGCGGGCGCCCCGGCCGGGTGGGCCGGGGCAGGTTCCTTCTTGGCGTGGTGTCCAAGGCGGTGGTGGCGCGTCTTCCCCGATTGCGCCTACCGGGACCGAGGCCCCGGGTGAAGCTAGGAGGCGGTGATGATGGTGCCCGTCTCGCCCTTCAGGCCGGCGGCCGCGCACTCGAGCGAGGTGATGAGCGCCTTGCCCTGGGGGTAGGCCTCCAGGTACTCGATGCAGGCCTGGACCTTCGGCAGCATCGAGCCGGGCGCGAACTGGCCCTCCTCGATGTACTTGTTGGCCTCGGCCACCGTCATGGTGTCGATGGCCTGCTGCTGCGGCGTGTTGAAGTTGATGGCCACCTTCTCGACGGCCGTCAGGATGACCAGCATGTCCGCCTTGAAGTCAGCGGCCAGCTTGGCGCTGGAGCGGTCCTTGTCGATGACCGCGGGCACGCCCTCGTAGGAGTCGTTGCGCTCGATCACCGGAACGCCGCCGCCACCGGCCGCCACGACGACGTAGCCGTCGTCCATGAGGTCCTTGATGGCGTCGAACTCGACGATGCGCTGGGGCTTGGGCGAGGCGACCACCATGCGCCAGCCGCGGCCGGCGTCCTCCTTGTAGGTGGCGCCCGTCTCCTCGGCGCGCTTCATGGCCTCCTCCTCGGTGAGGAACGGGCCGACGGGCTTCGTCGGGTCGGCGAACGCGGGGTCGTCGGGATAGACGACCGTCTGCGTGATGACCGACGCCGTGGAGCGCATGATGGCGCGGCGCTTCAGCTCATTGAGGATGGCCTGGGACAGCTGGTAGCCGATGTAGCCCTGCGACATGGCGCCGCACTCGGGGAAGGGCATCTCCGGGGTCTTGCCGTCGTTGTTGTGGGCGAAGTCGAACGCGTTGTTGATCATGCCGACCTGGGGGCCGTTGCCGTGGGATACCACAACATTGATGCCCTCGGCGATCATGTCGACGATGTGGACGGCCGTGCCCTCGACCAGCTTCAGCTGCTCCTGGGGGGTGTCACCCAGGGCGTTGCCGCCCAGGGCGATGACCACGCTCTTGCCGTCACCTTTCTGATATGCCATGGAGGATCACCACTCTTACGAATCGGGGGTGGAAAAGGATGCGACGACCCAGGGGAGGCTCATTCGCCTCCCCCGAACACGGCTGTGGTCAGGTCCTGGGTCGTCGCGGAAGTACGGGGAAGTTACTTCAGGGTCGCGTACATGATGGCCTTGATGGAGTGCATGCGGTTCTCGGCCTCGTCGAACACGCGGGACTGCGAGGACTCGAACACGTCGTCGGCGACCTCCATCTCGGTGATGCCGAACTTCTCGGCGATCTCGGCGCCGATGGTGGTCTGGGTGTCATGGAACGACGGCAGGCAGTGCATGAAGATGGCGTTCTTGTCGGCCATGGCCATGACGTCCTTGGTCACGCGGTAGGGAGAGAGCTCCTTGATGCGCTTGGCCCACAGCTCGTCGGGCTCGCCCATGGACAGCCAGATGTCGGTGTAGATGACGTTGGCGCCGGTCGCGGCCTCCTTGACGTCGTCGGTGAGCGTCACCGAGCCGCCGGTCTCCTCGCAGATCTTCTTGCAGGTCTCGACGAGGTCCTCATCGGGCATGAGCTCCTTCGGGCCGCAGCCCACGAAGTGCAGGCCCAGCTTGGAGCAGACCACCATGAGCGAGTTGCCCATGTTGTTGCGGCAGTCGCCGAAGAACACGAACTTCAGGCCCTTGATGCCCGTGGGGAAGTTCT
>JAAWAY010000206.1 GCA_022792415.1 Eggerthellaceae bacterium | reverse complement strand
GTCCACGGCCGCCGCGCGCTCGGCGATGGGCGCCCAGAACGCCGGGTCGTCCAGATCGCCGGGCACCCTCACCTGGTCGCGCCATGCGCAGATGTCGGTGATGACGCGGTGGTCCAGGTCGTGCATGGGAAACAGCCCCGGCTGCCCGGGGATGGACTGCTGGTAGCAGCCCCAGGCGTCGATGAGATAGCCCTCGTCGGCCAGGTGGGAGCGGTCGGACAGGGGGCTGGCCATGATGAGGGCCAGCGCCTCGTACTGGTTGACGTAGCGGTCGGGCGTGCCGCCGCGGATGCACTCGATCATGTTCTGCCGCTTGGTGAGCATGGATGCGGCTCCTTTCCTGAGCGGGCGCGCCTACAGGGCCGAGGCCAGCTCGTGGGCGTCCCAGATGGCGTTCATGATGTTGGCGACGGACCGCGCGTCGCCGATCTTGTGGACGAGCGGGCCGGCGAAGCGCAGCTCCTCGTACAGGGCGTCCTCACTGCGGTAGCCGACGCATTCCACCACGGAGTCGGCGGGCACGCGGCGCGGGCCGTCCGGCCCCTCCACCACCACGCAGCCGTCGTCGTAGCCGGCGGCCTGCGCGTTCGTCAGCACGGTGACGCCGTGGTAGGGCAAGAGCTTGCGCAGCATCTCGAAGTTGGCGGGGCACAAAGGCCCGTTGAGCTCGAGCACGTCGCCCAGGGCCTCGACGACGGTCACCTCGTGGCCGGTCTGGGCCAGGTGCAGCGCCAGCTCGCAGCCCACCAGGCCGCCGCCGACGATGACGACGTCGTGGCCCGGGTCGGCCTCGCCCAGCAGCACCGCCTCGGCCGAGAGCACGGGCGCGCCCTCGATCGGGAACGACTTGGGACGCGCGCCGGTGGCTACGATGACGTGGTCGAAGTCGCCCTGCTCCACTACCGACGCCGTCACGGGCGCGCCCAGGCGCACGTCGACGCCCAGGCGGCGCAGCTGCTCCTCGTACCAGGCCACCAGCGCCAGGTCGTCCTCCTTGAACGCGGGCGCGCCGCCGGGAACCAGGTTGCCGCCCAGGCGGTCCTTGGCCTCGCACAGCACCACCTCATGGCCGCGCAGGGCCGCCACGCGAGCCGCCTCCATGCCCGCCGGGCCGCCGCCGGCCACGAGCACCCGCGCCGGCGTGAGGGCCGGCACGAGCCGCGTGTAGCGCTCGCGGGCGCACTGCGGGTTGACGGCGCACGAGATGTTCTTGTAGCGGATCATGCGCCCCAGGCACCCCTCGTGGCACGACAGGCACGGGCGGATGGCCGCCGCGTCGCCCTGGCGCAGCTTGTTGACGTAGTCGGGGTCGGCCAGAAGCGGGCGGCCCAGGCCGATGATGTCGCAGACGCCCTCGGCGACGGCGCGCGAGGCCATCGCGGGGTCGTCCATGCGGCCGGCGCAGATGACGGGCACGTCCACCGCGTCCTTGATCAGCTTGGCGAACGAGCGGTACAGGCCCTTCTCCATGTACATCGGCGGATGGTTCCACCACCAGGCGTCGTAGCTGCCCACGTCGATGTCCAGGGCGTCGTAGCCGTACGAGACGAGCAGCTTGGCGGCCTGCACGCCCTCGTCCACGTCGCGGCCCTGCTCCTGGAAGTCCTCGCCGGGCAGCGCGCCGTCGCGCAGCGCCTTGATGAAGCTCTTGGGCGAGAAGCGCAGCGTGACGGGGAACCCTGCGCCGCACTGGGCCTTGATCTCCTCGCACACCTCGCGGGCGAAGCGGAGCCGGTTCTCGAGGCTGCCGCCGTACTCGTCGTCACGGTCGTTGAACAGGCTGATGGCGAACTGGTCGAGCAGGTACCCCTCGTGCACGGCGTGGATCTGCACGCCGTCGAACCCCGCGTCCTTGGCGATGCGGGCCGCCTGGCCGCACTGGCGCGTGATGTCGTGGATCTCGTCGACGGTGAGCGGGCGGCAGTCCACGTCGAACCAGCGGTTCTGCGTGGCCGACGCCGACACGGGCGCCTCGCCCTCGGGGAACTCGGCGTACACGCGGCCGAATCCCGCCGATATCTGCAGGAAGATGCTCGACCCGAAGGCGTGGATGCGCTCGGTCATCTCGCGGGCGGTGCGGATGAAGTGCGACGGGTTGATGGTGGCCGACGGGGTGGACGGGTACTCGTGGGTCTCGATGTTGTTGGCGGCGTGCGTGACGCCGGTGATGATGAGCCCGGTGCCTCCCTTGGCGCGCTCGACGTAGTAGTCGACGCCGCGCTGGTTGAAGCCGCCCTCCGCGTCACCCAGCCCCATGGGGCCCATGGCCACCATGGCGAAGCGGTTGGGCAGCGTGACGTCGGCGATGGATACGGGCTCGAACAGGTTGCGGTACTCCATGGGGATTCTCCTCCCGGGTGGATGGGGCCGGCCGGGCGAGCCGGCGGGGATGCGGCCCGCGGGGCGCGCGAGGGCGCCCGGGGCGCGAGGCGGGGCGGCGGGTCGCCCGCCGCCCGCGCCCGCTAGCGCGACTCGTAGAACTCGTCGACGGCGGCGAAGAAGGCGTCGATGTTCTCCCACGGGCTCATCGGCGGCACGTCGCAGCCCGTCGACGGCACGAAGTTGGGGTGGTGGGCGCAGGCGGCCATGAGGGCCAGCGTCGCCTCGCGGACGCTCTCCGGCGTGCCGTTGCGGATCTCGCCGGCCGGGTCGACGTTGCCCATGACGAGCGCGTCGGGCGGCATGAGCGGCAGGATGTCAGCCAGGTTGATGGCATTGCCGAAGTGGAAGGCCGCGGCACCCGTAGCCGCCACGTCGTCGGCGGCCGCCACGACGGAGTTGCCGCAGTTGTGGTACACCACCGCGAACTCATCGTCCTGCACGGCGTCGACGATGCGCTTGACGTAGGG
>JAAWAY010000205.1 GCA_022792415.1 Eggerthellaceae bacterium | reverse complement strand
TGGAGCGCACTGAGATTTTGCGCGATCTGCGCCGGGGCGAGTTCGACGTGCTTGTGGGCATCAACCTGCTACGTGAAGGGCTCGACCTGCCCGAGGTGTCGCTCGTGGCCATCCTGGACGCCGACAAGGAGGGCTTCCTGCGCAACCACCGCTCGCTCATCCAGACGATCGGCCGCGCGGCGCGCAACGTGTCGGGCCAGGTCATCATGTACGCCGACCGCATCACCGACTCCATGGACCGCGCCATCACCGAGACGCGCCGGCGCCGTGAGATCCAGATGGCCTACAACGAGGAGCACGGCATCGAGCCGCAGACCATCCGCAAGGCCATCAACGACATCATGGGCTACGTGGTCGACGAGGCCGGGTCGGTGACGGCCGAGCAGGTGAACAAGGAGCTGGCCGAGCTGTCCCGCGAGGAGGTGCTGCGCATCATCTCGTCCATGGAGGACGACATGGCCGCGGCCTCGCGCGACATGGACTTCGAGGAGGCGGCCCGCCTGCGCGACCAGGTGGTGAAGCTGCGCGCCAGCGTGGAGGGGTCCTCGGAGGACGACGTGCTCAAGGACCTGCGCAAGACGGCGCGCAAGGGCAGCGCCTACGGCAACCGCAAGCACGCCGCCTACGGCTCGTCGCGCCGCTCGTAGCGGGGGCGCGGGCCGCATTCGCGGTGGAGCGCGGGGTTCGCGACGTCGTCGGCGCCTCCGGTGCGCTAAGCTGTGCCCCGGCACAACCGAGCGCCCCTCGCGCCCAAAGGAGACACCCATGATCGACGAGATACAAGTGGAGAACGTGGCCCTCATCCGGGAGGCCTCGATGGTTCCCTCGCCGCACCTCACGGTGCTCACGGGCGAGACGGGCGCCGGCAAGACGGCGCTGCTGTCCGCGGCCAAGCTGCTGATGGGCGCGCGCGCCGACAAGGGGGCCGTGCGCGAGGGCAGCGACGCCGCGCGCGTGCAGGGGCGCCTGTTCTTGCGTGATGCCGGCGGCTCTCCCGACGACGGGGCGGACGTCCAGCCGGAGGGGGAGGGGGAGCGCGAGCTCGTCGTGAGCCGGCGCGTGTCGGCGGACGGGCGCTCCCGCGTCACGCTCAACGGGGCCATGGCCAGCGTCACCGAGCTGGCCGAGCGCGTGGGCCCCTCCATCGACCTGTGCGGCCAGCACGAGCACCAGGCCCTGCTGTCCCCCGCATCGCATGGGCGGCTCCTGGACGCCTGGGGCGGGGAGGCCGTGGCCGAGGCGGCCCGCGCCTACGCCGTCGCCTACGCCGACGCCGCCGAGGCCGCGTCGGCCTACGAGCGCGTGTGCGAGGCGGCCAGCGCGTCGGAGGCGGCCCTGGACGAGGCGCGCTTCACGCTCCAGGCCATCGATGCGGTGTCGCCCGCCGAGGGCGAGTACGAGGAGCTCATGGCCTCGTTGTCGCGCACGGAGAACGCCGAGGCCCTGGCCCGCGCGGCCCACGGGGCGGCCGAGGCGCTGTCAGGGGAGGGCGGCGCGCTCGACGCGCTGGGCGCGGCAGCATCGGCCTTGGAGGAGGCGGCGCGATTCGACGAGAACCTCTCCGCCTACGCCCAGTCGCTGCGCGAGGCGGGCTTTATCGCCGAGGACGTGGCGCGCGACATGGCCTCCTACGCCGAGGACGTCGAGTTCGACCCCGACGCCCTCGCCGCCGCGCAGGAGCGCGCCGCCGCGTTCCAGGGCCTGCTGCGCAGCTACGGTCCGCGGGTTGAGGACGTGCTGGCCCGTCGCGCCGAGGCGGCCGATCTGGTGGCGTCGGTGGACGACGCTGACGGGCGCCGCCGCGAGGCGCGGGAGCGCCTCGATGCCGCGGAGGGCGCGCTCGCCCAGGCCGGCGCGTCGCTCCACGAGGCCCGCGCTGCCGCGGCGCCGGCGCTCGCCCAGGCCGTCACGGCCGTCATGGGGCGCCTCGAGATGGGGGAGGCATCCCTCGAGTGCCGGGTGGAGCCCCTGGATCGCGAGCGCTGGACCAAGGCGGGCCCCGACGCGGTGGAGCTGTTCTTCCGACCGGGCTCGGGCATGCAGGCGCGCCCGCTCGCCCGCATCGCGTCGGGCGGCGAGGTGAGCCGTGTCATGCTGGCCGTCAAGGCGGTGCTCGGCGCGCACGACGAGGTGGACACGCTCATCTTCGACGAGGTGGATGCGGGCGTGGGCGGCGCCACGGCGGTGGCGCTCGCGCGGGTGCTGGCCGACCTGGCCGCCACGCACCAGGTCATCGTCGTGACGCATTTGGCCCAGGTGGCCGTGGAGGCCGACGTGCACTACGTGGTGGAGAAGTCCGGCGGCGCCGAGCCCCAGACCACGCTGCGCCCCGTGGAGGGCGTCGAGCGCGAGGCCGAGGTGGCGCGCATGCTCTCAGGCGACGCGACGGAGGCGTCGCTGGCCCACGCGCGCGAGATGCTGGCAGGTGCCGGCACGCGCTGATCCCGAAGACCAAAACATGCGACACGCGGACAAGGTTGTCTCAGGTATGAGACAACCTTGATCCGCGGGCGCTCTCCCCGAGCGCCCGCATCCCCGAACACCTGGTAAGTGCGCATCCCTCCCGTGCCCCGCTGTCCCGTAGCTCTCCTTTGCCCGACAATTGCGCATCCTTCCCGCGCCCAACCGTCCTGTTCTTCTTTCTGCGCCCTGATTTGCGAAGAATTTACGGTTGGTAACGGTTCCCTCCGGGGAATAATCCGGGCTGTGAACATCGACGCAGGTAAAACGCCTGGTCAGACTCGTGTGCGCTTCGCCGCCTCGGGTGATGAAGCGTTTTCGGTTGCTGGAGGCTCTTCTGGCAGGGGGCGTGATCGTTACCAACCGCGAAAAATGAGCACGAGTCGGCGGGTGTCGCGACGATACCTGCGTGTCCCCTCGCCGTGCGGGGGGGGGCTCGTTACATGTCGGCCGGGTCGTTGTAGGCCAGCAGCTCGTCGACCGTGATGAAGCGGTAGCCCTGCTCACGCAGGTAGGGCAGCGCGATGCGCAGCGCCTCCACCGTCTGGGAGCGGTCGCCGCCGCCGTCGTGCATGAGGATGATGCTGCCGGGCTTGGCCTGCTTGATGCGGTCGGCGATGGCCGCCGCGCCGGGGCGCCGCCAGTCCTCGGTGTCGATGTTCCAGCCGATCTCCGCGTCGACGTAGGGCTGCAGGATCTGCGCCGTCTCGGCGCTGAAGTTGCCGCCGGGCGTGCGGAAGGCGTGGCTCGGCTCGACGCCGGTGACGGCCTTGATGGCCTCGTAGCCCTTCGTGACCTCGTCCACGCGCTCCTCGGGCGTCATGTGCCCCAGGTCGACGCCGTTGCCGCTGCCGCTGGCGTGGTCGTAGCTGTGGCTGCTGATCTGGTGCCCGGCGTCGAAGGCGCGCTTGACGGCCTCGGCGTTGGTGCCGCTGATCTGCTGGCCGATGGTGAAGAAGGTGGCCTTGGCTCCGTTCTCGTCCAGGATGTCGAGGATGGCGTTGGTGGAGTCGGGCCAGGGGCCGTCGTCGAACGTGAGCGCGACCACCTTGTCGCCGGCGGTGTCGGCGTTGTACTTCTTGATCACCTCGTCGCTGGGCGGCTCGGTGACCTCGTCCACCACCACGCCCGATACCGACCCGGTGCGGCGCAGGGCCTTGCCGGGCGCGCCGGTGCCCTCGTAGGCATGGATGGCGCCGACGCCCTCGAACTCGATCTGGGACGGCGCGACCACCTCCTCCTCGGCGTACTCCTCGGTGAGGTCGCCGCCGTCTGAGATGGACACGGCCGCGTCCTTGGGCAGCTTGGCGGCCCCGTCGTCCTCGGGCTGGCCGTTGACGATGGCGGTGAAGCGCGCGCCGCCGCCCTCCTGCAGCAGGTTGCCGTCGATGGCGAGCAGGTTGCCGGGGGCGGGGGACACGGTGCCGTCCTCGATGAGGTCGTCGATGGTGGTGCCGCCCGGCACCTGGATGGTCTGGCCGTTGACGGTGACGCTGATGAAGGGCGGGTTGAGGAACAGGTAGGCGCCCACGCCCACGGCCACCACCACGAGCGCGGCGACGATGGCCGCGGCCTTGGAGGGGCGCGCCATCCGGCCGCTGGCGCGGCGCACGGACGGGGCTACGACGGCGCCCTCGTGGGCGCCCTGCAGATGCGGGGTGGGCGTCGCGTGGCGCAGGGGCTCGTCGCCGTCCTGGCGGGGGATGACGCGGGCACGGGTGGTCGTGGCGCCGATGACGGGCGTGCTGCCCGTCAGGCCGGGCTGCACGACGACGCTGCCGCCCTGGCAGGGCTCGGCGCCCTCGTCCTTGGCGCTCACGACCACGCGGTCGCGCGGATTGCCGGCCACGGCGCCGATGGGCAGGGGCTCACCCGCGAACTCGAACGTCTCCTCGGCCGCATCGGCGTCGACCGCGGGGTCGACCGGGGCCGCGGCGTCATCGGCGAGGGACGCCTGGGCGGCGGTCTCGCTGGCGAGGGGCTCGGCGCCGCCGGCGGGGGCTGCCGCGTGCCGGTTGACGGGGGCGGCGTAGCGCCCGCGGCGCGGGTTGTTCGAGGGCTGGTTCGGGTGACGCTGCGTGGGCATGTTGGCTCCTGTGGTGCTATGGCGACGGCGCGGGGCCGCAAAAGGTCGATTACCCGCTATTTCAGCACATCCCCGCGCTGGTTTCCACCGTTGGGGACAAGTTGACACGGAAAATTAAGGGCTGCTTTGAGCTGGGTAAAAGTCCGCAGCGCCCGATCGGAGGCGGGGCTCGCCCGCACGTGACCGACGGAGGCGGTCGCCCGCGCCCCGGGCCGTCCGCCGGCCCCTGCCGATTCCCCGCCGCGGCGCCATCCGGTTGCCGCCCCGTTGCCGAATTCGCGCTTGCACAGATGCTCCGTTGTGCTAAAGTGCCACCCAGCAATTGAATACCTCAAACCGATGAGGCGAAGGTCAAGCCATCAG
>JAAWAY010000015.1 GCA_022792415.1 Eggerthellaceae bacterium | reverse complement strand
TACTTGTCCTTCCAGTACATGTCGACGCCCATGTACTCGGCGAACTCGAAGCAGATGTCCATGTCGTCTTTCGCCTCGCCGAGCGGCGCGTGGAAGGGCTGGCGGATGAGGTAGGTGTGGCTGGTGGGGTAGCCGTGGCCGGAGTGCGCCCACTCCACGCGGTCCACCTCGTTGGGGTGCGCGGCCGGCAGGATGATGTCGGCCAGCTCGCCGGAGGGGGTCATGAAGATGTCCACGTTGACGAAGAAGTCGAGGTTCTTGAAGCCCTCGATGATCTCCTTGCCGCCCTCGATGGACAGGATGGGCTCGCTCGTCTGCTGCCAGTAGCCGTGGATCTGGAACGGGTCGCCCTTGGCCATGGCCTTGGTGGTGACGGCGCCGAAGCCGCCCTGCTGGCCGTAGATGACCTGGCCGCCGGAGTTCTGCGTGACCTCGCGCAGCTCGCCGGTGGCGTCATCGGCCTGCAGGATCTGCTGGTAGCCGGTGTTCTGGCACACGGACAGCTTCTTGATGTTCATGGCCGTCTGCTTGCGGCGGGCGCCCATGCGGCCCTGCTGGTTGGGCACGACGTCGAACATGAACGAGTCGTAGCCGGTGGCGGGCTCGCGGCCGATGTTGTTGCCGCCCTTGGTGTCGAAGTTGCCGGCCAGGGCGATCATGATGGTGAGCGCCTGGGAGATGCCGGACGTGTTGACGGAGAACTCCACCTTCTGGCCGCGCGTGAAGCAGGCGTGCGGGCTGGCCTCCAGGTAGATGCCGATGGCCTCGCGGATCTTGTCCTCGGGCAGCTCGCAGAACTCGGCGGCGCGCTCGATGGTCCACGGGGTGACGTGCTCCACCAGGATGTCCCAGGAGGTGCGGTACGTCTTGCCCTCGATCTCGCGGCCCTTGCCGTCGGGCGTGGTGAGCGCCGGCACGGCGTCGGGCACGATGTTGCCGGCCTCGTCGAGCCACTGGAAGGCGAGCGGGCCGCCGACGCCCTGGCTGTTCTGCCAGTCGCCGGACCAGTAGATGAGCTGGTCGTGGGCCTCGTCCCAGGCGGGGTAGAGCTCCACGTTGCCGCCCTCGCGCATCATCGACTGGCGCAGCTGGTAGCCGGTGCCGTCCTCGTCGATGAAGAACGGGGCGTTGGTGTAGTAGCGCGCGAAGTCGGTGGCGCACTTCTCCGAGTGGATGATCTCGTTGATGAACGCCAGCACGAGCGCCATGTCGGAGCCGGGGCGGATGGGCAGCCACAGGTCGGCCTTCGACGCGGTGCAGGTGAAGCGGGGGTCGACGCAGATGACCTTGGCGCCGCGCTCCTGGGCGCGCTTGACGGTGAGCCAGTCGTAGTAGCCGCGGCTGCGCTCCTGGCGGCACCAGATGACGATGCAGTCGGTGTTGTTGCCGTCCCAGCCGGTGTACTGGGTCTCATCGCCGTACAGGCGCTGGCTGGTGAAGTAGCTGCCCACCCAGCACAGGTTGCCCACGCCGAACGTGGCGGTGGAGCCCAGCTCGAGCCACAGCTTGTTGATGGCCTGGAACTGCAGCATGTCGCGGCCCGTGCCGTACTGGTGGGCGATGGTGTGCCAGCCGTACTGCTCGCCGATCTCGGTGAACTTCTGGGCGGCCTCCTCGTAGGCCTCCTCCCAGGTGATGCGCTTCCACTGGCCGGAGCCCTTCTCGCCCACGCGACGCTGCGGGTAGCGCACGCGGGTGGGGTTGTACATCTCCTGCGGGATGGCGAAGGCGCGTCCGCACAGGGTGCCCTCGCTGAACAGGTCGGGGTTGCCCTCGATCTTGGTCAGTCGGCCGTTCTCGACGGTGCCGAACAGCGCGCAGCGGCCGTAGCACTGGCGGCAGGCGCTGGGGATGACCTTGACGTCGTCGGCGCCCCCGTCAGCCGGGGCGTCATCGGCGAAGGCCGGCTGGGCGGCGCCCAGGAGCATGGCGGATGCCGATGCGACGGCCGATGCCTTGACGAAGTCGCGACGACTCAGCTTCAAAGACATGGTTTCTCCTCCTCCTTGTGTGTTGAGTTCCCCCATGGCGGAGCTGCGGCCGCGCGGGGCGCGGCGAAGACGGGTGGTGGCGTGGCGGCTGCCGATAGGCACGTGGTGATGGCTGATGGATGCAGATGGCCCGTGGCCTGCGGAGCCGATACGGCCCGGTGCGCCGATTGGCCGGGCGCGGAGCCGATTACGGCCCGGTGCACGGCTTGATCGGTTGCGGAGCCGATGCGGCTTGCTTCGCGGTCTCGCCGTTTGCGGATCCTCGCTGCGGCCTGTCTCGTCGGACGGGCCGTGACCTGCGTCGACGAAAGAACAACCTCCCCCTCGTGATTCGAGCGCCCCCTGAGCGCCCACCCCTCTTCCTCGCGAAGGCCGCGCCCGTCCGGACTGAGCTTGAGCCATCGTTGAGGCAACTCCTCATAGTTACGTAGCACCTCAATAATTAGCTATGCAACTATTGATGTCGACAATAATACACACCAGATTACAGTTTGGCAACCGGTTGAGGGAAGTATTGCGAAAGACAGGGATGCAGGGGCAACGGGCGAAGAGGGGACACTGGGGCGTGGCGGGACAGCGGGGGAAGGAGAGAGCCGGGACGTGACGGGGGCGCGAGGCGGAGATGCAGGGACGGTTTTGCGTTCCGGTGGGTCGCGTATGGGCAAGAGGCCGGAACCGGCTCGTGGGTATCGGGCTCGCAGTGGGTTTTGCGCTCCATGGGTCGTGTGCGGTCAGCATGCGGTCAAGCGGTGCGGTGGAGGGCGCCGGGCTCGTCGCGTGCCGATTCGCAGTGCTTTCTGCACGTTTTTTGCGGTTGGGAACGATTCGCTGCTCATCGCGGAGACGAGATCGGGGCGGAGCGGGTTTTCAAGCGCGGCAAAACACCAGGTCAGGAAGACGGGGCGCATTTTCCCGCACAACGAACCTGGCGAGCGCGGCGCGAATGCGTCCGCTCAACCGTGCATGATCGAAAAAAACGCGCTAGTTCTCCTCGGTGGAGCGGATGGCGTTGGCCTTGATGCGGGCGAGGACGTCGTAGAACGCGTCGAGCTCGGCCTCGGAGATACCGTCGGCTATCTGCTGCTGGCGGCGCGTGACGACGGGCTCGATCTCGGAGAGCAGCCGGCTGGCCTCGGGGGTGACCTCGACGATGTTGGCGCGGCGGTCGCGCGGGTCGGGCGTGCGCGTCACCAGGCCGCGCTGCACGAGGCGCTCGAGCGAGCGGGCCACCGTGGCGGGTTCCTTCTTCAGCAGCTCAGCGAGCTGCTTCTGGGCCATGGCCCCGTGCTCCTCCAGCTGGTTGAGCGCGTTGTACTGGCCGGTGGTCAGGCCGAAGGGGGCCAGGCACAGCTCAAGGTTGCGGGCGAGGGAACGCTGGGTGGAGTACACCTGGTATCCGATGAACTCGCGGTGGCGGTGCTTTTCGACCATGGTCGTCCCTTCAGTTGCTCACCAAATTGGTCATGTTTCCCCTCCCCCGGCTTCGCAGGATACTCTTTTCAGGTGGAGTGGCCTGGCGAGGATTGGAGAAAGCGGCAAAAAAGCTGCCGAGGGGGATACAAATAAGGAAGGGGAGGGGTCGGGCGTGAGGCAGGGCATGGCCAGGAAGGCGCGGAGGCAGTAGACTGGCAGGATGCCCGGGGCGACGAGAGGGGAGGCGGGCGTGAGCGATCTGATAGCGGCGTATCTGTTCCTTGCCGGCGCTGGCGCGGGAACCGCGCTGCTCGCCGTCGTCGTCCGACCCGCGGCGATGCGGCTGGCTGGGATTACGCCGGGGGCTGGGGCCTCGAGGGCCGGGCGGGCGCTGCGCCGGGTGGACCTCGTCGCGCTGACGGCGGCCCTGGTGCTGCTGACGCTGGGCGCGCTCTGCCTGTTCTTCGACCTGGGGCGTCCCGAGGCCGTCCTCAAGCTGTTCACGCGCCCGACGCCGACGCTCATCACGTTCGGTGCCTGGTCGATCACCATCCTGCTGGCGGCCATCGCCGCCGCCTTGGCCCTGCGCGGCCTGGCGGCGCGTCGTCCGGGGCGGGTCGCGCGCGTGGCGAGCGGGGCGGCCTCCGCGGTGGTCGTGGCGGCGTCGGCCTGCGTCATGGCGTACGCCGGCCTCATGCTGAGCATGTTGGGAACGGTGCCGCTGTGGTCCACGCCGCTTCTGCCCGCGCTGTTCGTGGCGTCGGCCCTGGCGTGCGGGTCGGCCGTCATCGCGTTGAGCCTCATGGCGGCCACCACGCTGCTTCCCCTGCATGCGCGGCTCGACCGGGCCGCCCTGCGGCTGGACGTCATGCTGGTGGCGGTGGAGCTGGTGGTCGCGGCGACCTACGTGCTGAGCGTGGCGCTGGGCGACGCGGGCCCGCAGACCCTCGTGCCCCTGCTCACCGGGCGCGCGGGAGCGCTGTTCATCGGCGGCTTCGTCGTCTGCGGCTTGGCGGCGCCTCTGGCGTTGGACGCCCTGCGGCTGCGCGGGGTGCTGCCCGAGGCGGCGGTCGCGCTTGCCTGCGCGGCGACGCTGGCGGGCGCGCTGTGCCTGCGGCTGGCGCTCATCGGGGCCGGAGCCCTTCCCGCGCCGACGGTGTATCTGTAGGGTGCTCCGCGGGGGCGCGGCGTCGGCGGGGTTCCGGCGGCGGAGCGCTCCGGCGGCGAGGCCGCGCGGAACCGCCCCTTGGCGCCTCGTCAGTCATGTGTGATGCGACACTTTAGCGGGACGTGCGATAATACGCGCAGAGAGAGACCGGCGCGTGGGCGCCGACCTGCGCCGACCCGAGGAGCACGACAACGCCGTGGCACAGAAGGCCGTCCCGAAATTCGAGATAGACGAGAGCAGCAGCCTGCCGCTGTGGGTGCAGCTGCGCGATCGCTTCGCCTTCCTCATCTCCACGGGCTTCTATGAGCCGGGGGAGCAGCTGCCCTCGGTGCGCAAGTTCGCCGCCGAGAACCACGTCAGCCTCAACACCGTGAGCAAGGCGTTCATGGCGCTGGAACGGGAGGGCTACATCGTCACGCGCCACGGGAGCGGCGCGTACGTGCGCGAGACCACGCCCGATGACGTGGCGCTCTCGGAGATCGACGTGATAACGGACGAATACATCAAGAACTGCCTGGAGCTCGGCATGGGATACGAGGACATTCCGGCGTTCATCCGCAAGGCCATCGAGCGGGTCAAGAGCCAGGCGCCGACGAGCCCGGGCGGGAAGGCGTAGGAAGGGGCCGCGGGCCGGTCGGGGACCGGCTGCGGACGCAAGGCACGACGACCCGCCGGGTCGGGGGAGAAGGGGAGCAGCATGTTCAATCGCAGGGACGACAAGGCGCCGGCGCCCGTCGACGGCCGCGCGGGCTACGGGCGGGCGGACGTCGAGTTCGGCGTGCCGGCCGACTCCTACCGGTCCGACCGGGACAAGCGCTCGTCGCGGTTGGGTGCGGTGGCGCTGCAGGTGGTGTTCGCGCTCGTGCTCTTCGCCGTGGTGCTGGGCGCGTGGTGGTTCGCGTTCGACGAGGTGACGCTGGCGGGGCTGGTCGTGGCCGTGGCGGTGGCGCTGCTGGGGCTGTCGTCCATCCACGTGGCCCTCGACTGGGAGCGCTACGTGGTGCTGCGCGGCGGCCGCTACCACCGGCTGGGCGGCCCGGGCGTTTTCTTTACCATTCCGCTCATCGAATACTGCACCCTGCGCGTCGACCAGCGCACGCAGGTGACGGCGTTCGGCGCCGAGGAGACGCTGACCGCCGACGTGGTCCCGCTGGACGTGGACGCCGTGCTGTACTGGGTCATCTGGGATCCCGAGAAGGCGTGCACCGAGGTGGAGGACTGCTGCTTCGCCGTGGCGCTGACGGCGCAGACGGCCCTGCGCGACGCCATCGGCCGGGCGAACGCCAGCGACGTGATCATGCGGCGCGACCAGCTCGACTCCGAGATCCGGGCAGCCATCGAGGGCCGCGTGGCCGACTGGGGCATCACCGTGCTCGACGTCGAGGTGCGCAACATCCTCATCCCCCGCGCGCTGCAGGACGTCATGTCGCGCGAGGCCCAGGCGGAGCGCCTCAAGAGCGCCCGCATGACGCTGCTCGAGTCGGAGCGCACCCTGGCGGAGCTGCTCCACGAGGCGGCCGACGTCTACCGCGAGGATCCCATCGCCTACGACCTGCGCAAGATGCACCTGGTGCACGAGGGCATGACGGAGGACGCGAGCTCGCTGGTGGTACCGTCCGCTTACACCGAGGGCTTCTCCGACAAGGGGAGGGGCGCCGCCGAGTAGCACGCCCGCGTTACACGCGCCTCGCGCGCGGTCTCGCGTGGCAGCCCCAACGAAAACGAGATGCGTTCGTGCAGAGTGAGACGCGCGAAGACATGGCGGCGCGAGCGAGGGCTCGACGGCGCGA
This sequence comes from Eggerthellaceae bacterium, assembly GCA_022792415.1. Taxonomy (GTDB): domain Bacteria; phylum Actinomycetota; class Coriobacteriia; order Coriobacteriales; family Eggerthellaceae; genus Enterorhabdus. The sequence goes on along the minus strand of JAAWAY010000015.1, from coordinate 7,141 downwards.
GCGAGGTCGTAGCGGCTCGAGCGAGGCCGCGGCAACTCGAGCGAAAGCGTGGCGGCTCGACTACGGGCGCAGCGGCTCGAGCGAGGGCGTGACGAATCGCGCGAGGGCATAGCGGCGCGCGTCCTGCCAGCATGCTCTCGACGCGGGCCTGCCACCGCGTCCTTCTAGCGTGCGCTCCGTCGCCGCACCCCCCAGCTAAACGCCCAATCGCACCCCTCCCGGTGTTTCACGTGAAACATTCGTTCCCTCCCCCGCACGCCCCTGCGGGCCGTCGGGCGCGCACGCCCCTGCGAGCCGTCGGGCGCGCACGCCCCTGCGAGCCGTCGGGCGCGCACGTCCCATGCCTCTGGGCCGAAATGTTCCCAATGCACAACTTTCGCTTTCGATCAACGAAAACGAGAAACTGCCAAATATTTCCAAAAAAGTGTCGCATTACACCTTGACTGTATTGCGACACTTTTGCATACTACGCACCAGGAGAACAGGCCAGTTCTGAAGCAAAAGACGACAGGGGCTGTGGCGTCAGGGTTCTCGCGGAGCAGTTGCAACCTCCGCGGAGATGCCAGGCAGAAGTCGGGCGCAGGGGGCGCCACAGCGTCTATCAGACTTGTCTGGGAGGAGAAATGGGAGAAACCACTGTTTCCCGCCGGGGATTCCTGAAGGCATCGGCTACGGTCGGGGCCCTCGGGCTCGCTGGAGCCGCCGGCATGACGACGACGGGCGGCTGGCTCGCCCCGGCGCAGGCGAATGCCGCGGCCGAGGAGTACGTCGGCTACACGTTCCATCAGAACCACTGCACGGGCCACTGCTCGCTCAAGTGCACGGTGCGAGACGGGCGCCTCGCCCTCATCGAGCCGAATGACGCCGAGAACTACCAGAAGCGCTATCGCATCGCCTGCGTGCGCGCCATGTCGGAGATCGAGCACGTCTACGGCAGCCAGCGCATCCAGACCCCGCTGCGCCGCGTGGGAGAGCGCGGCGAGGGGAAGTTCGAGTCCATCACCTGGGATGAGGCCCTGGCCGACATCAAGGAGAACCTCGGCGCCATCTGGGACAAGTACGGCAAGAGCGCCGTCGTGGTGGGCGGCACGTCGGACGTGAAGGTCCGCTACCCCCACCTCAAGCAGATCTTCAACGCCCAGCAGGACGGCCGCACCGGCATCGACGTGGGCGTGGGCAACGGGCTGGGCCCCATGATCGGCGATTCCAGCTCCTTCGTCATCTGCACCAGCGAGGCCCGCGACTGGGCTCGCGCCAAGACGGTCATTCTGACCAGCACCAACTTCCTCGAGTCGAGCGTTCCCTCGGCCAAGACGTTCTTCGAGGCCAAGGAGGCGGGCGCCTACATCGTGTCCGTCGACACGCACTTCACCACCACGGCCGGCAAGGCCAACCAGTGGGTGCCCATCGAGCCGGGCACCGACGGGGCCCTCTTCCTGGGCATGGTGAGCGCCATCATCGACAACGAGTGGTACGACCCCGAGTCCATGAAGACCGGCACGGCCTTCCCGTTCCTGGTGGACGTGGAGTCCGGCACGCTCCTGCGGCAGGATCCCGCCACCGCGACGGCCAAGCAGAAGGGCTCCGAGAACCCCTTCATGGTGTGGGATGTGGCCGTGGGCGCCCCCGTCCCCTATGAGGAGGCGGTCGACCCCGCGATCGAGGGCACGTTCGACATCGACGGGCGCACCTACGCCACGGAGTTCGAGCTGCTCAAGGAGAGCCAGAAGAAGAACGGCTACACGCTGGAGTGGGCGTCGAAGGTGACGACCATCGATCCGGAGGTCATCGAGGACCTCGCGCGCCGCTACGCCTGCGATACGCCGGCGACCCTCTCGCTGGGCTGGGGCGGCTCGGACAAGTACATGAACGCTGACATCTGCGGCCATGCGGCGGGCGTCCTGGCGGCCCTCACGGGCAACTACGGCAAGCCCGGCGCCAGCGTCGGCGTGCACGTGGGCGGCAACTACAGCGGCTGGTCCGCCAAGCTCGCCGGGTGGAAGCTCCCCGACGAGTACAAGCTGGCCACGCAGGAGATGCCCTCGTACAGCATGCGCTACGAGGACAACGGGGTGCACGCCTACATCGCGCTCGGCGATATGTTCCAGCAGCACTACGCCAACATGAACGTCACCGACCAGTGGCTGAAGTCCCTCGACTACGTCGTCTACGTGGACATGTACCACACCACCAGCGCCGACTGGGCCGACATCGTCCTGCCGGCGTGCACGAAGTTCGAGACGCCCGAGGAGTGCGAGTCGCTCAAGGTGGCGTACGGCCACCTGCTCGGCCAGGGCAAGGTGCTCGACCCCCTGTTCGACAGCAAGACCGACCTCGAGATCGAGCGCCTGCTCGCCAAGACGATGGGCGTGGCGGTGGACGATCTGCCGAAGAGCTCCTACGAGTTCTGCGACTACCAGATAGCCAAGTCCACCGACAAGAAGCTCGCCGACATGACCCTCGACAAGCTGCTCGCCAACCAGTGCGTGCTGCCGCTGCCCTGCGTCGATGAGATCCGCGAGGAGTACGCGTCGCAGATCAAGAACACGCTCTCCGGCCGCTTCGACGTGTACCAGGAGGCGCGGCTGGGAGCCGGCCAGGCGCTGCCCGTGTACGAGGATCCGGAGGAGCTGGCCCCCGACAACCCGCTGCGCGACACGTATCCGCTGCAGTTCTACCAGGCGCGCACCAAGTTCCAGATTCACAGCATGTTCTGCGATGCCGCCTGGATGAAGGAGCTCTACGAGCCCTACCTGGAGATGAACCCCCAGGACATGGAGGCTCGCGGGCTCGAGGACGGGGACGTGGTCGAGGTGTTCAACGACCGCGGGAGCATGAAGGTGCCCGTTCGTCCCTCCGCCATGGTTCGCCCCGGCTCCACGCGCATCTTCGAGGGCCTGTGGACGCGGGATATGATCGAGGGCAACCTGCAGTGCCTGACCAACGACAACCTCTCCCCGCGCGATGGCATCCTGCCGGCCGGCACCTCGACGGCCTTCCAGGACACGCTGGTGGAAGTACGAAAGGCGTAGGTGAGCAATCATGACGAGAATGGCGCTAGCTATCAACACCGAGCGTTGCATCGGCTGCCAGACCTGCACGCTCGCCTGCAAGATGCAGAACAACGTCCCTGACGGCATGCTGTGGAACCGCGTGATCACCGAGGGGAGCGACATCATCGACGGAGCCCAGGGCGTCTACCCCGACCTGACCCGCTCCTACCTTCCCATCGCCTGCCAGCACTGCGAGAACCCCGCGTGCCTGAAGGTGTGCCCCACGGGCGCCACGTACAAGGACGAGCAGGGTCGCATCGAGATCGACTACGACAACTGCATCGGCTGCCGCATGTGCATGGCGGCCTGCCCCTACAACGTCCGCGTGTTCAACTGGAGCGATCCTGTGCGCGGCACGGGCGCCAACTACGGCGACAAGGACGTGCCGGTGCGGCCGAAGGGCGTGGTCGAGAAGTGCTCGCTGTGCAAGGAGCGCACCGATCGCGGCCAGGAGCCCATGTGCGTGCAGAACTGCCCGTACGAGGCGCGCGTGTTCGGCGACCTGGACGACCCGGACAGCGAGATCTCCAAGATCCTGCGCACGAGGAACACGCGCACGCTCTTGGACCACTACGGCACGAACCCCTCGGTCTTCTATTTTGCCTAAGGAGGCGCCTTCCATGCAAACCTCTTCCAAGTACAAGGCCGCCCTGGGCGTGTTGGGCGTGCTGACGGTGGCCGGCGTGGCCGCCTGGATCTACCAGCTGATGAACGGCCTGGGCGTCACCGGCATGAGCAACGGCACGTCATGGGGCCTCTACATCACCATGTTCATGCTGTTCGTGGGCCTGTCGGCCGGCGGCCTGATCGTGGCCTCGTCGGCGAGCGTGTTCCACATCGAGAAGTTCAAGGCGGTGTCGCTGCCCGCCATCATCCTGTCCACGGTGTGCATCTGCTGCGCGGGCCTGTTCGTCCTCATCGACCTGGGCGGCATCCAGCGCGTGTGGCTCATGTTCATCGGGCCGAACTTCCTGTCGCCGCTGCTGTGGGATGTGTGCGTCATCACCATCTACCTGGTGCTGAACATCCTCTACCTGGTGTTCATGACCAAGTACGGCGTCGAGTCTCACCAGGTGGCCGTCACGTCGCGCTTCGCCCTGCCGGCCGCCATCCTGGTGCACTCGGTGACGGCGTGGATCTTCGGCCTGCAGGTGGCCAAGGAGTGGTACACCGCCATCATGGCGCCCATCTTCGTGGCCTCGGCCATGGACTCGGGCCTGGCCCTGCTGCTCATCGTGTTGGTGGCGCTCAACGCCGCCGGGTGGCTGAAGTTCTCGCGTGACCTCATGCAGTCGCTGGCCGGGCTGCTGGCCACCTGCATCGCGGTGGACGCGTTCTTCATCGGCTGCGAGGTGCTGACCATGGCCTACCCCGGCGCCTCGGGCGCTGAGGCCCTGGCCATCATGGGCGCCGGCGCGACCGCCCCGTTCTTCTGGTTCGAGATCATCGGCGGTTTGGTGGTTCCCTTCTGCGTGCTGGTGTTCGCCAAGAACCGCGCCAACACGGGCCTCGTGGTGTTCTCGAGCGTGCTGGTGGTGCTGGGCGTGCTGTGCAAGCGCATCTGGCTGCTGCTGACCAGCTTCGTGGTGCCCAACGTGTACGGCGCGCCGGGCATCCCCTCGGGGTCGTCGGCGGCCGCCCATGCGAGCGGGACGGGCATGTGGGCTGTGACCAGCTCCTATGCTCCCACCTGGACCGAGCTCGTCATCGTGGTGGGCGTCGTGTCGCTGGGCGCGCTGGCCTTCCTGGTGATGGCCCGCAAGCTGCTGGACGTGAAGGCCGCCCCCGCTGAGGCGAAGGCCGCGGACGACGCGGCGGTCGCCGGAAGCGCGGCGTAGCGGATACCCGGGCCCCGGCCGCGCGCCGGGGCGGGCGGGGCCGCTGGACCCCGCGAACTCAGGGACATCCCCTCCTCGACGGCCGGCCACGCAGATCCCTCCCTGGCGTGGCCGGCCCTCCTTTTGGTAGCGTGACGTGGGAGGATGACGTCGCGACGAAAGGCGGATCGCAATGAACACGCAGGATTGGAAGACGCTGTCCGAGGCGTACGCCTTCATCGGCAACTCGCTTCTGACCCCCATGACGCGCACGGCCACCGTCGGCCTGGACCCGGCGTTCTGGGAGGCGTTCCCCACCTTCGGGGACGCGGCGGCGGAGCAGGCGTGCGCCGCGTGCGCCGCCCATGCGCGTGATGCGCAGGCGGGCGCCTGCGAGATTGGCTGCGATGCGGCCGCTGCCGGGGCGGGCGCGACCGGGTGCCCGGCGGATGACGCCGTCGCGGCGGGGGAGTGGCCCACGCCGCGGGCCGTGCAGGACGTGGCCGTGGAGTTCACCCACCTGTTCGTGGGGCCGCCCCAGCCGGCCGCCGCGCCCTGGGAGACGTTCTACCGCCAGGAGGGCGCCACCGTGGGGTTCGGCGAGCCCACCCACCAGATGCGCGCGGCCCTGCGCGAGGCCGGCCTGCGCGAGGCCGGTGAGATGAACCAGTACGAGGATCACCTGGGCATCGAGCTGCTGCTGTTGGCCGAGCTGTGCCGGCGCGCGGCGGCAGGGGAGCCGCTGGCCCCGGGCGCGGACGGCGCGGACGCCGCCGCCGACCCGGGTGCGCGTGGTGCCTCCGGCGCCGCCGACCCGGACGCGTACGTGGCCGCGTACCTGGACGCGCATCCCCTCGGCTGGGTGGACGACTTCGCCGCGCGCGTTGCCGCCGAGGCGCCGGACGGCTACTTCGCGGGGCTGCTGGGCGTGGCGAGCGCCTTGCTGCGCTGGCAGCGCGGCCAGCTGGAGGAGTCCCTCGGCAAGGCGGAGGTGGCAGCCTCGTAGGCGCCCCCCGACAGGGGATCGGCGACGGCGCGGGCCGTTATGAGGAGGAGCCCGACCCCCATGGGGGCCGGGCTCCTCTGCGTGGTCTACGGAAAACGGACACGCCCGGGCTCCTTAGGGGGAAAGAGTCCGGGCGTGTCCTGTGTTTCAGACCTTCTCAAATATAAGACGTAATCTAATGATAGTCAAGCACAAATTCCGGAGAATTTCGTCGCGGTGAGCCGGTCGCCTGTCGCACTTGAGATTCGACAGCCGGAAACGAGCCCCCCTCGCTCTGCTTTGCCTCATCCCGCTTCGCCCAGCCTGCCCGGCTCGCCCCGCACCGTCGCGACCCGCCCGCGCGCAACGCAACCTTCCCGTACCGGAAAACTGCTCGAAACATTGCGCCTTTAGCTTGGTAAGCGCGGGTTGAGCAGGGTTCCCGCGCCTCTCCGTGGTATCGTTTGCGCGGTGCCTCGGCGCAGGCGCAGGCCGTTTCAGGAGACGGACAGAAGTGAGGAGCGTGCCCCCATGGGTAAGGTAACGGACATCTACGGTTCCATGGTGTTCAACGAGCACACGATGCAGGAGCGTCTTCCCAAGGCCACCTACAAGCAGCTCATGAAGACCATCAAGGAGGGCCAGCCCCTCGACGAGGAAGTGGCCAACGTCGTCGCCCATGCCATGAAGGAATGGGCCATCGAGAAGGGCGCCACCCACTACACCCACTGGTTCCAGCCCCTCACGGGCATCACGTCCGAGAAGCACGACAGCTTCATCGACCCCACCGACGACGGCCGTACCATCATGACGTTCTCGGGCAAGGAGCTCATCCAGGGCGAGCCCGACGCCTCCAGCTTCCCATCGGGCGGCCTGCGCGCCACGTTCGAGGCGCGCGGCTACACCGCGTGGGATCCCACCTCCTACGCCTTCATCAAGGACGAGGTGCTGTGCATCCCCACCGCCTTCTGCTCCTATACCGGCGAGGCCCTGGACAAGAAGACGCCGCTTCTGCGCTCCATGCGCGCCATCGAGGACCAGGCGCGCCGCGTGCTCACCCTGTTCGGCGACGATCCCGCCACCCGCGTGGTCACGACGCTCGGCGCGGAGCAGGAGTACTTCCTCGTCTCCGAAAAGGACTACGAGAAGCGCCTCGACCTGGTGCTGACGGGCCGCACGTTGTTCGGCTACCCGCCGTGCAAGGGCCAGGAGCTCGAGGAGCACTACTTCGGAGCCATCCGCCCCACCGTGAACAACTTCATGAAGGAGCTCGACGACGAGCTCTG
>JAAWAY010000204.1 GCA_022792415.1 Eggerthellaceae bacterium | reverse complement strand
GGGCGTGACGGGTAAGGACGTCATCCTGCACATCATCGGCCTCATCGGCGTGGACGGCGCGCTGTACAAGGCCATGGAGTTCACCGGCAGCGCCATCGAGGCCCTGCCCATGGACGAGCGCCTGTCCATCTCGAACATGGCCATCGAGGCGGGCGGCAAGGCCGGCCTCATCCCCGTGGACGACGTGACCCGCGCCTACATGGACGGCCGCGTCGAGCGCCCCTACACGGCGTACTATTCCGATCCGGACGCCGAGTTCGCCCAGGTCATCACCATCGATGCGGCAGACATCGTGCCGACGGTGGCGTTCCCGCACCTGCCCTCCAACACCCGCCCCGTGGCCGAGGCGCGCGACGTGCGCATCGACCAGGCCGTCATCGGCAGCTGCACCAACGGCCGCCTGGACGACATGCGCCAGGCCGCGGCCGTGCTCAAGGGCCGCACGGTGCATCCCGACGTGCGATGCATCGTCATCCCCGCCACCCAGCAGGTGTACCGCCAGTGCATGGAGGAGGGCCTGATGGACATCTTCCTGGACGCCAACTGCGCCGTGTCCACGCCCACGTGCGGACCGTGCCTGGGCGGCTACATGGGCATCCTGGCCGCCGGCGAGCGCGCCATCGCCACCACCAACCGCAACTTCGTCGGCCGCATGGGCGACCCCACGAGCGAGGTGTACCTGTCCTCGCCGGCCGTGGCCGCCGCGAGCGCGGTGCTCGGCCACATCGGCCTGCCCGAGGACCTGGACTAGGAGGGACTGAGCATGCAGTTCAAGGGAACCGTTCACAAGTACGGCCGCGACGTCGACACCGACGTCATCATCCCGGCCCGCTACCTCAACACCTCCGACCCGGCCGAGCTGGCCAAGCACTGCCTGGAGGACCTGGACAAGGGCTTCGTCGAGGCCGTGCAGCCCGGCGACATCATCGTGGCCGAGGAGAACTTCGGCTGCGGCAGCTCGCGCGAGCACGCGCCCATCGCCATCAAGGCGGCGGGCGTGGACGTGGTCATCGCCAAGTCGTTCGCCCGCATCTTCTACCGCAACGCCATCAACACCGGCCTGGCCATCATGGAGTGCCCCGAGGCCGTGGACGCCATCAACGACGGCGACGTGGTGTCGGTGGACGCGAGCAGCGGCACCATCACCGACGAGACGACGGGCCAGACGTTCACGGCCCAGCCCTTCCCGCCGTTCATCGCCGAGATCATCGAGGCAGGCGGCCTGGTGAACCGCTGGAAGAGCAAGCTGGCGGCCGAGTAGCGGCCGCGTGGCGTGACGGGCGACCGCCGCGCTCCTAAGAGAAAAGAGGCGTGACATGAAGACCTACCGCATCTGCCTGCTGCCCGGTGACGGCATCGGCCCCGAGATCATCGCCGAGGGCGTGAAGGTGCTCGACGCCGTGGGCGAGAAGTACGGCGTGAACTTCACCTACGACGAGGCGCTCATCGGCGGCATCGCCATCGACGAGACCGGCGAGGCGCTGCCCGCGGCCACGCTGGAGGCGGCCCGCGCGTCCGACGCCGTGCTGCTGGCGGCCGTGGGCGGCCCCAAGTGGGACACCACCGACCCGTCCAAGCCGCGCCCCGAGCAGGGGCTGCTGGGCATCCGCAAGGCCCTGGGGCTCTACGCCAACTTGCGCCCGGTGACCATCTTCAACGCCCTGGCCGACGCGTCCACGCTCAAGCCCGAGGTGATCGACGGGGTGGACCTGCTCATCGTGCGCGAGCTGACGGGCGGCCTGTACTTCGGCGAGCGCGAGCGCTTCTACGACGAGGAGGGCGCGGGCGAGGACGGCGGCAACGGCCAGCGCGCCTACGACACGCTGGAGTACCGCGAGTACGAGATCCGCCGCATCGCGCGGCACGCCTTCGAGATGGCCCGCAAGCGCCGCTCCAAGGTGTGCTCCATCGACAAGGCCAACGTGCTGGAGACGAGCCGCCTGTGGCGTGAGATCGTCCACGAGGTGGCCAAGGACTACCCGGACGTGGAGCTGACCGACATGCTGGTGGACAACGCGGCCATGCAGCTGATCTGCCGTCCCGCGCAGTTCGACGTGGTGGTGACCGAGAACATGTTCGGCGACATCCTGTCCGACGAGGCGTCCATGCTGTCCGGCTCGCTCGGCATGCTGGCCAGCGCCAGCCTCGGCGACGGCGTGGCGCTCTACGAGCCGAGCCACGGCAGCGCGCCCGACATCGCGGGCCAGGGCATCGCCAACCCGCTGGCGCAGATCCTGTCCGTGGAGATGATGCTGCGCTACAGCCTGGATATGCCCGAGGCGGCCGACGACGTGCTGGCCGCCGTGACGGCCGTGCTGGCCGAGGGCTTCCGCACCGGCGACATCAAGCAGGCCGACACGCCGGCCGACAAGGTGGTGGGCACCGAGATGATGGGCTCGCTCGTGGCCGAGCAGATCCAGCCGACCGAGAAGTTCGCCCAGCTGTGGGGCCGCCATCCCGAGGACTGGAAGGTCGATCGCGCCGACTAGCGGCAGACGGCATATCGCGCATGCAGGCGCCTCGGACTTCCGGGGCGCTTTCTCTTATACCGTCAATGGGCAATCGATCCTGATGCACATTCGCCCCGGATTCCCTTTTTCTAGCCGATTTCCATCTCGCAGGCCACTCCGGGTGTACGTGACGGATGAGGTTACTCCTTCTTCCCAAGGGGATCGGCGGTGTCGCACATGCTGCGGAGCTCGTCCCTCACGGCTTTTCTCGCAACGAGGTAGACCGCCAGCATGATGAGGGCGAAGCCCAGGATCGCGATGCAAAGGTTCCAGGCTATGATCAGCAGTTCTGAAGTTCCCATGTGCCCACCTCTTTCCGATAAACGTACCGTGATGCAGCCTCGATAGTACACGGGGACTCTCCCTGTCTTTTCATTAGAAAGTGAGGAAACGAGTCAATAAGACGCCGGTGAGACGGGTTCGCGAGCGGGAGGGTCGGGTCGCGACTTGGGACTCCAACTGGAAATGGCTTGACGGGGGAGAGGATAACCGCTTGAATGGAGGGCGATACATCATCGCGCCCGCCTTCGCGGCTGAGGGCGCACCCACGAGAAGGAGAGACCCATGACCACCCTGAAGCTTGCCGTCCCCACCATGGGAGCCGCCGGCCTGGACTCCGAGCGCAGCGGCCACTTCGGCCATTGCGACTGCTTCACCATCGTCGACATCGCCGACGGCGACATCACCGCCGTGACCGAGCTGGCCAACCCGCCCCACGAGGAGGGCGGCTGCCTGCGTCCCGTCAAGCTGCTGTCCGACGCGGGCGTGGACGCCATCGTGGCCGCCGGCATGGGCATGCGCCCGATGATGGGCTTCGCCGACGCCGGCATCACCGTGTATTTCGAGAACCGCACCCCCAACGTGGGCGAGGTGGCCAAGATGGTGGCCGCCGGCGAGGTGCCCACCATGGGGCCGGAGAACGCCTGCCACCACTAGGCCGGCGCGGGGCCGCGAGCCCCTCCGCACACCAGCGCGCAGTGAAGGCCGCCTCCGGGCGGCCTTCGTCGTGTGCGCTACAATGAAGGAGAGAAACGATCGGCGCCCCGTGCGGGCGCCTCACCTGTTTGGAGCGAATCATGGCATATGAGGCAGAAGGAGCACGGCCCCGCGTGTTTCGCCTGGGGAGCCTGACGGGCGTGCTGGGATCGGGCCGCCGGGTGCTCGAGGGCGCCCTGGCGCCCTTCCCGGGGCTGCCGGCCGACGACGAGGACCTGGCGGAGGACGCCGCTTGGCCCGAGGGAGGCGTGCTGCCCGGTGCGGGCGCCACGGTGCTGCGGCTGCCGCTGCGGCCCTCTCCGGAGCCGGGGCGCGGGCGGCCCATCGAGCCGGGCGCGTCGCTGGGCTGGGTGGCCGGCGCGCTGCCGGCGCCCTTCCGGGACGACCGCTACATCGTGGAGTTCGTCGGCCGGGGCGAGGTGCGCGTGCTCGCGTACCTCGATCGGTTCGGCCGCGCGTTTTCCGCCGACGAGCCGAGCGAGGTGCCCCCGGCCCGCACGCCTGATCTGTCCCTCGTGCGGGACGATGCGGTGCGCGGCGATGCCGACGAGGGCGGCTGGGTGGTGGTGGGCAACCCGGGCGGCGAGGAGCGGCGCGTGGCGGCCTACCGCATGACGGCCGGGCGCTACGAGGTGGTGAGCAGCTGGTACGACTTCGGGTCCGCGGGCCGGGGGCTGTCCTACCCCGACTTCATGGCGCGCGCCTACGTGGCCTGCGTCTACCGGCCCGCGCTCACGGGCATCCCCGTGCCCTCCTGCGGCCTGGGGTGCGTCTTCGAGCTGCTGGAAGTGCCCAACGCCGTGCGCGGGCTGCGCGCGGTGCGGCTGCTGGTGGAGCGGGCCCGCCGCGACCCGGCGCTGCGCCCGCCGGCTTTGGCGTCGCTGTTGGTGGACTGGCTCGAGGAAGCCGGCTTCACGGACCGCGCGAGCCGCGCGTGGCTGTACGCGGCGGGAGCCGACGACGAGGCGGGCCCGCTGCGGCTCATCCGCACGCGGCGCTACGCCGACACGTTCTACCTGGCCGCGGCGGGGGATGAGCCCCTCGTGCCCGAGCGCGTGATCTGGGCGGTCGAGTCGGCGCTCAACCGGTTCCTGCTGCTGTGCGACACCATGGGCGACCGGGCAGCCCTGGCCTCCGAGGCGGAGTGCGCCCACTGGGACGACGACCTGCGCCGGCGCGTGGCGGCCCAGGTGAGTGGCGCCTCGCATCCGGCTGACGAGGGAGCCGACCGGCCGGCGGGGGAGTGGGCGACCCGCGTGGCCATGGCCGAGTCGCTGGAGTCGCTGCGCCTGCCGTACCGGCTGGAGGCGGCGTTCGACGTGGACGTGGCGCAGCCCGGGGTGGCGGCGTGGGCGGTGACGGCCCCCGATGCGTCCCTGATGCCCCCGCGCCGCTACGACGAGGCGGCCGACGCCTGGGTGGACTGCTCGCCGGCGGAGCGCGCCGCCGAGGCGCTGTCCTACGCCGCGCACCTGGGCATCGCCCTGGCCGCCGCGTCGTTTTCGGCCACCGCGGCCATCGACGAGGTGATGGTGACGGCCCGCGCGCTCGCCGACGACGAGGCGGCAGACGGCGGCCAGGCCGAGGGCCCCCTGCTCTGCCAGGTGACGTTCGACCGCGCCCGCTTCACGGAGAAGCGGGCCTACCGCGCCGCGGCCCTGGGCGACCCGCTGCCGTTCATCGCGTCGTTCGGCGCCTTGCTGGGCGATGGTCTGGTGGCGGCCGGGCCCCTCGCCGAGCCGGAGCTCGCGGCGCGCGACCCCTTCGCCCTGCTGGAGGGCCGCGCGGCGTGCGCGGTGCGCCGGGACGCCCCCGAGTGCGCCGACGCGCCGCTCGACGCCGCGCAGCAGGCGGCCCTGGGCGCGCGGTCGGCCCGCGACCTGCGCGTCACGTTCGACGGCGAGCTGCTGTCCGTGGTCGAGCGCCTGGCCGGGGCCGTGGCCGAGGCGCCGTCGGTGCAGGAGGCCATCCGCCTGGTGCGGGCCGAGCAGGACGCCACGGGCGACCCGCTGGTGTACCAGGGCTGCACGCGGCTCATGACGGCGCTCACCCAGGGGGACGTGGCGCTGCACGACCGCGAGGCCGTGCGCGGGTGCCTGGTGGGCGACGACGCCCTGGCCCAGGCGGCGGCCCGCGCCCGCGCGCTCGTGCGCCAGGACGCCCAGCAGGCGGCCGACGTGCTGGCCGAGGCCATCGCCGCCGCCGAGGCGAGCGGGCGGTTCACCGACACCACTGAGGCGGTGCACCGGTTCTTTGACGGCTACGCGTCGCGTCTGGCCTACAACCGACGCGAGCCCGACGGCGCCCGCCAGGTGGAGGTAGTGCCCGCGTCGCTTCTGCTGTGCTACCTGGACGCCATCAACCTGCTCGACGAGTCGTTCAGCCAGTCGGAGGCCGCGGTGGCCTACGGCAGGCGCTGCATCGAGCTGGCCCCCACGTTCGCGCTGGCGTACCGCCGCTGCGCGCGGGCCTACATGCTGGTGGGCGACCTGGAGAGCGCGGCCGACCTGCTGGTGCGCTGCCTGAGCTTCACGCTGTCGCCGGACGAGGCCGCCATGGCGTACTACCAGCTGGCCTACGTGGAGTGGAAGGCCGGCCGCCCGCGCGAGGGGCTGGCCTGCTACTGCAAGTCGCTGCTGTCCTCGCCGGTGTACGCGCCCCAGGTGTCGGTGGAGCTGCACGAGCTCATGCGCGAGGAGGGCGTGGCGCTGCCGGCCCGCGATCAGGTGGACGACGTGCTCGACGCCGCGGGCATCCCTGTGGCGCCGGTGGGCGACCGCCTGGTGGAGCTGGATGAGGCCATGCGCGCCGCCGTGGACGCCAACCTGTTCTCCGTGGGGCGCACGCTGCTGGGCACGTACCTGCGCCACCGCCCCGACGACGCGCTGGCGGGCGTGCTGCGCTCGCTCGACGTGGGGCGGTAGGGCGGGGGCTTCCGGTCGCGGTCGCGCCCCGCGGCCTCCCGCGCCGGCCCGGCGCGCGCGTGCGCGACCCGGCGCGGGGCCATCCGGCCGATACGCTACAATGACGGGCGCGCCCCGGCGCGCTCTCACCCGATCATCGCAGCGGCGCGCCCGCTGCCAGCGAAAGAAGGAACCATGGCCATCCAAGCACCCGAGGGAACCCGCGACCTGCTGCCCGACGAGGCGCTGTTCTGGACGCGCTTCAAGGAGACGGCGGCGGAGGTGTTCGGCCGCTACGGCTACGTGCTGGTGGAGACGCCCGTCATCGAGCAGACCGAGCTGTTCGTGCGCGGCATCGGCGAGGCGACCGACGTGGTGTCCAAGGAGATGTTCACGGCGCTGTCGGGGGAGAACCTCAAGCGCCTGCTGGAGGGCGGCACCGTCAAGGCCAAGAGCCGCCTGTCGCTGCGCCCCGAGGGCACGGCCGGCGTGGTGCGCGCGGTGGTGCAGCATGACCTGGTGCCGCAGGGGGCCGCGCCCGCCAAGCTGATGTACGCGGGGCCGATGTTTCGCGCCGAGCGCCCGCAGAAGGGCCGCCAGCGTCAGTTCAACCAGGTGGGCGTGGAGTGCCTGGGCGCGGAGGCTCCCTCCATCGACGCCGAGGCCATCATCATGCTCATGCGCTTCTTCGAGAAGGTGGGCATCCCCCGCGCGTCCATGCGGCTGCTGGTGAACTCCATGGGCTGCGAGACGTGCCGCCCGGCCTACCGCGATCTGGTGCGCGCCTACATGGACGAGCACGCCGGCGAGCTGTGCGAGACGTGCTTGACCCGCGCTGAGGTGAACCCCCTGCGCGCCTTCGACTGCAAGAACCCCGGCTGCGCGGCCGTCATGGAGGACGCGCCCAAGATCACCGACCACCTGTGCGACGACTGCAAGGCCCACTACGCCGAGGTGCTGGGCCTGCTGGAGGGCGCCGGCGTGGCCTACGAGGAGGATCCCAAGCTGGTGCGCGGGCTCGACTACTACACGCGCACGGTGTTCGAGGTGCAGGTGACCGACGGCCTGGGCAGCCAGAACGCCATCGGCGGCGGTGGGCGCTACGACAAGCTGGCCGAGGAAGTGGGCGGCCGCTCCACGCCGGGCCTGGGCTTCGCCCTGGGCTACGAGCGCTGCCTCATGGCGCTGGAGGCCGCCGGCATGGAGCTGCCCCGCGCCCAGCGCTGCGACCTGTTCGTGGCGTGCGTGGACGACACGGTGCGCGCGCAGGCCTTCGCGCTGGTGCAGGAGTGCCGCGACGCCGGCTACCGCTGCGAGATGGACCACCAGGGCCGCAGCCTGAAGAGCCAGTTCAAGCTGGCGGACAAGCTGGGCGCCGCGCGGGTGGCCGTGCTGGGGCCCGACGAGGTGGCCGCGGGCAAGGTGACGGTGCGCGACATGGGCACCCATGATGAGGTGCTGGTGTCTATAACCGACTTGGTCAGCGAGTTGGGAAGCGCGCTGCTGTAGCAGGGGCGCCGCCGACAACGTGATCGCCTGGGGGCGCGGATGTCATGTCCGCGCCCCTTTTCCGTCATGCCCGCGGATAGCGTGGTCTGTTTGGCCTGCGGATGAGGCGTCGCAGCGCGGGGGAGTAACGCGAGAAGGCCGGATTTCGCTCACTTTCGCCGGTTTCCGAGCGCATGGGGTACCCGGATCCTCCATCGAGGAACCAGGTGCCTCACGTTTGCCCAGGTGAGCGATAGGCGGAAGCGGACTGACGCGGGAAAGGGGCCGGGGCACCGCTCGGAAACCGGCGAAAGTGAGCGAGATCCGGCCAAAGCGGGAGAGCTGAACAAAAGCGGTTGAAGGTGGGCGAAAGCCGGCTTTCTCGTCAATGCGGGTGGGGGGCAAAGGAGCAGGGAAGAAAGATGCCTGTATGCCACTGCTTTTCTGTTGACCATGAGAGGGTGGGCATATAGAATGGCGGGCACCAGGCGGTCGTCCGTTGGAGCGGAAAACGGCTGCTGAGGTGTTGCAGGTGAAAGCCGTTTCGCGCCACGCGGGGCGGCTTTTGCGCTATCTAGCGACCCGGAAGGCCATTAGTAGCAGGAGCAGGAAGCAACTTAGCTCAAGGATCAAGATAAGTTCGCTCATGACAATCACCTCCTGACTTGGAGGAGTCAGCCATGGCCGCCTGGCGCGGAAACAATAACACATAAAGTAAGGCAATATATCCATTAATTAAATGATATATAGATTCTTATATTTAAATTCACTTACTAATACAATATATCTGCTTGAAAAGCATGGAAATAGACTAGTGAGCAGACAATAGATACGACCGACGTTGCATCCCGAGAAGAGGGGGCGGCGTTGTCCGAAGTTCGCCGAAGGCGGCCGAAGACC
The DNA here is from genome assembly GCA_022792415.1 of Eggerthellaceae bacterium. GTDB lineage: Bacteria > Actinomycetota > Coriobacteriia > Coriobacteriales > Eggerthellaceae > Enterorhabdus. Next base: position 803 of record JAAWAY010000204.1, on the reverse strand, counting down.
AATCTCCCTGTCAACCCGGGCGGCGAGGAGGCGTTCCCTCGTCGATATCTCTCGCGGTTTCGTGACGGTACTCTTCCTCGCACGCTCGCTGCGCTACAATGGCTAAGTTTGCGTGATGAACCCGCTCACGTTCTTGCGCCCTTCCCACCGCCTCGGCGGCACGCGGCAGGGGCCAGGGCCGCGGCGGGCGAAGGATACCCGGTCCCAAGGAGAGACGCCCCTATGAACGACCCCATCAACGAGAACTGCATGCACACCGCCACGTGCGGCGAGCTGCGCAAGGACAACGTCGGCAGCGAGGTGGTCCTCACCGGCTGGGCGTGGCACAACCGCGACCACGGCGGCCTCATCTTCGTGGACCTGCGCGACCGCGACGGCTACACCCAGGTGGTCGTCGACCCCGACTGCGTGAGCGCGGACGACTTCGCCAAGGCCGAGCACCTGGGCCGCGAGTACGTGCTCAAGGTGACGGGCAAGGTGCGCGAGCGCGGCGCCGACGCCGTTAACCCCAACATGGCCACGGGTGACATCGAGGTGCTGGCCAGCGCCGTGGAGGTGCTCAACGAGTCCGTCACGCCCCCGTTCGCCATCGAGGACGGCATCGAGACCGACGAGACCACGCGCATGAAGTGGCGCTACCTGGACATCCGTCGTCCGGAAATGCTCGCCAACCTGAAGCTGCGCCACACGGTTACCCAGGCCATGCGTCGCGCGCTCGACGAGCGCGGCTTCCTAGAGATTGAGACGCCCATTCTGGCGAACTCCACTCCCGAGGGCGCCCGCGACTACATCGTGCCCAGCCG
>JAAWAY010000203.1 GCA_022792415.1 Eggerthellaceae bacterium | reverse complement strand
GTGTTCAAGTTCAAGAAGCGCAAGAACTACAATAAGCTGCGCGGCCATCGCCAGCAGCTCACGCGCGTGAAGATCGATTCCGTCGGCTCCGCTAAGGCCGAGTAGCAAGGCAAGGGAGGTTACACCATGGCACACAAGAAGGGCCTCGGCTCCACTCGAAACGGCCGCGACTCCCGCGCGCAGCGACTGGGCGTCAAGAAGTTCGGCGGCGAGTTCGTGAAGACGGGCAACGTCATCGTCCGTCAGCACGGCACCCACTTCCATCCCGGCGAGAACGTCGGCCGCGGCAGCGACGATACCCTGTTCGCCCTGTGCGACGGCACCCTGGAGTTCACGAAGGGCGTCAAGCGCAAGGTTCACGTCCGTCCGCAGGCCTAAACGCAACACCTCGCACGACCGCGTACCATCTCTGTATCTAAGGTGCCCTCTGCTCGCCAGGGGGCACTTTTCCGTTTGAGGAGGCCAGCCCATGTTCATCGACAAAGTGCGCATCCACGTGCGCGGCGGCAACGGCGGCGCCGGCTGCATGTCGTTCCGCCGCGAGGCCCACGTGCCCAAGGGCGGCCCCGACGGCGGCGACGGCGGCCACGGCGGCAACGTGGTGGTGCAGGCCGACGCCAGCGTCTCGTCGCTCATCGAGTACCGGTTCAAGCACCACTTCAAGGCCGAGCGCGGCACCCACGGCAAGGGCAGCCGCATGCACGGCGCCACCGGCGAGGACCTGGTGCTCAAGGTGCCGGTGGGCACCGTGGTGCGCGTGTACTTCGAGGACACGCGCGAAACCGGCGAGCTCATCGCCGACCTCACCCACGACGGCGAGGCCGTCACCGTGGCCCGCGGCGGCATGGGCGGACGCGGCAACATCCACTTCGTCACGTCCACGCGCCGCGCGCCGGCCTTCGCCGAGCTGGGCGAGCCGGCCCAGGAGGGTTGGATCGAGCTGGAGATGAAGCTCATGGCCGACGCCGCCCTCGTCGGCATGCCCTCGGCGGGCAAGAGCTCGCTCATCGCCAAGATGAGCGCGGCGCGTCCCAAGGTGGCCGACTACCCCTTCACCACGCTCGTCCCCAACCTGGGCGTGGCCACCTCCGGCGACCTGTCGTTCGTGGTGGCCGACATCCCCGGCCTCATCGAGGGGGCCCACGAGGGACGCGGTCTGGGACACGAGTTCCTGCGCCACATCGAGCGCACGGCCCTCATCGTGCACGTGGTGGACCTGACGGGCGACTACGAGGGGCGCGACCCGCTGGAGGACTACGACATCATCAACCGCGAGCTGGCGCTGTACGCCCAGGAGCTGGCCGATCGTCCGCGCATCGTCGTAGCCAACAAGATCGACGTGGCCGGCACCGACGAGGCCTGCGAGCGGCTGGCCGAGCGCGTGCGCGCCGACTCGGTGGCCGCCGCCGGCGGCGACGAGTTCGCGCCGAGCCCCATCGACCCCAAGCTCTACCGCATATCGGCGCTCACGGGCGCCGGCGTCGACTCGCTCAAGGCGGCCATCGCCACCAAGGTGCACGAGCTGCGCGAGGCTGCCCGCGACGCCGAGGCCGCCGACGTGCAGTACGACCATGTGTGGGAGCACCGCCGCGAGGCGCGCGAGCGCCGCTTCGAGGTGACGCGCGAGGGCGACGCCTTCCGCGTGACGGGCGGCCAGGTGGAGCGCATGGTGGTGCAGACCGACTGGGAGAACGAGGAGGCCGTCACGTTCCTGCAGCACCGCATGAAGCGCCTGGGCGTGGACGACGCCCTGCGCAAGGCCGGCGCCCTGGACGGCGACGAGATCCGCATCCTGGGCTACTCGTTCGAGTACGAGTCGCCCGAGGGGCACGTGGACGTGTACCAGGAGCTGGACCTGTGAGCGCGGCCGAGGAGCGGCGCGACCAGGCGGCGGGGGAGCGCGAGGCCGGCTCGTCCGGCGGCCTGCGCCCCCTGGTGGTGAAGATCGGGTCCTCCACGCTCACCACGTCGGAGAGCCGGGTGGACTACGAGTACCTGGCCGACCTGGCCGCCCAGGTGGCGGCCGTGCGCGCGGCGGGCTGGAGCCCCGTCATCGTGACGAGCGCCGCCATCGCCTGCGGCCTGGAGGCCCTGGGGATGGACGTGCGCCCCACCGACATGCCCAGCCTGCAGGCGGCCGCCTCCGTGGGGCAGTCGGCCCTGTCGGCGGCCTACGCCGAGGCGTTCGCCGCCCACGGCATCACGACGTCGCTCGTGCTGCTCACGCGCCGCGACACGGCCGACCGCACGGTCTACCTGCACGCGCGCGACACGCTCACGCGCCTGCTCGAGCTGGGCGTGGTGCCCATCGTCAACGAGAACGACACCGTGTCGGTGGAGCAGATCCGCTTCGGCGACAACGACACGCTCGCGGCGCTGGTGGCCTGCCTCATCGACGCCGACCTCATGGTCATCCTGTCGGACATCGACGGGCTCTACGACGCCAACCCGCAGGCCGACCCCACCGCGCGCCTCATCGCCGAGGTGCCCGTCATCGACCGCTCGGTCATGGCCGTGGCGGGCGACGCGGGCAGCAGCGTGGGGTCGGGCGGCATGATCACCAAGATCAAGGCGGCGCGCGTGCTCATGGCGGCCGGCATCCCGATGGTCATCTGCCATGGCAGGCGCCCGGGCTGCGTCGTCGACGCGGCGGCGGGGCGCGCGGTGGGCACGCTGTTCAAGGCGCCCCGGCGCCCGCACGCCATCACGCCCCGCAAGCTGTGGATCGCCCTGGGCGACGCGTCGCGCGGCACGCTCACGGTGGACGCGGGCGCGCGCGAGGCGCTGGTGGGCGGCGGCCGCTCGCTTCTGGCGGTGGGCGTGCGCGCCGTGGAGGGCGACTTCGACTACGACGACATCGTGGACGTGGCCGACGCCGACGGCCACGTGTTCGCCCGCGGGCGCGCGGCGGCGTCGAGCGACCTGCTGCGCCTGGCCGCGGGCCGCACGCGCGAGGAGCTGGCGTCCAACGCCATCCTGGCCGTGCTCGACGAGCGGCCGGTCATCCACCGCGACGAGCTCGTGCTGTTCGAGTAGGCGTCTCGGCCGGGCCCCGCGTCGGGCGCGGCGGGCCGCCGGCGGGAGCCGGGCGCCGGGTGCGCGGGCACGGGGGCTATACTCATCCCACGAACCGTGGGCGACCGTGGAAGGCGGTAGAGCATGGACATCGAAACCGAGGTGAGGGCGCTGGCCGAGCGCGCCCGCCAGGCCAGCGGCGCGCTGGCCCAGACGACGGCCGCTCAGCGCGACGCCGCCCTGCGCGGCATGGCCGCCGCCCTGCGAGACCAGGCGCCGGCCATCCTCGAGGCCAACGCCGCCGACGTGGACGCCGCCCGCCAGGCCGGCACGGCCGAGCCGCTCGTCGACCGGCTGGCGCTGGACGCGGGCCGCGTGGAGGCCATGGCCGCCGCCCTGGAGGACCTGGCGGCGCTGCCCGACCCGCTCGGCCGCGTCTTGGAGCAGCGCACGCTGCCCAACGGCATCGAGCTCACCCGCGTGGCGGTGCCGCTCGGCGTGGTGGCCGTCGTCTACGAGGCGCGCCCCAACGTCACGGCTGACGCGGCCGGCATCTGCCTGAAGTCGGGCAACGCCTGCGTCCTGCGCGGGGGCAGCCTCGCGGCGCGCTCCAACGAGGTCATCGCCGACGTGCTGGCCGATGCCGCCGTGGCCGCGGGGCTGCCGGAGGGCGCCGTCACGGCCATCACCACCACCGACCGCGCCGCCACCGACGCGCTCATGCAGCTGCACGGCGTGGTGGACGTGCTCATCCCGCGCGGCGGGGCCGGGCTCATCCGCCACTGCGTCGAGTGCTCGAAGGTGCCGGTCATCGAGACGGGCACGGGCAACTGCCACGTGTACGTCCACTCGTCGGCCGACCTGGACAAGGCGCGGGCCATCGTGCTCAACGCCAAGTGCCGCCGCTACGGCGTGTGCAACGCGGCCGAGACGCTGCTGGTGGACGAGCAGGTGGCGCCTGACTTCCTGCCCGAGACCCTGGCCGCCCTGGGCGAGCGCGGCGTCACCGTGCACGCCGACGAGCGCGCGATGGAGGCCGCGGCCGACCTGGACGTGGACATCGTGCCCGCCACCGAGGAGGACTGGGCCACGGAGTACCTGGGGCCGCACCTGGCCGTGCGCTGCGTGACGGGCGTGGACGAGGCCGTCGACCACGTCAACCGCTACGGCACGCGCCATTCCGAGGCCATCGTGGCCGAGGACGCCCAGGCGACCGAGGCGTTCCTCAACCGTGTGGACGCGGCGGCCGTCTACGCCAACGCGTCGACGGCCTTCACCGATGGCGGCGAGTTCGGGCTGGGAGCCGAGATCGGCATCTCCACCCAGAAGCTGCACGCGCGCGGCCCGTTCGCGCTGGAGGCGCTTACCAGCTCCAAGTACGTCCTGCGCGGCGACGGGCAGGTGCGGGCCTAGCATGTCCCCCGACGAACACATCGATGCGCCCGCGCCCGGGAACGGGCGCGGCTTCGTCGTCTGCGAGCGCTTCGACGACCTGGGGTCCGACGGCGCGCCGGCGCGCCTGGGCATCATGGGCGGCACGTTCGACCCCATCCACATCGGGCATCTGGCCTGCGCCGAGCAGGCGCGCGAGGCGCTCGGGCTCGACGCTGTGGTGTTCATCCCCACCGGCGTGCCGGCCTTCAAGCGCGATCGCGACGTCACGCCGGCCGCCGATCGCCTGGCGATGTGCCGTCTGGCCGTGCTGCCCAACCGGCACTTCGACGTGAGCCCCCTGGAGGTGGACCGTCCCGGCGTCACCTACGCCGTGGACACGCTGCGGATCCTGCGCGCGCACTACCCGGACAACGTCGAGCTGTTCTTCATCACCGGCGCCGACTCCATCCTGTCCATCGCGCGGTGGCGCGAGAGCGCGGCCATCGCGTCGCTCGTGCGCTTCATCGCCGTCACGCGCCCCGGCTACGTGGTGACCGACGCGTTCAAGGCCGAGCTGGCGAGCTTGGGGGACTACGACGTGGCCTACCTGGAGGTGACGGCGCTGGCCATCTCGTCGAGCGATCTGCGCCGGCGCGTCCATGAGGGCCTGTCGCTGCGCTACCTGACCATGCTGCCCGTGTGCGACTACATCCACCGCCGGGGGCTCTACCGCGGCCCCGGCGCCGCGCCCTTCGCGACGAGCCCCGACCGCTAGCCGCACCTGCGCCCCGCGCGCCCGCATCATACGAGAGAGGAGGGCCCCATGGCCCCAGACCACGTCGACGACGCCCCCCTCGAGGGAGTGGACTCCCTGGCGGGCCTTCCCGCCGCCGCCGGCCCCACCGCGGGGCTGGACGACGCGTTTTTGCGCGCCCGCGAGGATGAGCTGGCCGGGCGCGTGAGCCCCCGGCGCCTGGCCCACGTGCGCGGGGTGGCCCAGACGGCCCGGCGCCTGGCGCGCCGCTACGGCGTGGACGAGCGGGCGGCCTACGCGGCGGGCCTGTTGCACGACTGGGACAAGGGCTACGATGACGAGGGCATTCGCGCCCGCGCCCGCGACCTGGGGCTGGATGCGCGCCTCGACCCCTGGGTGATCGAGCACATGCCCCAGGTGCTCCACGCCCACACGGCGGCCGCGGCGCTCGGGCGGGCCTACCCGCAGATACCGGCCGAGGTGCTGCAGGCGATCGACCGCCACACCGTGGCCGCGCCCGACATGGCGCCCCTCGACATGGTGACCTACGTCGCCGACGCCCTGGAGCCGGGCCGGCGCTTCGGCCGCATCGACGAGCTGCGCGCCGCGGAGGAGCGGCTGGACCTCGACGAGCTGTTCCTCGCCACCTATGAATACTGGGTGACGTTGCTGCTCGAGCGCCGTCGCCCCGTGCATCCTGATACCATACGCATCTGGAACGAGTGCGTCGCCCGCCGGGCGGCGAGGAAGGAAGAGGACCGTGACTGAGACCAAGAGGGAGCAGGCGTCCCCGCGCGAGTGCGCCATCATCGCCGCCCAGGCGGCTGACGAGAAGAAGGCCACCGACATCGTGGTGCAGGAGGTGCGCGAGCTCATCGGGGTGACCGACTACTTCGTCATCGTCACCGCCGCCAACAACCGCCAGGTGGACGCCATCATCGACGAGATCGAGGAGCAGATGCGCGTGCGCGGCGGCGTGAAGCCCCTGCACCGCGAGGAGTCGGCCGACGGGTCGTGGTCGCTTCTGGACTACGGCGCCGTGGTCGTCCATGTGTTCCAGCCCGAGACGCGCGAGTACTACCGCCTGGAGACGCTGTGGAACGACGCGCCCGTGATGGACCTGGCCGCCGAGGCGGGCCTCACCGAGCTGCGCTACTCCGACCGCATCGCCGGGCTGCTCGGCCGCGAGGCCGCGCCCGCCGAGTAGCGGCGCTGCGCCCGCGGGCGGCGGCCTAGGCCAGGTCGCGCGCCGCGGGCAGCCCGTAGGCCCCCTCGGCGCTCATGACCGCCGACAGAATGGCCTGCTCCATGGCCTCGGCGCCCAGCACGCCCACCACGTCGGCGCCCGCCTCCACCTCGCCCGACGCGAACACGAAGACGGTGTCCCCGTCGTTCATGGTGTGCACCGGCTTGATGGCGCGGGCGTAGGCGTCGTGGGCCAGGGAGGCCACCTTGGTGGCGTGGGCCTTCGTGAGCCGGGCGTTGGTGAGCACCACGCCGAGGGTCGTGTTGGCCACGGGCCCTCCCTCGCCGCCGGCCTGTGCGGCCGTCCCGCGCGCCAGGACCTCCAGCGGGTCGGCCACCCGGCCGTCGGGCCCCACCACGCCGGCCACCCAGCGCCCCTGGGAATCGCGCACGCAGCCGAGCGCGTTGACGGCCACCAGGGCCGCCACCACCAGGTCCCCCAGGCGAAGCGCGCTCCATCCCAGCCCCGCCTTCATGGCCGCCTCCGGGGCGGCCAGCTTGCCCACCGTGGCGCCCGTGCCGGCGCCCACGTTGCCCTGGGCGACCGCGGCGCCGTCGTAGCCGTCGGCCAGCGCCCGCTCGGCCGCCTCGCGCCCCATGGCCTTGTCGGGGTGGGCCGGCGCGCCCACCAGAAGGTCGAACAGGCACGCCCCCGTCACGATGGGCACGCACGCCCCCGCCATCTGAAAGCCGATGCCCCGCTCGGCCAGCGCGTCCATGACCCCGCACGACGCCTCCAGCCCGAAGGCCGACCCGCCGGCCAGCACCACGGCGTGCACGGCCTCGATCATGTTCTCGGGGCGCAGCAGGTCGGTCTCGCGCGTGGCGGGGCCGCCGCCGCGCACGGCGACGCCGCAGCTGGCGCCCGCGGGGGCGACGATGACGGTGCAGCCCGTCGCCGCGGCGGCGTCCTGGGCGTGCCCGATGCGGAAGGCGGGGAGGTCGGCGAGGGTGGCGGGGGCGATCATGCGCGGTCCTTTCGTCGCGGGGCGCGGTCTGTCGGGGCCATTCTAGCATCGCCGCGCGCCCGCGCGCGCCGCCCCGGGGCCTCCCGCGCGGCGCCCTCGGGCCGACGAGCGGGGGAGGGCGCCTTTCACCTGAGGTGAAGCCTTTTGGTGAAAAGGTGAAAGAATGCCTCTTTGACCAGGTATTTCACGAATAATCACGCAGTTGCCAGCAGGGAGGGGCGCCCCTACCATGGCGGCTGTCGCAAAACCGGGGCCCCGCGGAGAGGAACGTCGCCATGTCCTCCTTCGTCAAGTCCTCCCTCTGCAGCGGGCAGCGCCCCGACGGGCTGCTGCCGCTGCGCCACGTCCCGCGCCCCGACCTCATCGCGCGCCTCTTGCGCTCGCGCCACGTCCCGCGCTTCATCGTGGCGCCCGACGGGTTCGGCAAGACGGCCGTGGCCGCCGAGTACGCCGAGACCGTGTTCGGGTTCCGCCGCGTGTTCTGGATCAGCTGCCGGTCCCCCTGCTTCCTGCGCGACCTGGACGCCGGGGTCATCGCGCCTGCCGTGGCGGATGCGGGCGACGCCCGGCTGGTGGTGCTCGACGCCCTGCCGCCCCTCGACGGCGAGCGCGCCGCCTGCCTGGCGACGCTGGTGGACGACCTGGTCGCGGCGGGGTGCGAGGTGATGGTCACCTGCGCGCCGTCGGCGGATGCCTATGGGGGCGCCGAGCGGGACCGCGTGCTGCTGGACGGCCGCGACCTGCTGCTCAGCGAGGAGGAGAGCCGCCTGCGCCTGGTCGACGGGGATGACGACGAGGCCGACCCGGCTCGCTGGCCCCCGGCCGCCCGCGTGGCGTGTCTGCGGTGGGGCGCCGAGGGCTCGCGCGTCCTGGCGGCGGGCGTGCGGCGCGAGGAGCTGCCGGCCGACGTGCTGCTGGGGCTGCTCGTGACGCTGGCGCTGGGCGCGGGGTCGCTCGACGACCTGGCGGCCTTCCTGCCGGCGCGGCGCGCGGACGAGGTGGCCCGGCTGCTTGAGGAGGGCTACCCCTTCGCCGGCGTGGACGGCGCGGAGCGCCAGTACCGCGCCGCGCCCGTGGACGTGCCCTCCCTCGTGGTGATGCTGGGCGGCATGCGACGGGCCGTGGCCGCCGCGTCGGTGCCGGGGGACGTCGACGCGCTGGCGGGGCGGCTGGCCGACGCGCTGCTGGCCCGCGGCGCCTGCCTGCGCGCATCCGAGCTCATGGACGCGCTCGCGTCCCGCGCGGGCTGCGGGTCGTGGCTGGCCGCGCGGGGCTGGGAGATGACGTGCGCGGGGCACGGGCGCGCCGTCAGCGCGCTGTACGCGCGGCTGTCCCACAAGGCCCAGCCGGATCGCGCCGCCCTGTCCGTGGCGGCCGGGTGGGCCGCCGCCGCGATGGGGGACGGCCCCGCCGCCGACACGCTGGGGCGTCGGGCGTTGGGATCCGCCGCGCCCGCCGCCGTGCGGCTGGGGGCTGCCGCGCTCGTGCTGCGCCAGGGGGACGAGGAGGGCCGTGCGCGGGCGCGCGACGGGCTCGCGCCGCTGCTGGCCGACCCGGGCGCGCCCCGTCCGCCCGATCCGTGGTCGGTCCTGGCGCTGGTGGGCCGCGCCCTGCCCGACGTCGCGGCGGCGCAGCGGGCGTGGGAGGACTGCGTCGCCGCGTTCGACGGCAGCCGCGGGTGCGAGGGCGCGCTCCTCGTCGCGGCGGGGTGGGTGATGGAGGCGGGCGGGGCCGGTGCGCCGGCGGCCTGGGCGCTCGCGCACCTGGAGGGACGGGCCGCGGGAGGCACCCTGGGCTGGGCGGAGCTCGAGGCGGGGCGGCAGCTGGCCGCCGTGGCGAGCCGCCGGCCCGACGACGGCGTCGCCCCGTCATCGGCGCTCGTGGGGGCCCTGCGCGCCGCCGAGGCCTTCCAGCGGGCCGAGCGGCGGGCCTACCGCCTGGAGCGCGAGGCGCGGCAGCGCCGCACGGCCGACTGGCGGCGCACCCACCCCGACCCCTTCCGCGACGACCGCCCCGCGCCCGGCACCGCGCCCGCCGCCGACCAGGCCATGCCGCCGGTGCTGCACGTGGGGCTGTTCGGCGGCATGAGCGTGCGCGTCGGGGACCGTCCCGTCGACATGATCGCGCTCGGGAAGCGCAAGGGCAGGACGCTGCTCGCCATCCTGGTGCTGCGACGCGGCAGCGACCTGGCCCTCGACACGCTGGCCGAGGCGCTGTGGCCGGGCAGCGACCTGCGCCTGGCGCGCAAGAACCTGTCCTCCACCTGGTCGCACCTCACGCGCGTGCTGTCGGTGGACGGCGGCTGCCCGTACCTGCTGCGCGACGAGTGGGGCTGCCGCCTCGACGGGCGCCTGGTGGAGTGCGACGTCACCGGCTTCGAGGCGCTGTGCCGCAAGCTGCTGTTCGGGCGGGCTTCGCTCGACGGGTGGGAGGACCTGTACGCCCAGGTGCGCGGCGCCTACGCCGACGACCTGCTGCCCTGCGAGCAGGACAGCGACCTGGTGGCGGCGCTGAGACTGCGCTACCGCACCGAGCTGTCCGACGCGCTGGTGGCGGCCTCGGAGCGCCTGGCGCAGGAGGGGGAGGTGCGCGGGGCGCTGTGGTTCGCCCGCGAGGCCCTGCGGCGCGACAGCGGCCGCGAGGACGCCTATGCGGCGCAGATGCAGGCGCAGATAGCCGCCGGGCAGCGCGCGGCGGCCCTAGAGACGTACTTCGCCTGCCGCGCGTACCTGGCCGAGGAGCTGGGCATCGACCCTTCCCAGCGCCTGCTGGCGCTCTACCGCAGCGTCATCGAGGAGGAGGTGGACGTGTAGCCCCGCGCGCCCCGGCGCCCCGGCGCCCGTTCCCTGTTAGCTGTGTGTAATTCCCGCCGCGGGCGCCGGGCTGTGATACATTCCCAAGCACATATGCGAAGGCGCGGCCCGGCTGGCGGCGCCCCTGATGAGGACCGGTACCCGCGTCAAGAGAAAGAGGACAACGTCCATGGGATTCCTTTCCAAGCTGCTCACCCTCGGCGAGGGC